>DASROS010000141.1:0-33692 GCA_035646775.1 Thermoleophilaceae bacterium | reverse complement strand
GCACTAGGCAGCCGGCCGCGGCGGCTGTATCCTGCTGCGTCCATACGGTCGGTGGTCAGGGAAGTCCGGTGAAAGTCCGGCGCGGTCCCGCCACTGTGACCGGGTGCAGATGTGCCGCACGACGAGTGCGTCAGCCACTGGGAGGCCCTCGAGGCCGTCCGGGAAGGCGTGGCACGGAGCCCGGAGCCAGGAGACCTCCCTCCGACCGGATCAACGAACCCTCGGAGAAAGGGCGATCCATGCATACCTCATCCACGCGCACAGCGCTCGTCGCTTGCGCTCTCGGCGCTTCGCTTCTCGGCGCCACCACGGCCTTTGCGGCCCCAGCCAGCATCAACCTCCGCGTCGAAGGGCGCAACACGACAATCTTCGAGGGACCGGTGACCACCGACGGTAAGACGGTGACGCCCTCCTCCGGGAACGACCAGCGCTGTGACGGCACCAACGGCGGCGGCACCCCGCCGGGCAGCCCGGGGCCGACGCCTACGACCACCCTCGACGACGGCGCTCCGCTCGGGAACTTCACCTGGGACGGCACCTACTTCGCGAGCTTCGACGACTACCAGATCGACCGGGTGGGCTCGGACGCCTCCACCAGCTCCGAGTTTTGGGGCCAGTTCGTGAACTCGCAGGCGTCCCAGGTCGGCGGCTGCCAGGAGATCGTGAAGTCGGGCGACGAAGTCCTGTGGGCCTTCGACGCCTTCTCCAAGGAGAACGTGCTCAAGCTCGCGAGCCCCACGAGCGCGACCACCGGCCGCCCGTTCACCGTCCGAGTGACCGATGGAGCAAACGGACAACCGCAGAGCGGCGCCACCGTCGGGGGCGTGACCACCGACGCCGGCGGCAACGCCCAACCCACCTACGCGGAGGCGGGCATCTACCCCCTGAAGGCGGAGCGCCAGCAGTCCGTTCGCTCCAACAGGGTGACGGTGTGCGTGGATCCCGCCGGCGCGGACCCCTGCACCTCGACCGACAAGACCGGGCCTGGCGTGAACGTGCGGCTGCCCGGCAAGCTGGCCAGTGAACGCGGCAGGTCGCGCACGGTCTTGGTCGACTGGCTGGGCGACGACGGCGCAGACGGGAGCGGCGTGACCGGGTACAAGCTCGAGGTGAGTGAGGTGTCGGACGGGTTCGCCGGCGCCGCACAGACCGGCTTCCGCACGCTGGTGGAGCGGACGCCGCTGACGCGGTTTCACTTCCGCGGCGATTCGGGCAGCACCTACCGCTTCCGGGTGACCGCCATCGACCGCGCCACCAACCGCGGGGTGGCCGAGAGCGGGCTGCTGACGATCCCGATCGACGACCGGCGGCTGCGCCTCTCCCGGGGCTGGAAGCGGGTGAAGATCGCCCGCGCCTGGGGGCAGCGTTCGGTGCGCTCCACCCGCAAAGGCGCGACCGCGCGGCTCACCTTCAGGGGGCGGCGGGTATCGCTGATCGGGCGCAAGCTGGCGCGCGGCGGGCGCGCCCGGGTGACCGTGGACGGTCGCAGCAAGGTCGTGCGCCTGCGCGGGAAGGGCAAGCTCCGCAGCGTGCTGTTCACCTCGCGCCGTCTGAAGCCGGGCACGCACACCCTCACGGTGCGCGCGGGCAAGTCACCCGTGGAGCTCGATGCGGTGGCGCCGTGGCTATGAGGCGGGCACTGCACACCGGAGCGGCCGCCGCCGCGCTCGCCGCGGCGGCGGCCACCGCGGTGGCCCAGCCGGCCGCGGGCGGCCCTGTGACCGAGCCGCGTGCGGCAGCGTCCTCGCCGGCGGTGAGCCAGCTCGTGGTGTTCAAGAGCGGTAAAGCGCTGCAGCGGCGGGTCCGCGCGCGGGCGGCCACGGTGAGGGTGTCCGGGCGTCGCTGCGCGGTGGCCTCCGGCACCCCGCTCGCCGCGCTCGTGCGCTCGCGGCCCGGCCGGATTGGGCTGCGCGACTTCGGCTCGTGTTCCCGCCGCGCCCGCGACGGCGGCCAGCTGTTCGTGCGCTCGATCCGCGGCGATCGCAACCGCGGACAGGACGGCTGGATCTACAAGGTGGGCCGCCGCCTGCCCGACGCCGGCGCCGGCGACCCCACCGGGCCGTTCGGCCGCGGGCGCCTGCGCCCGGGCCAGCGGGTCACCTGGTTCTACGGCCGCAAGCAGGGCGCGAGCTTCCAGCGCACGCTGGAGCTCAAGGCCACGGTGTCCGGCCGGTCGGTGTCGGTGCTCGTGCGCGGCTATGACGACAACGGCGGCGGCGTGTCGGTTCCCGGCGCCGCCGTATCGTCCGGCGCGGGCAGCGCCCAGACCGGCGCGAACGGCCGCGCCACGCTCGAGCTGCCGCCGGGCCGCCACCTGTTTCTCGCCTCCAAGCCCGGATTCATCCGCTCGTTCGGGGAGCGGGTGGTCGTGCGCTGATGGGCCTGCGCGCCGCACTGCCCGCCGTCCTGGCCGCGCTCACAGCGGCGGTGGCCGGATGCGGCGTGGGTGCCGGCGCCGAGCGCGAGGGCGGCGGCGCGACCCTGCGCGTGACGCGCGACTTCGGCGCGCAGGTGCTCTCCTCCGGTCGCGTCGAGAAGGTGCGCGAGGACCAGACCGTGATGCGCCTGCTGCGCGCCGATAACGACGTCAAGACCCGCTACGGCGGCAACTTCGTGCAGTCGATCGACGGTCTCTCGGGTGGCGGGGAGAGCGGCTCCGCCGACTGGTTCTACTTCGTGAACGGCATCGAGGCCGGCAAGGGCGCCGCGGAGTACGAGCTCAACCCGGGAGACGTGGTGCAGTGGGACTACCGCAACTGGCGCGCCGCGATGGTGCGCGCCACCGTGGGCGCGTTCCCCGAGCCGTTTCTGCACGGTGCGGAGGGACGGCGGTTCCCCACGCGGGTGGAGTGCGAGGACGCCTCCTCGCGCGCGTGCGAGCAGGTGAAGGACACGCTCGACCGAGCCGGTGTGCCGGCCACCGGCGCCTCGCTCGGCGCCGCCGGCAACCAGCAGGTGGCCCGCGTGGTCGTGGCCACCTGGGCCCGGGCGCGCCAGCTGCCCACGGCGCGCGCTCTCGAGGACGACCCCGGCAAGAGCGGGGTGTTCGCGCGCTTCCGCGACGGCGGGCGCAAGGTGGAGCTCCTCGACGAACGCGGCGAGGTGGCCGCTACCGGCGGCCCGGACACCGGCATCGTGGCCGCGCGGCGGCCGTCGGACACGGAGATCCTGTGGCTGATCACCGGCGGAGACGAGCGCGGCCTCGACGCTGCTGTGAAGGCCTTCGACGTCGCCACGCTGCGCGACGCCTTCGCGGTGGCCGCCACGCCCGACGGACCACAACACCTCCCGCTGGAGGACGGCTCGTGAGCCTCGTACCGATCTACCGCCCGCGGCCGAGCCCGCTCCATGCCGCCGGCGCAGGGTCCACGACGGCGCTGTGCGTGAGCCTGGCCCTGGTGTGCGCGCTGTACGACCACCCGGTGGTGGTCGTAGCCGTGATCGCCGCGGTGGCCGGCGCCGGGTTGGCCGCCGGGGTGGGCTCGGAGATCGCCAGTGCGGCCCGGCTGTCGGTGCCGCTGGCGCTGCTCGTCACGGTGATCAACCCGCTCGTCTACGCCGAGGGGAACACGCTGCTGATCCGCGGTGGGAGCGTGCTCGGCCATCGCTTCGACATCACGCTCGAGGCGCTCGCCGCCGGGGGGCTCGCGGGGTTGCGCGTGGCGGCCTTCGTGATGCCCTTCGCGCTCTTCGCCGCCTGCGTGGACCCCGACGAGCTGCTGCGCAGCCTGCGCCGGGTGTCCTATCGCTCGGCGCTCACCGCTGCGCTGGCCACCCGGCTGGTGCCGGTGCTCGCGCGCGACGCGACCCGCATGGGCGACGCCGCCCGCTGCCGCCCCCACCCGCCCGGCCGGCTGGCTGTCGCTCGGGCCGCTCTGTCGGGCTCGTTGGAGCGTGCCGTGGACGTGGCCGCGGCGCTGGAGGTGCGCGGGTACTCAGCCGGCCGCCGCGCCGCCCGCGTGCGCCGCTCGCCGTCCCGCCACGATGTGCGCGTGCTGGCCGCTGCAGCGACGGTGGCCTGCGCGGCCGTGGCCGGCAAGCTAGCCAGCGCCGGGTCGGTGGAGGCGTATCCGCGGCTCGAGGTCGGGCTCGGCCCGGCGGAGCTCACGCTCTCGGCCCTGCTCCTGCTGGCGGCGGCGCTTCCGTTCGCCGGTCGCTCGGCGCGCCTGGGGGTGGCCCGTGCCTGAGCCTGTGGTCAGCGCGACCGGCTTCAACTACCGCTACCCCGAGGCGGAGGGGCCCGCCCTGCGCGAGCTCGATCTCGATCTGGCAGAGGGCAGCTTCACGGTGCTGGCCGGAAGCTCCGGCTCGGGCAAGTCGACACTGCTGCGGGCGCTCTGCGGCCTCGTGCCCCACTTCCACGGCGGCGACGCCTCGGGCGAGCTGACCGTGGGCGGCCTGAGCGTGCGCGAGCACGGCCCGGCCGAGCTGGCCGCGGTATGCGGCACGGTCTTCCAGGACCCCGAGGCCCAGGTGGTGATGGGCGGCGTGCGGTCCGAGCTGGCGCTCGCGTTGGAGCATCGGGGCGAGCCCGCGGCCGCCGTGGCGCGCGCGGTCGAGGAGGTGGCGCTCGCGATGGGCGTGGCGCACCTGCTCGACCGGCGCACCGAGACGCTGTCGGGCGGCGAGCTTCAGCGGGTGGCGATCGCCGCGGCGCTGGTGGGTCGCCCCGCGCTACTGCTGCTCGACGAGCCAACCTCCCAGCTCGATCCCGTGGCCGGGGACGAGCTGATCTGGCTGCTGCGCCGCCTCAACGAGGAGTGGGGGACCGCCGTGGTCCTCGCCGAGCACCGACTGGAGCGCTGCCTGCCCGCCGCCGACCGCGTGGTGGCGATCGAGCGCGGCGCGGTGGCCTGCGACGCGCCGCCGGCGGACTTCCTCGCGTGGGCGGCCGCAGGGGGGGGCGCGCTCGCCACTCCGGTGGCGCGCATGTTCTCCCTCGCCGGGCTGGGTCCCGTGCCGGCCACGGTCAAGGAGGCACGCGAGAGCCTGCGCGGAGCGGGCTTGGCCGAGGTGGGTGCGCCGGCCGCGGAGCCGTCGCCGGAGCCGAGCGCCAGCCGGCTGCCCTGGCGGCGCGAGCGCCGCGGCGCGGCCGCGCTGAAGGCCCGCGACCTGTGGCTGGAGATCGAGGACGGCCCGCGGGTGCTGGCCGGCGTGGACCTGCGCTTCGAGCCCGGCGAGAAGGTGGCGCTGATGGGCCGCAACGGGGCCGGCAAGTCCACGCTGCTGCGGCTGTTCAAGGGGCTTCAACAACCCACCCGCGGGCGGCTGGAGCGCGCGGGCGGGGTGGCGCTGCTGCTGCAGAACCCGGGCGACTACCTGGTGCACGACCACGCGGCCGAGGAGGCCGGCGAGCCGGCGCTCGCGGCGGCCGGGCTGGCCGGGCGCGGCCAGGCCCACCCACGCGACCTCTCCGGCGGCGAGCGCCAGCGGCTGGCGCTGGAGGTGGTGCTGTCCGGCGGGCCATGTGCGGCCGTGCTGCTCGACGAGCCCACGCGCGGCATGGGCCGACCGGACAAGGACGCCCTGGCGGAGCGCATCGGCGATCTGGCCGCGCACGGAGCAGCGGTGGTCGTGGCCACCCACGACACCGAGTTCGCGGCCACCTTCGCCGACCGCGTGGTGCTCATGGGCCCGGGCACCGTGATAGCCGACGGCCAGCCCGCCCAGGTGCTGGCAGGCGGCTGGCACTTCTCCACCGACGTGGCGCGCACGCTCAGCGGCGCCGGCGGGGCGCTCACCCCAGCGCAGGGCGCGCGGCTGCTGGCGCGGGAGCTGGTGGGATGACCTGGCAGGCCAGCTCCCTCGCCGTGCTCGCCATCGTGCTCGCGGGTGGCTTTGCCTGGTATGAGCGGCGCCGACCGCCTGCCGAGGTGGTGGCGCTGGTGGCCACGCTCGCCGCCCTCGCCGTGGTGGGGCGGCTGGCCTTCGCGGCCATCCCCAACGTGAAGCCCACCACCGACATCGTGCTCTTCGCCGGGTACGCCCTCGGTCCGATTCCAGGGTTCGTGGTAGGCGCGGTCACCGCGCTGGCCTCCAACGTATTCCTGGGCCAGGGGCCCTGGACGGCGTGGCAGATGGTGGGATGGGGCGCAGTGGGCGTGGGCGGCGGCCTGCTGGCGCTGGCAACCCGCGGGCGGGAACTGGGCCGGGTGTCGCTCGCGCTGGCGTGCGGGCTGGCCGGCCTGGGCTTCGGGATGTTCATGGACGTGTACCAGTGGACCCTGTCCGCCCGGCAGGGCCTCGACGGCTACCTGGCGATCTCCGCCAGCTCGGCGCCGTACAACCTGGCTCACGTGTTCGGCAACGTGGCCTTCTGCCTGCTGATCGGGCCGGTCTTCATCCGCGCCCTGCGCCGCTACAGGCGGCGCTTCGAGGTCCGGTGGAAGCGCCCGGCGGTCGCGGCCGGCGACGCGCGCGGGGCGGCCGCCGCGGCCCTCGTGGTCGCGCTCGCCGTGGCGGCGGGGCTTCACGTGGCTGCAGCGTCCCCGGCAAGCGCGGCGGATCCGGCGGCGAGCGCCGCCGCGTCCTCGCCGAGCTCGAAGGCCGTGGCCTACCTGCGCCGCGCGCAGAACCGCGATGGCGGCTTCGGCGGCACGCGCGGCAGCTCGTCCAGCCAGCTGTTCACCGGCTGGTCGGCCCTTGGCCTCGGGGCGGCGGGGGTCAACCCGCGCGACGTGGCCCGCTCCGGCGGCCGATCGCTCACCACCTACCTCGGCAGGGCCGGCTCGATCGGCGACACGGGTGAGCTGGAGCGCACGATCCTCGTGCTCGAGGCGTCGGGGCTCTCGGGACGCAGCTTCGGCGGGCGCGACCTGGTGGCCGGGCTGCTCCGGCGCCAGCGCGCCGACGGCTCCTGGCGGCGCAACGTGGCGCACACGGCTTTCGGCGTGATGGCGCTGCGGTCGGCCGGACTCGGCGCGGGCTCGGGTTCCGTACGCCGCGCCGCCGGCTGGCTCGCAGGCGCACGCAACTCCGACGGCGGCTTTGGGTTCGTGCCGCGCGCCGAGAGCGACGTGGACGACACCGGCGCCGCGCTGCAGGCGCTGGCTGCCGCAGGCCGGCGCGGCCCCGCCGCCTCCGGAGCGGTGGCCTACATGCGCCGGGTGCAGAACGGCGATGGCGGCTTCGGCCAGTCCGAGGGCCGCAGCTCCAACGCCCAGTCCACGGCGTGGGCGGTGCAGGGGCTGGTGGCGATCGGTGCCGGCGCAATGGGGCGGGACCCCGCCCGGTACCTCCGCGGCCTCCAGCGCCGCGACGGGCACATCGCCTACTCGCGCACCAGCGACCAGACGCCGGTGTGGGTGACCGCCCAGGCCCTCACGGCGCTCAGGCGCAAGCCGTTTCCGCTGGCGGCGGTGCCGCGCAAGCGGCGGGGTGGTGGTGGCGGTTCGGCTTTCGCGGCGTCGGGCTCGGGTTCGGGCGGTTCGGCTGCGGCCGGTTCCGGCCGCAGGGGCTCTCGCAAGGCAACGAAGGCAGGTGAGGGCAAGGCGGATCCAGGTGCTCCCGCGCCGTCGCTCTCGCCGGGTCGGAGGGAGGACCTCGAGCCGGTGGGTTCCGAGCGCACGAGCTCCGGCCGGGGCGCGAGCGGCGACGAGCAGCGGGTGGCCGCTCCGGTCCTTGCCGCCGGGGGCGCGGGTGTCCTCGTGGCGGTGCTGCTGCTCCGGCGGCGGCTGCGCGCGCGCCGACCCGGGTAGCGACGAGTGGGCCACATTTGGGTTGCACTTCAACCCAAATGCGGCCCAGCGCCGGAGGGTGACCCCCTCGCTGGCAATTGTTCGGAACACCCGTACAATCGCGCGATGGCTCAGGCGGTCCAGCGCGCTCTCGTCTCCGACCAGGTGTTCCGGCTGCTCAGCGAGCAGATCCTCTCGGGCCGCTACGAGCCCGGCGAGAAGCTGCCCACGCAGCGCGCTCTCGCTGCCGACCTAGGCGTGAACATGGCCTCGGTGCGGGAGGCCGTGAAGCGGCTCGAGCAGCTGCGGCTGGTGGAGGTCCGCCACGGCGACGCCATGCGCGTGCGCGACTGGCGCTCCGACGGCGGCCTGGATGTGGTGGCGCAGCTGATCTTCGCCGCGGGCGGCGTTGACCGCCCGACCCTCGCGGCGGTGCTCGAGGCGCGCCGGCTGATGCTCACCGAGGCGGCGCGGCTGGCCGCTCAACGGCGCACGAACGAGCAGGCGGAGCAGCTGGCGCAGCTCGCGCGGCAGATCGCCGAGGCGCCCCATGCCCAGGCCGCCCAGCTCGTCGACCTCGCGTTCATGGCCGAGCTGGTGGACGCGTCGGACAACGTGGTGTTCGTCCTCGTCCTGAATACGGTGCGCCGGCTGTACCTCGACCACGCCGAGCTGCTGCGGGCCGTGGTTGCAGACCACGACCGGCTGGCGCCCCTCTACGCGCGCGCCGCGAAGGCGATCGCCGACCACGCCGACGGCCGCGCGGCAGGCGCGATCGCAACGCTGGCGGCCGAGCAGGAGCGCCGGGTCCTGGAGTCGCTGGGTTGAGCGACCTGCAAGCGCTCACTCCCCGCGAGGCGTCGATCTTCGCGTGCCTCACGGACACGATCGTGGCGCCGGAGCCGGTGCTGCCCGCCGTGTCCCGTACGGATGCGGTGCAGTCCTTCGACCGCTGGCTGAGCCTGTCCCCGCGGCTCAATCGGCTCGGGCTGCGCGCGTTGCTCTACGCGGTGGAGATCGCTCCCCGGCTGCTCGGCTCGCGCGCCCGCCTTCGCCGGCTCAGCGAGCCGGAACGCGCGCAGGCGCTACAGCGCGCCCAGAGTTCGGGCACGGCCGCCCGTGGCCTGACCAAGCTCGTCGAGGGGTTGGCCTTCCTCTCCTACTACGGCGACGACGCCGTGATGCGGCGCCTGGGCTACGACGCCGACGCCAACGTGACGCGCGCCCGCGAGCTGCGGGCGCGGGAGGGAAGGCCGTGAGGCCCACCGGACCCGACGCCTACCGCGACGGGACCGACATGTTCGTCCCGCGCGAGGAGCGTGTGGAGAGCGGCAGCGCGATCCGCGGCGAACGCGTGGTGCGCGTGGACGCCTGCGTGATCGGCACCGGCGCGGGCGGCGCGCCCGTGGCCAAGGAGCTGGCCGAGGGCGGCATGAGCGTCGCGATGCTCGAGGAGGGCGAGCACTTCACCACCGACGACATGACCGCCCGTCCGCGCGACATGACGCCGCTGCTCTACCGCGAGGCCGGCCAGACCGTGACGGTGGGCAACGTCCCCGTGATGCTCCCCCTCGGGCGCGGCGTGGGCGGCACGACGCTGATCAACTCGGGCACCTGCTTCCGCACGCCCGAGCCCGTGCTCGCCAAGTGGCGCGAGAGCTTCGGGCTGACCTCGCTCACCCCGGAGGCGCTCGACCCCTTCTTCCGCCGCGTGGAGCGCGAGCTGTCGGTGACCCAGGTGCCGGCCGAGCTGGCCGGCAACAACGCCCTGGTGGTCAAGCGCGGCGCGGACGCGCTCTGCTGGTCCGGCGACTTCATCCACCGCAACGCGCGCGGCTGCGTGGGCTCGGGCGTGTGCGTGTTCGGCTGCCCCACCAGCGCCAAGCAGCACACGGGGATCACCTATGTGCCGAAGGCCTGGGACGCGGGCGCCACGACCTACGCGGGCGTGCGCGCCCGGGAGATCGTCATGCGCGGGGGGCGTGCCGCAGGGGTGATCGCCTCAACGGCCGGCGGCGGGACGCTGCGTGTGGAGTGCGACACGGTCGTGGTTGCCTGCGGAGCCATCCACACGCCACCGCTGCTGGCGCGCAACGGGCTGGGCGGCGGGTCGGGCGAGCTCGGAGAGAACCTCGCGATCCACCCCTGCAGCGCCGTTCGAGCGCTGTTCGAGGAGGAGATCGACATGGCGCGCGGCGTGCCCCAGTCCTACTACGTGGACGAGTTCGCGGGGGAGGGCATCATGTTCGAGGGCGCCGCCGGCCCGCCGGACTACCTCGCATCCACCTTGCCCTTCAACCGCGAGCGCCACCGCGAGCTGATGCTCGAGTTCAAGCACCTCGCCCAGTTCGGGGTGATGGTGTCCGATCGCTCGCGCGGCCGGGTGCGCGAGCGCCTGGGCCGCACCACCATCGAGTACAGCCTCGTGCCGGAGGACGTGGAGACCTTCCGGCGCGGCCTGGAGCTGTTGGCCGACCTCTACTGGGAGGCGGGCGCCAGGCGCGTGTTCGTGCCGGTATCCGGCGTGCAGGAGATGCACGGCCGCGACTCGCGCCCCCTGCACGGCCGAAGGCTCCGCGCCCGCGACCTCACCCTGATGGCCTTCCACCCGCTCGGCACAGCCCGCGCCGACGCCCGCCCCGAGCACGGAGTGGTGGACGAGAGCCTGCGCGTCCACGGCACCGACAACGTCTACGTGGCTGACGCGAGCGCGATCCCGAGCTCGCTCGGCGTGAACCCGCAGATCACGATCGCCACCCTGGCCACGCGGCTCGCGTTCCACCTGCTGGGCAGCGAAGCGCCGGCGGACGAGCCGCACCCCGAGACGGTGGCGCGTGCGGGTCAGCTGGACAGCGAGCGCGCGATCAGCCGGTCGAACACCCGGTCCGGCAGCACGCGCGCCAAGGCAGCGCGCGCCTTCGCGCCTCGTCCCACGAGGTAGCGCGTACGCGGCCTCGACGAGGTGAGCGCCCGGCCGATCACCTCGGCCACCTCATCCGGCTGCACGCCGGTCTCGGTGGCGATCTTGCGGGCCTCCGCCCTCAGGGCATCGCCCAGGCCGCTGTAGAGCTGCGCCACGTCGGGCGGGGCGCCGGCGAGCATCGAGTCCGTGGTCTCTGTGCCCTTGTCCCAGATGGGCGTCTTCACCCCTCCGGGCTCGACGGCGATCACCTTCACGCCGAGGTGGCGCAGCTCGCGCCGCAGCGAGTCGGTGACCGCCTCCAGCGCGAACTTCGAGGCGGCGTACGGACCGGCGAGCGGCAGCGCGATCCGGCCGCCGATCGAGCTCACGTTCACGATCCGTCCGCGGGTCGAGCGCAGCGAGGGCAGGAAGGCCTGCGTCACGGCCACCTGGCCGATGAAGTTGATCTCCATCTGGTTGCGCAGCTGGTCGATCGGCACGAGCTCGAGCGGCGCGAACACGGCGATGCCCGCGTTGTTGACGAGCGCCGCCACCGGTTGGCCATCGAGCGAGGCGGCCGCCGCGGCGATCGCGTCCGGGTCGCTCACGTCGAGCGTCAGCGGCCGCAGGCCGAGCCCGGAGAGCCGTTCGGCGTCCGCGTCCCTGCGAACACCCGCGTGCACGTCGAAGCCAAGGTCGCGCAGGTGGAGAGCCGTGGCCTCCCCGATGCCGCTCGACGCCCCGGTGACTATCGCGATGCCCGTCGCCATGCCAGTGAACCTATCCGCTAGCGTCGCCGTCGTGGACCTCGAGGAGGCCATCCGCGGACGGCGGACCCACAAGGCCTTCGGGCCCGACCCCGTGCCGCCGGAGACGCTGGACGAGTTGTTCGACCTCGCCCGCTGGGCGCCCAACCACCACCTCACCAACCCGTGGCGCTTCCGCGTGCTGGGTCAGCGGTCGCTGGCGAAGCTGAAGGAGGTCGCCGGCCCGGAGAGCGCGAGCAAGCTCGACCGCGCGCCCACGCTGGTGTGCGCGTCGGTGGTGCTCAGCGGCGACACGGTCCAGGACGAGGAGGACCTCTGCGCGGCGGCGTGCGCGGTGTACATCGTGCTCGTGGCCGCCCATGCACGGGGGCTGGCGGGCTACTGGCGCACGCCCGGCGTGCTGCGCACCCGCGAGGGCGCCGCGGTCGTTGGCATGGGCGAGGACGAGCTGTTCGTGTCCCTGATCCACCTCGGCCATGTCCGCGAAGAAAAGCGGCCGCCCGAGCGCGAGCCCCCTGGCGACTTCGTAACGTACCTCGAGTGATCCCACGCGCTGACGCCCTGGCCGCGATGGAGCGCGACGAGTTCGACGTCGTGGTGATCGGCGGGGGCATCACCGGCGCGGGGGTGGCGCTGGACGCCGCGTCGCGCGGCTTCAGCGTGGCGCTCGTGGACAAGGCCGACTACGCGTCGGGGACCTCGAGCCGCTCGTCGAAGCTCGTCCACGGAGGTCTGCGCTACCTGCAGAGCTTCGACCTCGGACTGGTGCGCGAGGCGCTGCTGGAGCGCCAGCTGATGGTCAAGCTTGCGCCGCACCTGGTCAAGCCGCTGCCGATCCTGATCCCCGTCTTCGACGGCAAGCGGCCGGACCGGATCCTGGGGGCCGGGCTGAACATGTACGACGTGATGACGCGTGAGGGACTGCGGCGGCGCCGGGGTTCGGAGGAGGAGTGGAGCCCCGAGCGCCACCGCACGATCGACGCGGAGGAGACGGCCGAGCTCTTGCCGGCCCTGGCCCCGCGGGAGCCCACCTCGGCATACCTCTTCTACGACTGCCAGACCGACGACGCGCGGCTGGTGCTCACCGCGCTCGGGGAGGCCGAGCGCTTCGGCGCGGTGTGCTGCAACGGCGTGGAGGTGACCGGCCTGGTGGAGCGCGACGGCCGCGCCGCGGGCGTGCTCTGCCGCGACGCGGTGGGCGGCGGCGAGTTCGAGCTGGCCGCCGACAACGTGGTCAACGCCACCGGGGTCTGGGCCGACCGGATCCGCCCCGACGAGCTGCACGACGAGGCCGAGGTGCCCACGATCCGGCCCAGCCGCGGCACCCACGTGACCGTGTCCGGCGAGCACCTGCCTGTGGCGGCCGGCGCGATCGTGCCCGCGGGCAAGGGCCGCTCGATCTTCGTGTTGCCGTGGCTCGGGCGCACGCTGATCGGCACGACCGACAACGACTACGAGGGTGCGTTGGACCACATCCCACCGGGGGAGGAGGACATCGCCTATCTCCTCAGCGCCGTGAACGATTTCTTCGGCACCTCGATCGCCGCGGAGGATCTCACCGGCGCCTACGCGGGCGTGCGCCCGCTGATCGCCACCGGCGATCCCAAGAAGTCGGTGGACATCTCGCGCAAGGCCGAGCTGTACGAGACCAGCTCGGGTCTGGTCACGATCACCGGCGGCAAGCTCACCACCTGGCGGCGGATGGCAAAGCTGGCGGTGGACCGGATCGTGGAGCGAGAGGGTCGCGAGGCGCCCTGCCGCACCGCCGAGATCCCGCTGGGCATGCCGGTGGCGCCAGGCGAGCTGCACGAGGTGGAGGGGGTGGACCAAGAGTCCCGCGACGCGCTGGCGAGTCGCTACGGCCACGCCGCCGTGGACGTGCTGGCGCTGGCCGCGGAGTCGCCCGAGCTGGCCGCACGCGTAAGCCCCGACCTGCCCGACCTGGTGGCCGAGGCGCCGTTCGCCGCACGCCGCGAGCAGACCCGCTCGCTGGCCGACGTGATGCTGCGCCGCACGCGGCTCGGGGTGCTCGATGCCCGCGCGCTCACCGCGCCCGATTCCCCGGGCGCGATCGCGATGGCGCGGGCGATGGCGCTCGAGCTGGGCTGGGGCGAAGCCGAGATCGCCGAGCAGCTGGAGATCTGGCGCCGGGTGGCGCAGGTCGAGGGCCTGGTGCCCGGCGCCGCGGTGCCCGAGGCGGAACGCGTATGAGGCTGCGCATGGGACAGCACGAGTTGGCCTTCGAGCGCGGCCGGCCGCTGCTGATGGGGATCGTGAACGCCGGCCCCGACTCCTTCTCCGATCCCGGCCCCCGCGAGCTCGACGGCCTGGTGCGCAAGGCCCATGAGCAGACCGAGGCGGGCGCCTCGCTGATCGACGTGGGCGGCGAGTCCGGCCGCAGCGACCGCGAGGCGGTGTCCGAGGACGAGGAGGCGTCGCGGATCGTGCCGTTCGTGCAGCGGCTGGCGGGGGAGGGCGTGGCCGTGTCCGTGGACACCTGGCGCGCCGGCCCGGCCCGCGCCGCGCTCGACGCCGGGGCGGCCATGCTCAACGACGTGAGCGCGATGTCCGATCCCGTGCTCGCCGACCTGTGCGCGGGTGCCGGCGCCGGCCTGGTGATCACCCACACCCGCGCCGCGCCTAAGACCAAGGACATGCCCGGCCACGACGACGTGGTGGCCGACGCTGCGGCTCTGCTGGCCGAGCTTATGGCCACTGCGGCCGAGCGCGGAGTCGCGGACGAGGCGGTGCTGCTCGACCCCGGCCTGGATTTGGGCAAGACTCCCGCCGAGTCGGTGGAGGTGTTGCGCCGGATCGGCGAGCTAGAGGCACTCGGGCGGCCGCTGCTGCTCGCGGTCTCGCGCAAGGACTTCCTCGGCGCCATAACAGGACGCCCTCCCGCCGCTCGCGACGCCGCCACGCTGGCCGCGGTCGAGCCCGCGCTGGACCTGGCCGGCGCCGTGCTGCGCGTGCACGACGTGGCAGCCGCAGCCGACTTCCTCAAGGTCCGCGCTGCGCTGCGCGGCGACCGCGAGGTGCCCGACCAGGCGCTCGATCCCGGCCTGCGCACCGAGGTGATCGCATGAAGACGATCGCCCAGATCTCCGACCTCCACTGCGGCGCCCAGCACTTCGTGCCCAGCCTGCTGGATCGCGCGCTGGTCGAGATAAACGAGCTGGCGCCCGATGCGGTGATCGTCTCGGGCGACCTCACCGCCGACGGGCTGCGCGCCGAGTACGAGGAGGCGCGCGAGTACCTCGACCGGATCGAGTGCGAGCGGATGCTCGTGATCCCCGGCAACCACGACTCCCGCAACGTGGGCTACGTGCACTTCGAGGAGTTGTTTGGCGAGCGGCGCTCGGAGCTGCACGGCGGCGGCGTGTCGATCGTGGCGGTGGACTCCACCGAGCCCGACCTCGACCACGGCGTGATCGGCCGCGGGCGCTACGAGTGGATCGAGGAGCGCTTCGGGTCCACCGAGGCCTACCTGCGCATCTTCGTGCTGCACCACCATCTTCTGCCCGTGCCCGGCACCGGCCGCGAGCGCAACGTGGTCCACGACGCCGGCGACACGCTGGAGTGCCTGCAGCGCTCGGGCGTGCACCTCGTCCTGTCCGGTCACAAGCACGTGCCCTACGCCTGGCGGCTGGAGGACCTGTTCGTGGTGAACGCCGGGACGGTCTCCACCACGCGCCTGAGAGGCAAGACCAAGCCCTGTTACAACGTGATCGAGGTGTCGACCGAGCGCGTGACGGTGTTCCGCAAGTACCCGTTCGCCGGCCGCGAGCAGCTGGTGGCGTTCGACCCGCGCACCTTCGAGTATGAGAAAGACCGCTCGTTGCTGGGCGAGACCCACCACGGGTAAGGCGCCGTGCGGCTGTGCGCAGCACATCCGTAGCATGAAGCCGACACGGGCCGCGCGTATTGCGACGCTCTCGCGGGTGCGGGCCTAATACCCGCTGCTTGAGATCGATGCCGCCATCGGATCCCGCTTCGCACGGATCGCCGATCAGCAACTCCACGCCGGGCGGAAGCTGCGCCGACACGACACGTGGATCGCGGCGACCGCTGCGCCACGAAGTCGCGGTCGTCACCCAAGACGCCGATGTCACCGACTTCGCCTCCGTCGAAGTCATCCGCGTCTGACCTGTAACCGCGCTCGAGCGCACGCGGCGAGGCAATGGCCGCACCTTGGCGCGCTCCCTCTCGACGACGATGCAAGCCACGCAAGAGCAGCAGCGCGGGACACTCGCACGACGCTGCCCCGCTCAAGTCCGCCGGCACTGGCTGGAACGGCCTCGGCCCTGGATGGCTCCCTATTCGGGTCTTGAGGCGGTTTGGGTTGGCGTGCGGTTTGCCTCTCGAGTAGGCGTTCGCACGGCCTGCGCTCATTAGAGGCCCGTCATGGGTCGATAACAAGGGTGCCGTGGAAATCCAGGCGCTTTTCATCCCCATGCTCGCCTCGCTCGGGCTTCTTGCCGTCCTGGCCGGCCTGGTGCTCGCCAAGCGGCTCACGCGCTCGCGCGCCGAGCGGCGCTCCCGGCGTCGGCGTCAGCGCTGGCTGGACGCGCTCGGCCCTGGCTCGCCGGTCGAGGTGCGGCTTGCCGAGCTGAGGGCGCTTGCGCGTGCCGCCACGTGCAGCAGGGTCGCCCAGGACGATCTGCTCGCGATGGCGGCGCGCCTGGACCTGCCACCCCGCGACGAGCGCGAATGGCTGTTCGTGCGCGCGCTCGAACGCGGCGGCCTCGAGCGGGCGCTTTTCGATGCTCTCGGCGCGCGCCGCGCCATGGCCCGCGGGCGGGCGGCGTTGCTCGCCGCGCGACTGGGGCTCCCGGGCGCCGACGCGGCCGTTGCGCCGCTGCTGGCCGACCGCGACCCCGACGTGCGTGCGGCCGCCACCCAGGCGCTCGCCGTCTGCGCCACCGAGCGAGCGGCGGAGGCGCTGCTCGACGCGCTGCGGCGCGAACTCGTCGAGCCGGAGCGTGTGGTCGAGCGCCTGACCGGCAGCTTCGCCGTCGGGCCGCTGCTGCGCGCACTCGACCGTCCCGAGCTCGAGGGGCGCCGCCCCTGGCTGGCCGAGGCGCTCGGCCTCACGGGCGACCCGCGCGCCGAGTTGCCGCTCGTGATACTCCTCCGCGCCGACTCGGAGGAAGAGCGGATTCGTGCCTGCCGGGGGCTTGGCAGGCTTGGGCTCGCTAGCTCCTGCGACGCCTTCCTCGGCGCGCTCGAGGACCCGTCGCCCGCGGTCCGAACGCAGGCCGCCCGCGCTCTCGGCGCGCTTCGCGACGAACGCGCGCTGCCGCTGCTCGTGGCCCATCTCAGCGACTCCTCGTGGTGGGTGCGCGCCCGCTCCGCGGAGGCGCTCGCGGCGCTCGGCGACGCCGGCGCGGCAGCGCTGCGCTCATGCGCCAGCGACCATCCGGACCGCTTCGCGCGCGACAGGGCCGCGGAGGCGCTCGCCCGATGATCGACGGCGGGGTGGGTGCGCTCCACGAGGCGATCCTCGCCCTCAACCTCTTCTTCCTGGCCTATATGGCGGCGATGCAGCTGAACCAGGGGCTGCTCCTCTACCTCGGCTGGCGCGAGATCTCCGAGTACGTCAAGCGCAGCGCGCTGCGCGACTACGAGACGATCGGCGCCTCGGACTTGAGCGTGCCGGTGTCGATCATCGTGCCCGCGTACAACGAGGAGTGCGTGATCGTCGAGTCGGTGCGCTCGCTGCTCGGCTGCGAGTACAGAGGGCTCGAGGTCGTGGTCGTGAACGACGGCTCGAGCGACGGCACGCTCGAAGCGCTCCGGGACGCCTTCCGGCTCGTCGAGGACAAGCGCGTACCGCGCACCAGCCTGCCGTCAGAGCCGGTGCTGGCCACCTACCGGAGCCTCGCCGACGAGCGGCTCGTCGTGATCGACAAGGTGAATGGCGGCTGCAAGGCCGACGCCATGAATGCCGGCCTCTGCTACGCCCGCTACCCCCTCTTCTGCGCCACCGACGCCGACACCGTGCTCGAGCGCGATGCTCTGCCGCGGCTCGTGCGCGAGTTCCAGGTCCGGCCGGAGACCGTCGCGGTAGGGGGCATCGTGCGCATCATCAACGGCTCGAGCGTGAGCGACGGTCACGTGCGCGAGGTCAAGACGCCGCGCAACCTGCTCGTGAACCTCCAGATCGTCGAGTACCTCAGGGCCTTCCTGCTGGGGCGCACGGGCTGGTCGCGGCTGCGGGCGCTGCTGATCATCTCCGGCGCCTTCGGCCTATTCCGCCGCGAGCTCGTGATCGCCGCAGGCGGATATGACAAGACCGCGCTCACCGAGGACGCGGACCTTGTGGCGCGACTGCACCGGCTCTGCCGAGCGCGGGACATCGACTACCGGATCGGTTTCATCGCAGACCCGGTGTGCTGGACAGAGGCGCCCGCCAGCCTCTCGGTGCTCGCTCGGCAGCGAGAGCGCTGGCAGCGCGGCCTCGTGCAGGTGCTGTGGCGCTATCGCGGGATGATCGGCCGCCGTCGCTACGGCGCACTCGGCCTCTTCGCAATGCCCTACTTCGTCGTGTTCGAGGCGCTCGGGCCGCTGGTCGAGGTGCTGGGCTACACGTGCTTCGCCCTCTCGCTCGGCTTTGGCTGGGTGTCGGCCGCGTCGGCCGTCGCCTTCTTCGTGGTGGCGATCGCTCTGGGCACCGCGTTCTCGCTCGGCTCGCTGCTGGTCGAGGAGCGGGCCTTCCAGCGCTACCGCGGCTGGCGCTGCTTCGGCCGCCTGATCCTCGCCGCCGTGCTCGAGAACTTCCTCTACCGCCAGTGGTACGCGCTGGTCCGGGTGAAGGCCTGCGTCGCCATGGCGCTGGGCAGGGAGGCCGTCTGGGGCGAGATGGTACGCACGGGTTTCGGGCCTAGTCCCGTCCCCGTCCCGAGCGGCCGGCCGAGCGAGCCTTGAAATCGATCACGATCCGCACGCCCTGCAGGCCGTAGCGATTGCGCAGGCGGTTCTCGATGAAGTACGGCGGTCAGGTGACGGCGGGGGCTATGGCGACGAGTCCGTTGAGCTCCTCGAGCCGGCGCTGTACGAGTGCCGCGGCCATCGCGCCCTCGCCGACGGCTCCGGCCACCCGCTTGGTCGATCCGTGACGGGCGTCCCCGGCGACGAAGACACCCGGCGCATCCTTGTCGCCGGCGCCCTTCTTGCCCGTGGCCGCGGAAACCTCCTTCTTGCCGGTCGCGTACGAGCACCTCCGTGATGGACAGCCAAGCGACCGCTATCCCGAGCGACCACCCAACGGTGGCGAGCAAGCGGGACAATGCCCAGGTGCGCCTCGGCCCCGTCATCGCGCTGATCGACGGCGAGCACCACCCGCCGGCGGTGCGGGACGCCCTGGAGCGCCTCGCCGGCTCGCGGGATCTTGCCGGCGTCGTGCTGGTGGGCCGTGGCGAGAAGCTGCCGCCCGGCCCGGTCGCCGACCTGTACGGGCGTCCGGTGCGCGACGACCCCGAGCGTGCGCTGCGCGACCTGGCGGGAAGCGCAGAAGCGGTGGTCGACCTGGCCGACGAGCCCGCGCTGGCGGCCACGGCGCGGCTGCGGCTGGCCTCGCTCGCTCTACACCTGGGCTTGGCATACGAGGCGCCGGGCATGCGCCTGGACCCGCCGGTCTACGAGCCCCTCGCCTTTCGAGGGCCCAGCCTGGCGGTCATCGGCACCGCCAAGCGCACGGGCAAGACGGCGGTGGCCGGCCACTGGGCCGGACTGCTGCGCGACGCCGGGCTGGACCCCGTGATGGTCTGCATGGGCCGCGGCGGCCCAGCCGAGCCGCGAGTGGCCGAGGCGGCCACCGCGCTGGACGACCTGCTGGCGATCGTGGAGGCGGGCGGACACGGGGCGTCGGACTACCTCGAGGACGCCGTCCTGGCCGGCGTGCGCACGGTGGGCTGCCGGCGGGTGGGCGGCGGGCCCACCGGCGCGCCGCAGGAGTCGACCGTTGTGGCCGGCGCCGAACTGGCGGCCTCGCTGAAGCCCGGCGTGCTGCTGTTCGAGGGCAGTGGCGCCTGCGTGCCCCCGGTGGAGGTGGACCGCACCGTGTGCGTGGCCGGCGCGGGCGCCGCCGAGCCGTTCGCGGACTACCGGCTGCTGCGCGCCGATCTGGTGCTTGCCGCGCCGGATGCCCCGGTGGACGGCTTTCGCTTCGAGCTGCGCCCGGAGCCCGCCGAGGCGCTGGCGCCGGGCGCGCGCGTGGCGCTGTTCACCACCCGCGCCGGGGGCTGCGAGGGGGCGGATCCGGTCGTGGTCAGCACGAACCTCGCCCGGCGCGAGGCGCTCGCGGCCGACCTCGACCGGGCCGCGGCGGAGCGATGCAACGTCTACCTCACAGAGCTGAAGGCAGCCGCCGTGGACACGGTGGCCGTGAGGGCGCGGGCCGAGGGCGCGCGGGTGGCGTTCGTTCGCAACCGTCCGGTGGGACTGGACGGCGACCTGGACTCCGAGCTGATGGCGCTGGTGTCGCGCGGTGGCTGACCCGATCGTCTCCCATGGCGGCCACGGGCTGCCCTACTCGAAGGGACTGATGGCCCAATCGCTGTCCGCGTCCGGCCTGTCACCGCTGCGCGCGTTCGAGCTGGCCAGGGAGGTGGAGCGGCGGCTGATGGCCGACGGGACATCCGAGATCGACCTGGCCGGCCTGCGCGCCCTCACCGGTGAGGTGCTGCTCGCGGCCGAGGGGGAGGGGGCGCTGCGGCGCTGGCGCGGGTGGAGCGGGCTCGATCGCCTCGACCCGCCGCTGATCGTCCTGATCGGCGGGGCGGCGGGGGTGGGCAAGTCCACGCTGGCCTCGATGCTGGCCGCGCGGCTCGGCATCACGCGCGTGATCGCCACCGACGTGATCCGCCAGGTGCTGCGCGCGTTCTTCACGGCGGAGGCCGTTCCCTCCGTGCACGCCTCGGCGTTCGAGCTGGACCTGGACGGGTTCTCCGAGCAGACCGAGCTGGTGGCCACCGGCACCGCCGCCATCGTGGAGCGCGCCTGCCAGGAGCGCACGCCGATCGTGGTGGAGGGGGTGCACGTCGTTCCCGGGACGCTGAACCCCGAGCTGCTGGAGCGGTGCGTGGCCGTGGAGGCGATGCTCGTGGTGTCTGACGAGGAGCTCCACCGGGGGCATTTCTCGCTGCGCGGCGCGGCGCGGCCCGCCGAGCGCTACCTCGCACGCTTCGCCGAGATCCGCACGCTGCAGGACCACCTCACCGAGCGCGCGCACGCCGAGGGCATCGCGGTGATCGAGAACCGCGGTGCCGACGCCGCGCTGCAGCGGCTGATGGAGCTGGTGCTGGACACCGCCGGAGAGCGGCAGGACACCCTCGGCTAGCCTTCGCGCCTTCCCACATCTCGCGAAGCAGCCGGCTCGGCCGGCTGCGCACGATCCTATTCCGACCAAGGAGCCAGTCCACGTGTCCGTCCTGCAACGCTCAGAGCTCGAAGAGAGCCCGCTAGCCGATCTCCACGCGATCGCGTCGGAGCTCGGCATCGAGGGCTACCGGGCCCTGCGCCGGGACGACCTCGTAGGAGCGGTGCTCGAGGCGCAGGGGGGCGAGGGCGAGTCCGAGCCCGGCGGAGACCCCGTGCCCGCCGGCGACCCCGAGCCCGACCCGGAGGGCGAGGGCGCCGACGAGGTGGTTCCGCGTCCCAGGCGGCGAGGCCGCAGGCGCTCCAAGAAGGACGAGCCGGCCGAGAAGCCGGACCCGGACGAGGATGACGAGCACGACCGCGACGAGGCCGAGCCCGTGGACGACGACTCTGACGGCGACGGCGACGGCGACGGCGCCGAGGAGGAGCTGGCCACCGGTGTGCTCGACGTGCTGCCCAACGGCAGCGGCTTCGTGCGCGTGGGCGGCGAGGGCCAGTCCCACGACGACGTGTACATCTCCCCGGCGCAGATCCGCCGCTGCGAGCTGCGCGCGGGCGACGAGGTGTCCGGCCCCGTGCGCCCGCCCCGCCGCAACGAGCGCCATCCGTCGCTGGTCCGGGTGGCCACGGTGAACGGCCGCGACGCCGAGCCGCCCGAGGAGCGTCCGCTGTTCGACGACCTCACCCCCGTGCATCCCACGAAGGCGCTCAAGGCGCCCAAGGCGCTCTCGAAGGTGCCGTTCGGCCGCGGGTCCCGCGTGGCGATCGCCGGTGGCCCCGGTGCCGGTGCCACCCGCCTGTTGCGCGAGATCGTCTCGACCCTTGCCGGCGACAAGGACCTGGCCGTGACGGTGGCCCTCGTGGGCGCGCGCCCCGAGGAGGTCACCGAGTGGCAGCGCGACAGTGGCGTGCCCGTGACCGGCGGGGCGTTCGACAACTCCCTTGAGACCCAGACCCAGGCGGCCGAGCTGGCCGTGGAGCGCGCCAAGCGCACCGCCGAGCGCGGTGGGCACGCCGTGGTGGTGCTCGACTCGCTCGAGTCGCTGCCCTCCGGCGCAGCGCGGCGCATCTTCGGGGCCGCCCGTGCCACCGAGGAGGGCGGCTCGCTCACGGTGGTCGCCGCCACCGGCCACGCCTGGGAGCCCCAGCGCCAGGCCAGCACGCGCGTGGCGCTCGAGGCGCCGGACGCCAAGGGCGAGCCCCAGCTGTCGGAGTCGCGTTCCGGCACGCTGCGCGCCGACCTGTTGGCTTGACGGAAGCGCCGCAGCCTCAGCAGCCGCGGGAGCCCACCAGCCCCGACGAGGAGCTGCTCGAGGCCGAGACGCTGGCCATCGCGAGCCAGCTCTCGGACGAGGCGAGGGTCGAGCGGATCGCCGACGAGCTGCGGAGCGGATTCGACGCGCTCGCCGGGGTCGGACGGGCGGTGTCGATCTTCGGCTCGGCCCGCACGCCCCCGGACCACCCCCACTACGCGAGTGCCCGCGACCTGGCTCGCCGGCTGGGGGAGGAGGGCTTCGCGATCCTGACCGGCGGCGGGCCGGGGATCATGGAGGCCGCCAACCGCGGAGCGCGGGACGCCGGCGTGGCCTCGATCGGGCTCGGGATCGACCTACCCGAGGAGCAGGAGATGAACGAGTGGGTGGGCATGCCGCTCACGTTCCACTACTTCTTCACGAGGAAGGTCATGTTCGTCCGGTACGCCAGCGCGTTCGTGGTCTGCCCCGGCGGCTTTGGCACCCTGGACGAGCTGTTCGAGGCGGCCACGCTGCGCCAGACCGAGAAGATCCGCCACTTCCCGATCGTGCTCTACGGCAGCGACTACTGGGGCGGCCTCACCGACTGGCTGCGTGACCCGGTGGAGGCCGAGGACATGGTGTCGCCGGGCGACGTGGACCTGCTCGAGCTCACCGACGATCCCGATCACGTGCTCGAGCTGGTGCGGGCCGTGGAGCACCGCAGGCCGCGGCGCTCGGGGGCCGCCGGCGGAACGGCCGACTAGCGCCGGTAGGCCACACGCTCCCAGGACGGTTCGGGCGAGAGCTCGATCGGCTCGTAGCCGCGATCCGGCTGGGCGTATCCAAAGCTGTGGTTGTCCTCGTCGAAGACGATCTCCAGCTCGCCCTCCATCACCCGCTGGTCCAGCCACGCGCCGCGGAACACCAGCCTGCGCAGCCAGTGCACCAGTGAGCGGTCCGAGGGACCGTGCAGGTCGCCCCAGCAGTCGACGATGTGCTCGCCGAGGGTGGAGTGGGGGTCGGTCACCTCGCCGTTCACGGCCAGGTTCACGAGGTCCTCCCGCTCCTCGCCGCCCAGCTCGCCGCCCACGAAGCCGAGCTTGACCGCCGCCTGCTCCACCCGCTCGGTGAAATCACGCTCGTTGAAGGTGAAGCGCAACTCGCCGTACTCCAGCACGTAGTCCGCCCCGGACTCGTAGTTGCCTCGTCGGGTGGTGGGGTCCATGGTCAAGCGACTCGAAGGGCAAAGAAGCGCCTTCGAGAGCGTCGGCATCCTAGCCCCGATCCCTTCACCGGCGGACGGAATGCAACGCCACTTGCACCGTCTTGGTGTGATAGCGGCGAAGGGGGGCGAAAACCGTGCCGCCCGAGACATAAGGGGCATGAAGCAGTCGCTGCTGATCGTGGAGGACGACGCCGCAACGTGCGCCTTCCTGGCCGACAACCTCACGGCCGACGGGTTCAACGTGGCGTGCGCCTCCGCGCTTGGGGAGGGGCTGCGTGCGATCGAGATGCGCCACCCGTCGCTGGTGCTGCTGGACCTCGCGTTGGAGGGCGAGGCCGGTGGGCTGGACCTGCTCGACCGCGTGCGTGGGGCGGACGGCATCGGCTCACGGATCGACCCCGACCTGCCGGTGATCGTGCTCACCGGCCGGGCCACCGAGGCCGACCGAGTGCGCGGCTTCGCCCGCGGAGCCGACGACTACTTGGTCAAGCCGTTCCACTACGGGGAGCTGCTCGGCCGCGTGCACGCGGTGCTGCGCCGCGCGCAGGGGCGTCCGCAGCGCGGCGTCCTTCGGGTCGGCGAGCTCACGCTCGACCCGTCCACGCGCGCGGTGCGGATGGCCGGGAAGCCGCTGCACCTGTCCGCCAAGGAGTTCGCCCTGCTGCAGGCGCTGGCCGAGGACCCCACGCGCGTGAAGACCAAGACCGAGCTGCTGCGCGACGTGTGGGGCTACCTGGCGATCGGGCGCACCCGCACGGTGGATGCACACGCCTGCCGGTTACGGCGGAAGCTGGGCGAGTCGGGTCGCGCCTGGGTCTTGAACGTGCGCGGCGTGGGCTACCGCTTGACGGAGGCGCCGTGAGCGTGACTCTCGCCGCCGCCCTCGCGGGATGGGCCGTCGCCGCCGTCTTGGCGATTGCCTGGTCGCGGTCACGGCGCCGGCTGGAGCTGGTGGCCCGTGCGGCGCACGAGCTGCGCGGGCCGGCCACCGTGATCGGACTGGGCGTCGCCGCCCTGCGCCGCGAGCCCGGTGGGCTGCGCCGGGCGCTGGCGCTGGAGTCCCAGCTGGACCGGCTCGCGGCCGGGCTCTCGGACCTGGACGCCGCCCGCTCGGGCAGACGGGCGGCCGCGCGTCCCGCGGCGCTGCCACTCGAGCGCGTACTCCGCGGCACAGCCGCCGGCTGGGTGCCGGCGGCGCGCTCCGCGGGCCGGCGCCTCCGTTTTCGATGGGACGGCGCGCCCGCGGTGGTGTCCGCCGATCGCGGGCGGCTGGCGCAGGCGGTGGGCAACCTGGTGGCCAACGCGGTGGAGCACGGGTCGGGCCCGGTCGAGCTGCGGGGCCGGCGGGCGGGGCAGCACGCGCTGGTCGAGGTCCGCGATGCCGGGCCGGCAGGCGCGCCTGCCGAGTCCCGCGGGTCTGACCGCGGGCGCGGTCTGCAGATCGCGGCCGAGGCTGTGGAGGAGGCGGGCGGGCGGCTCACCCTGGAGCGAACTCCCGATGGGACGCTGGCCGCAGTAGAGCTGCCGCTGGCCGAGCCGTGAGCGGTGGCCGCGCCCGCCGCCGCCGGGCACTGCTGCTGCTCTCGCTCGCGCTGGCCTGCGGCGGCCTGGCGGCGTCGGAGGTGGGCAGCCGCGTGCGCGAGGTGGAGGCGGCAGTGGGCGCCCCTGTGCCGGTGCTGGTGGCCGCCCGCGACGTGGCGCCGGGCGCCGACCTGAAGCCTGCGGACGTGGCGGTGCGCGAGGTGCCGTCACGGTTCGCGCCGCCCGACGCGCTGGGCGCTCCCGGCGAGGCGGTCGGGGCGCCGGTGGCGGCGGGACTGGTCAAGGGCAGCTACCTCACCGTGAGCTCCCTCGGTGCGGCGGAGGGGGCGGATAGCCGCGGACAGGGGCCGCTGCGCCGCGGCGAACGGGCCCTGGAGGTTGCCGTGGCCGGCGGTGAGTCGCTGGCCGGCGTCGCGGGGCCCGGGAGCCGGGTGGACGTGCTGGTGTCCACCGACCCGGGCGAAGGGCCGGCCCGCACGCAGCTCGCGCTGGAGAGCGTGGAGCTGCTGGACCTGGGAAGTGGCGGGGGAGCGGATCCGGGGCTCGCCGCGGGGGAAGGGTCCGCGGACCAGGGTGCGGCCGCGAACGCCTCGTCGGTGGCCACCCTACGCGTGACCGTGCGCCAGGCCGTCTACCTCACGGCCGCTCAGAACTACGCGCGCGAGGTGCGTCTGCTGCCGCGCCCGGCGGGAGACCGGGGTAGAGCGGGCCGGGCGGCGGTGGCGGCGGGCGAACTGTGAGTCAGGATGCCACCGCCACCTCGCCCCGCGCGAATTGAAGGATTAGCGGGGCCATAGGCACCTCAAGGCTTCATTTCTCTGGCCCGGAGCACCTCCAGGCCGCCGTCCGGCGTCCCCAGTAGCGCGCGCTCGGCCAGGCCGACGAACAGGCCGTGCTCCACCACGCCGGGCACGCGGCGCAGGTCCACGTCCAGGGCGTCCGGGTCGCTGCCCTCGGGCAGCGGGCAGTCCAGGATGTAGTGCCCCTCGTCGGTCAAATACGGCTCGTCTCCTTCACTGCGCAGTTCGGGCGCCGGCAGCAGAGCACCCAGCCGCCTCGCGGTGTCCTCCCACGCGAACCGGACCACCTCCACGGGCAGCCGGAAGCCCTCGCCCAGGCGTTCCACCTTCTTCGCCGCCTCGGCCACCACCACGAACCGCTCCGAGGCCGACACCACGATCTTCTCGCGCAGCAGCGCGCCGCCGCCGCCCTTGATCAGCCGCAGCGCCCGGTCCACCTCGTCGGCGCCGTCCAGAGCCAGCACGGGCCGCACCGACCCATCGAGCTCCACCACTTCGATGCCCGCCTTCTCAGCGGCGGCACGGGTCCGTTCCGACGCAACGACCGCCCGCACGTCCATGCCCGCAATCAACTCCACCACCCGCCACACGGCCCGCCCGGACCCGAGCCCGATCACAGAGCCCTCCTCGACGAGCTCAACGGCCGCCGCGGCAGCCGCCTCGCGGGCTGGGGAATGCTCGTCTGCCATCGCGGCGAAGCCTTTCATGCCAGGTCGGACGCGAGGCCGGACAGCCAAGTCGCCCGTAGCTAGACTGCTTACAACTCGTAAGTAAACATGGAGAGTGAAGCTGTGGAAACCCTGTTGCTGGTTCCCGTCGACGATTCAGTCGTCTTCCCCAACATGACCGTGACACTTGTCGTCGACGTGGGCGACGAGGACCGCGTGCTGATAGTTCCCCGCGAGGGCGAGGACTTCGCCAGCGTGGGCACCGTGGCCGAGGTGGCCGATCGCGTGCGGCTGCCCGGTGGCGGCCGCGCCGTGGCCCTCGCCGGCCTCCACCGCGGGGTCGCCGGCGCCGCGCACACCGACGCCTTCGGCAACCTCCGCGTGGAGGTGACCCCCCATCCCGACGACGAGCCCGTGGACGGCAAGACCCGCGACCTGGAGCGCGAGTACCGCGCCGTGGTCGAGGAGATACTCGAGCTGCGCGGCGACGACGGTCGCGTGTCGGCCTTCCTGCTCTCGATCTCGGAGCCCGGCGCACTGGCGGACACCGCCGGCTACTCGCCCGACCTGAGCTACGAGCAGAAGGTGGAGCTGCTCGAGACACTGGACGTGACCGAGCGGCTGGAGAAGTCGCTGGCCTTCCAGCGCGAGCGCCTGGCCGAGACGCAGGTGCGCCAGCGCATCCGAGACGACGTGCAGTCCGGCGCCGAGAAGCAGCAGCGCGAGTACTTCCTGCGCAAGCAGATGGACTCGATCCGCAAGGAGCTGGACGAGGACGACGCCTCGGTGGCGGAGGAGTACCGCCGAAAGATCGAGGAAGCCGGCATGCCGGGTGCGGTGCGCGAGCAGGCCGAGTCCGAGCTCGGGCGGCTCGAGCGCATGGGCGACCAGTCGGGCGAGAGCTCGATGATCCGCACCTACCTCGACTGGCTGATCGCCGTGCCGTGGTCGAAGAGGTCCGACGAGCGGCTGGACCCCGTCAACGCACGTGAGGTGCTGGACGCCGACCACGCCGGCCTGGAGGACGTGAAGGACCGCATCACCGAGTACATCGCGGTGCGGCGGCTGCGCCAGGAGCGAGGGATCGAGGAGGACACCCCTTCGGGGCACAGGCAGGCGACCGGCGCGATCCTCACCCTCATCGGACCGCCCGGCACCGGCAAGACGTCCATCGGCGAGTCGATCGCCCGCGCCACCGGCCGCGAGTTCGTGCGCATGTCGCTGGGCGGCGTGCGCGACGAGGCCGAGATCCGGGGCCACCGCCGGACATACATCGGCGCCCTGCCCGGACGGCTCATCCGTGCCCTGCGCGACGCCGAGACGATGAACCCGGTGATCATGCTCGACGAGGTCGACAAGGTCGGTGCCGACTGGCGCGGCGACCCGTCGGCGGCCCTGCTCGAGGTGCTCGACCCGGCGCAGAACCACAGCTTCCGTGACCACTACCTCGACGTCGAGGTGGACCTGTCGCAGGTGCTGTTCATCGCCACCGCCAACGTGGCGGAGACGATCCCCGCGCCGCTGCTGGACCGCATGGAGGTCGTGCGCTTCGACGGCTACACCGTCGAGGAGAAGGTGGCCATCGCCCGCGACTACCTGTGGCCTCGCCAGCGCGAGCGCAACGGGCTGCGCGAGGACGAGGTGAGCGCCGACGACGGCGTGCTGCGCACGGTCGTGGCCGAGTACACCCGCGAGGCGGGCGTGCGCCAGCTCGAGCGCGAGCTGGGCACGGTGCTGCGCAAGACCGCGACGCGGATCGCGTCCGGTCAGGCGGAGGCGCCCGTGACCGTGGACCTGGAAGTGGTTCGCGACGCTCTCGGGCGCCAGAAGTTCTTCCAGGAGGCGGCGGAGCGCACGGCGGTGCCCGGCGTGGCCACCGGCCTGGCCTACACCCCGGTGGGCGGCGACGTGCTGTTCATCGAGGCGACCGCCATGAAGGGCAAGGATGGACTGGTGCTCACCGGGCAGCTGGGTGACGTGATGAAGGAGTCGGCGCGGATCGCCCTCTCCTACGTGCGCGGGCACTCGGACGAGGTGGGCGCGGACGACGAGTCGTTCGAAGACCAGGAGTTCCACGTGCACGTGCCGGCCGGAGCCATTCCCAAGGATGGCCCGAGCGCGGGCGTCACGATGACCACGGCGCTGGCGTCGCTGCTGTCGGGGCGGCCGGTGAAGCACACGGTGGGCATGACCGGTGAGGTCACGCTGCAGGGCCGGGTGCTGCCGATCGGCGGCCTGAAGCAGAAGGTGCTGGCCGCGCACGCGGCGGGGCTCACCGACGTGATCCTTCCCGAGCGCAACCGGGGCGACCTCGACGAGGTGCCGGAGGAGGTCCGCGAGCAGATGACCTTCCACCCGGTGATGACCATCGGAGAGGTGCTCGAGCTGGCTCTCGAGCCCGCCCCGGCGGGGGCGTCGCTCACCGCCTGAGACAGCTGCGATTCGGCGGCGGGGCGCCCTCCCCCCGCCGAATCTGCTTGTATTCCACGCTGGTTGCAAATACAGCCGAGTTCCCGCTGCCCAGTGCGGCGGGGAACGGGGGACCCATTGGGGCCGGAGCATCGAGCCGGTTCCTGGGGCGAATCGCCGTGATGGATTTGGCAGGGATGCCGAATCCATCGAGTCCGTAACAAGCGGCGTAGCGCACTTTCCAGCGCGAGCCCGTCAGCTCACCCCGTAGGCACAAGGAAAGAGGAGTTGAAGGGGTTTGGGCTCGAAGTGTGTGTTTGGCCGCGCGCGCAAGTGCGCCGCGCTTGCAGTGACCGTCTCCGTCGCGCTCATGGCCGGCGTAGGTGCGGTGGCTCCATCCGCCGCCCTGGCGGACGACCCCTCCGCCAGCGGCGCGGCCACCGCCGAGTTGACGCTGCGCAAGGGTGACCGCGGCCGCGCCGTGCGCTCGCTCCAGCGCCGCCTGGGCATCTCGGCCGACGGGGTGTTCGGCAGCCAGACCGCCCGCGCCGTGCGCCGCTACCAGCGCCGCAAGGGCCTCACCGCCGACGGCATCGTCGGCCCGATGACTCGCCGCGCGATGGGCCTGCCCCGCTTCGCGCGCGACAGCGTGCGCTCGCCGTCTTCGAGGCGTGGGTCCTCCGGCGGTCCGGGCAGCGTGCCCGCGATCCTGCAGCGCATAGCCGAGTGCGAGTCCGGGGGCGACCCCGAGGCCGTCTCGCGCGACGGACGCTACCGCGGCAAGTACCAGTTCCTGCGCTCCACGTGGCGCGCCAACGGCGGCACCGGCGACCCGGCCGATGCCTCCGAGGCGGCCCAGGACCGAGTGGCGCTGCGCCTCTACCGCGCCCAGGGCACCAAGCCCTGGCCGGTCTGCGGGCGCAAGGCCCGCAGCTAGCTGGCGACGACGGCAGGTGCGCGCTCGCGCGCCAGCACGAGCGTGATCAGGCAGAGGGCGGCCAGCAGGGCGTAGGGCACGGCGTCCGACGTGAGGTCGGCCAGCGCTCCCGAAGCGCCGCCGCCGATCACCTGGCCGCCTGCCCACGCCAGGTTTAGGACCCCGAAGGCGAGGCCCTGGTCCAGGCCGGCGGACTCCGCGGCCTCGGAGACCATCGCGCCCGCTGGCGCCCAGAAGAACGCGAGCGCGGTCACGGTGCTCAGCACCGTCCCCGCCAGCAGCCACGCCGTCCCGGGCAAGGGCAACAGCAGGGCGGTGAGCGCCGCGCCCACCAGCCCCACCCGCAGCGGCAGCCAGCGTCCGCGCCGGTCCGAGAACCGCCCGAGCAGCGGGCTCATCACAGCCTCCACGGCCGAGCCGGCGATGAACACGGCGCCGATCGCGAACGCGGTCGCGCCGAGGTCGTCCATCCGCAGCGGCACCAGCACGTCGAGCGTGCCCGCGAACAGGGCGGGGAGGGTGAACAGCCAGACGGCGGAAGCCAGCGGCCGGCGCCGGAGCGCGACGGCCAGGACGCCCCAGGGCGCCGGCGCCTCACGGTTTCCTTCGGGTGTGACCAGCGCCCAGACGCCCAGCGCGGCGGCGAGCACCGCCGCCCCGGAGAACACGGCCTCGGTGCCCACTTCGGTGGCGGCCGCCCCGAGCGCGGGGCCGATCAGGAACCCCACCACGGCCATACCAAGCACGGCACCGATCGTCTCGCCGCGGCGCTCGGGCGGCGACTCCGAGATGAGCCACGTGAGGCAGCCGGCCCACGAGCAGGCGCCGCCCACCCCCTGCAGGAAGCGGGCGGTGTCGAGCAGGAGGATGTCCTGGGCGAAGCCGAAGACCACGCTGGTAACGCCGAGCAGCGCCAGTCCCAGCAGCGTGGTGGCCCGGCCGCCGGCCCGCCCCGCCAGCCAGCCGCTCGGCAGGGCGGCGATGAGCGTGCCGCCGGCGTAGGAGGCCGAGAGCAGGCCGGCTCCGGTCTTGGACAGCCCGAGGTCGTCGCTGTACTGGGGGAGCAGCGGTGTGATCGCGGAGTAGAAGACGCTGTCCACGAGGATCACCGCGGCTATCAGGGGGAACAGGCGGCCCATCGCTCCACGATGCCAAACGGGGGGCGAAACGGGTGGCGCCGGCGCATGTAGGCGGCATGGACGCACTCGACGATCTGGCTGCGGCGCTGCGCAGGCGGCTGATCGAGCGCGCCCGATCGGGGGCGGCCACCGAGGGGGTGCTCGAGGAGGTGCGCGCGCTGGTGGACCGCGAGGCCGCGCCACTGGCCGAGGCCGAGCGCAAGGCGCTGTGCGAGCGCGTGCTGCTGCTGGCCACGGGTCTCGGCCCGCTGGAGTCGCTGCTGGCCGACCCCACGGTGGACGAGGTAATGGTGAACGGGCCTGAGTGCGTCTACGTGGAGCGGCGGGGAAAGGTGGAGCACAGCGCCGCGCGGTTCGACTCCGAGGCCGACCTGATGCACGCGATCGAGCGTATCCTGGCGCCGCTCGGGCGGCGGGTGGACGAGGCCTCGCCGCTGTGCGACGCGCGCCTGGCCGACGGCTCGCGCGTGAACGTGGTGATCCCGCCGCTCTCGCTCAGCGGCCCGTGCCTGACCATCCGCCGGTTTCGCCGCGATGGCTTCTCGCTGCGCGAGCTGGTGGCCAACGGCACGGTGCCCGCGCCGGCGGCAGAGCTGCTCGCGCTGGCGGTGGCGGGGCGGGCGTCGATCCTCGTGAGCGGCGGCACCGGCTCCGGCAAGACCACCACGCTCAACGCGCTGTCGGGCGCCATCCCCGGCGAGGAGCGGATCGTGACGATCGAGGACGCCGCGGAGCTGGCGCTGCGCCAGCGCCACGTGGTGCGCCTGGAGTCGCGTCCGCCCAACCTGGAGGGCAGCGGCGAGGTGACCATCCGCCAGCTGGTACGCAACGCCCTGCGCATGCGCCCGGACAGGATCGTGGTGGGGGAGGTACGGGGCGGCGAGGCGCTCGACCTACTCCAGGCGCTGAACACCGGGCATGACGGCTCGCTGTCCACCGTGCACGCCAACTCGCCCACGGATGCCCTGCGCCGGCTGGAGACGCTCGCGCTGATGGCCGGCGTGGGCCTGCCGCACGCCGCCGTCCGCGAGCAGGTGGCCAGCGCCGTGGACCTGGTGGTGCACCAGGTGCGCCGCGGCGATGGCTCGCGCGCGATCGAGTCGATCTGTGAGGTGGTGAGGGTGGCCGGCGCCACCGGCACCCGCGAGCTGCTCGCTCCAGGCGGCGCGGTGCTCGAGCCCGGCACCGGGCGGCTCGCCTCGCGGCTGGCTGCAGTCGGGGCGGGCGCGTGAGCGCCGGCGTCTGGGCGTTCGCCGCGGGCGCCCTCGGGGCAGCCGCGGTGGTGGAGCTGGGCGTGACCGGCGGCCCGGGAATACGGGACCGGGCCCCACGGCTGCTGGGGTCGATGAGCCGCACCGCGGACGCGCTCGTGCGCGCGGGCACCGAGGGCCGTGACCCCGGGGCGGCGGAGCGCCGCCGGCTGCTGCTGGCCGGCGCTGCGCTGGCATTCGCGGGCGGGCTGCTCCTCCTCGGTCCGCTGCCTGCGTTGGCGCTGGGAGCCGGTGGCCCGTGGCTGGCCTCGCGGCTGCTGGGTGCGCGGCGCGAGCGCTACCGCCGGGCGGTCGAGCACGACGCCGCGGCAATCGCCGTGTCGGTGGCCGACGCTCTCGGCGCCGGCCACTCGGTGCGCGGAGCTCTCGGCGAGGCCGCGCTGGGCCTGTCCGGCGCGGCCGGTCACGAGCTGCGCCGCGTGGCCGTCGAGCTGGCCGCGGGCGCGCGGACCGAACACGCCCTGGAGGCGATGAGGCTGAGGGCCGGGTCGGCGCGGCTGGACACCGTGGTGGCCGCCTGCCTGGTCCAGCGCCGCGCCGGCGGCGACCTCGCCCGCCTGCTGCGCGAGTGCGCCGAGTCGTTCGGCGACCAGGCCCGGCTGGAGGACGAGGTGCGCAGTGCCACGGCGCAGGCGCGCTTCACCGGCGTGGTCGTGGTCCTGTTGCCGCTCGGCGGCGCACTGCTGGCGGAACTGGCAAGCCCGGGCTTCGTGCTCGGGCTCGCGTCGTCGTTTCTCACCGCCTGGCTGGTGGGCATCGCCGTGGTGCTCCAGGTCGTGGCCGCCGTGGCCATCCGCCGGCTTGGGCGGGTGCGGTGGTGATCGCGGCGGCACTGGCCTTCGGCGCGGCGTTCCTGGGGGCGGGTGGGCTGATGATGCTCGTGCCGTCGCGGGCTGGCGGTGGGGAGGCGCCCGGCAGTCCGCGCGTGCTGCGGGCGCTCGCGGCCCTTGGCAGAAGTGCCGGACGGCGGGGCGCGCCTCGCGACCTGGAGCGGCGCATAGCCGCGGCCGGCCGTCCGGGCGGGTTCGGCCCACGGGAGTTGATGGCGGCCAAGCTCGCCGGCGCACTGGTGTCGGGGCTGGTCGGGGCGCCGCTGTCGGCCGCCATGCCCGGGCGGCTTGGCCTGCTGGCGATGGTCGCCGCGCCGGTGGCGGGCTTCCTGGCGCCGGACCTGTGGCTGGAGCGCCGTGCGCGGGAGCGGGCCCGCGCCGTTCGGCGGCAGCTGCCGGCGCTGCTCGACCTGCTGCGAGTGACCGTGGAGGCCGGCGCCTCGCTGCCGGCGGCGCTCACCGACGTGGGGGAGAGGGCGGGCGGCCCCCTGGCCGCCGAGTGGCGCGCGTGCGGCCGCGAGGTGGCGCTCGGTATACCGCTGGCCGATGCCCTCCGTGGGATGGGCGCGCGGCTGCCGCTGCCCGAGGTGCGGGCCCTGTGCGGGGCGCTGGACCGCGCGCGGCGCCACGGCGCGCCGCTGGGGGCCACGTTGAGCGGCCAGGCGCGTGACGCGCGCCTGTCGCTGCGGCGGCGGGTGCAGGAGGAGGCGGCCCGCGCCGGTCCCAAGATCCAGCTGGTGGTGGCCCTGCTGCTGGTGCCATCGGTGCTGTTGATGGTGGCCGCGGCGATGGTCTCCGCGCTGCTGGGCTCGGGCGGGGTGCCGGTGGTGTGAGCGCTATCCGCCTGCTGCAAGCGGGCTTGCAGTTCCCACCGGCGGGTGCAATTGCCCACCCACGCGCCCCCCGTGCAAGC
>DASROS010000140.1:0-7042 GCA_035646775.1 Thermoleophilaceae bacterium | reverse complement strand
GCCATAGGCGCCGTGGTGGGGGCCCTCGGCGGGGCGGTGGGGATCGCGCTCCTGCGTCGTTTTCCGCGCCGGTGGTGGCTCCCGGCGGCCGGGGTGGTCACCGGCTTCGCCGTACTGGCGATCTATGTGTCGCCGATCCTGATCGATCCCCTCTTCAATGAGTTCGAGCCCCTGCCGCGCGGCGAACTGCGCTCCGAGGTCCTGAACCTGGCCGATCGCTCGGGCGTGGACGTGGGGGAGGTCTACCGCGTGGACGCCAGCCGGCGCACCACCGCCATCAACGCCTACGTGGGCGGGATCGGGCACACCAAGCGGGTGGTGCTGTTCGACAACCTGATCGAGGACTACCCGCCCGACCAGGTGCGCTCGGTGGTGGCCCACGAACTGGGCCACGTGCACAACCACGACCTGCCGCGCGGCCTGCTCTGGATCGCGATCGTGGCCCCCGCCGGGATGCTGCTCGTGCAGCGGCTGGCCGAGCTGATGGCGGGGCGGCACGGGCTCGGGGCCGGGGTGGAGCGCCGGCCCGGGCCCGCCGCGCTGCCCGCCGTGGCGCTGGCGTTGTCGCTGGTGAGCTTAGGGCTGACGTGCGCGGGGAACGCGCTGTCGCGCCCGGTGGAGGCGCGGGCCGACTCGTTCGCGCTGGAGCGCACCCGCGATCCGGAGGCGTTCATCCGGCTGGAGCGCAGCCTGGCGATCCGCAACATCGGCGACCCGGACCCCCCGGCGCTCTACCAGGCGCTGTTCGGCACCCACCCCACGACCGTGGAGCGGATCGGCTTCGGCGAGGCCCTCCGGCGCGACTGACGAGTCCGTCAGCTAGCGCGGGTCGTCGTTGTCGAGCTCAGGGAGGTTCTTGATCCCCTCGCGCGTCTGCCACTTGGAGAAGTTGTCCTCCATGGCGTCGATCAGCTCGCGCATGAAGCGGGGGGAGAGGTTGAGGCGGGAGACCACGACGCCCGGGACGGCCTCCTCCTCAACCTCGTGGTCCACGCGGGCGAAGGTGACGGTGAACTCGTAGTCGGAGTGACTCACGTTCGCGAAGTTCGCGTAGTGGCCGGCCATGACCTCCGGATCGGCGTGGATGTCGAAGTGGCGGTCCTCTGCGTCTTCCTCGGGCACGCGCCTAGTATCGCAGTCCGTATGAGGATCGTGGTGATTGCGGTGGGGCGGCTGAGGCCTCCCTACGCGGACGACGTGCACCACTACCGCAAGCTGCTGGCGGGGCTCGCCCGGGTGGAGTTGGTGGAGGTGGCCGGCGACGACCAGGTGCAGCAGCGCATCCCCAAACGCTGCTTCACGGTGCTGCTCGACGCGGGGGGCCGCACCTACGACTCGGAGGGCTTCTCCCGCTTCCTGGAGGATCGCCGCCAGTCCGGCATGGACCTCTGCTTCATGGTCGGCGGCCCTCGGGGCCTGGACATGCGCGAGTGCGACATGCGCCTGTCGCTGGGCCCCATGACCCTGCCGCACCAGCTCGCACGGGTGGTGCTGCTCGAGCAGCTGCTGCGCGGCCACAAGATCTTGGCCGGGCAGCCCTACCACTACTGAGTGGCCGAGTGCGCCATCCTGAGGAAGCCATGAGCGACCCCGTCAGAGACCTCGCATCGGCGGTGGCGGAGGCCTCCTCCTGCCTGCGCGGGGACAACGGCGCCGCGCTCCTGCCCGTGTTGGAGCGGCCCCCCAAGCCTGACTTCGGCGACTACTCCACCAATGCGGCGCTGCTCTTGGCCCCGGCGCTGGGGGAGCCGCCTCGGGCTGTGGCCGAGCGTTTGGGGTTGGTGCTGGCAGACCGGCTGGGGCCCCAGGTGGAGAGGGTCGACGTGGCCGGGCCGGGCTTTCTCAACCTGTTCATGTCCGATGCCTGGGCGCGAGGCGGCGTGGCGGGCGCGCTGCGCAGCGGCGACTCCTACGGTGCGGGCGATGGGGGTGAGCGCACGAACGTGGAGTTCGTGAGCGCGAACCCCACCGGGCCCGTGACCGTGGCCGCGGCGCGCCACGCCGCGTACGGCGACTCGCTGTGCCGCATCCTCGAGTTCGCGGGGCACGAGGTGGAACGGGAGTACTACGTGAACGATCACGGTGGCCAGGTCCAGCGCTTCGCCGCCTCGATCCGCGCCCGCGCCGAAGGAAATGATCCGCCCGAGGACGGCTATCAGGGGGACTACGTAACGGGCGTGGCCGACCGCATCGAGGGCGCCGCAGCGCTGGATGACGACGAGCTGGCCCAGCGGGGCGTGGCGATCATGATGGAGGAGGTGAAGGGCACCCTGGCCCGCTTCAGGGTGCACATGGACCGCTTCGCGCACGAGCGCGAGAAACACGAGTCGAATGCGGTCGACGCGGCGCTCGAGCGCTTGCGAGAGCGCGGCCACGTGTACTCCCACGAGGGCGCCGTGTGGCTGCGCACCACCGCGTTCGGAGACGACAAGGACCGCGTGCTGGTTCGCAGCGGTGGCGAGAAGACCTACTTCGCGGCCGACATCGCCTACCACGAGGACAAGCTCCAGCGCGGCTATGACCGCGTGATCGACGTGTGGGGGGCCGACCACCACGGCTACGTGCAGCGGATGCGGGCTGCCTGGGAGGCCCTGGGTGGGGATCCGCAGCGCCTCGATCTCCTGATCATGCAGCTCGTGAACCTGATGGAGGGCGGGCTCCGGGCGCAGATGTCGAAGCGCGCCGGGACGATCGTCTCGCTAGACGACCTGATCGATGACATAGGCGTGGACGCCACACGCTGGTTCCTGGTTCAGCGCAGTCACGACACCACGCTCGACCTCGACCTCGAGCTGGCGCGGCGCCAGAGCCAGGACAACCCGGTCTACTACGCCCAGTACGCGCACGCCCGGATAGCGAGCATCCTGCGCAAAGCGGGGGAGGAGAGGGTCCAGGCGGCGCTCGGGGCCGATCTCGCGGCCGGCGACTCGGCTCTGCATCCATCCGAGCGAGCCCTGGTGAAGGGTCTGCTCGAGCTCCCCGGCGAGGTGCGCGACGCCGCGGAGCGCCGTGCGCCCCACCGGATGACCACCTACGTGACCGAGACGGCGCAGGCCTTCTCGGCCTTCTACCGCGACTGCAAGGTGGTGGGCGCGGCCGAGGAGGGCGGCGATGAGGACCTGCGGATAGCCCTGTGCGAGGCCACCCGGAGGGTGATCGCCCGCGGGTTGGATCTGCTCGGGGTGCAAGCTCCGCAGGCGATGTAGGTGCGTCACTACACTGCGGCGCCGCAACTCCGGACGCACCCGCACGTTTGACACCCGATGGCCCGCCTGCTGACCGCCCTCACCCTGCTGCTGCTCGCTGCCCCCGCGGCGGCGTCGGCATCCTCGAGCCAGATCTCGATCATGCAGGACGACGCCACGTTCCTCGCCTATGACACCTCCAAGAGTGCGGAAAGCGCGATGGCGGAAGCCCGCTACCTGGGCGTGGACATGGTGCGCACCTTCGTGAGCTGGTCGAAGGTCTCGCCCGGCAACCAGAGCAGGAAGAGGCCTGCCGGCTTCGACCCGGGCGATCCCAACTCGCCCGGGTACAACTGGACCGAGTACGACCGCTTCGTCCGCCTCGCCCGCGAGAACGGCCTGAAGGTCTTTCTCACGATGTCCCCGCCGATCCCGTACTGGGCGTCGGAGAAGCCCAGCTTCTGTCCCCACCGGATCGGCGGCTACAGGTCGCTCGGGAAAGCGTGCTACTGGAAGCCGCGCATCGACCTGTTCGCCAAGTTCGTGTCCGCCGTGGCCAAGCGCTACCGCGGCCACGTGTCGCTCTACTCGATCTGGAACGAGCCCAACCTCGAGCACTACCTCTACCCGCAGCCCGGAAGGGGGAGCAGGGGACCCGTGGACGTGGCAGCCAAGCGCTACCGCAGCCTGTGGTCCGCTGGCTACAGGGCGATTCGCCGGCACGACCCCGCCCGGCGCAACAAGGTCCTGTTCGGTGAGACCGCCGCGATCAGCTCGCCGCTGGACACCCTCTACGCGGCGCTGTGCCTGAACGAGGAGGGCCGGCCGTTCACGGGCGCGCGCAAGCGCCAGCAGGGCTGCTCCAACCCGCGCAAGCTGCCGATCGGCGGGATCGCCATCCATCCATACAACAAGAACGCCACGGGCTCAACCACGCAGCGCACAGGCACGCGGGACTCGCATCCGATGTCCTACGCCAATCGTCTCCACACCGTGCTCAACCGGGCTGCGCGCTACGGCCGGATCCCGCGCGGTCGCGGCGTCTGGAACACCGAGTTTGGCTTCCAATCCAACCCGCCGGACCGCAAGCGCGGACTCTCGCTGGCCAGGCACGCGCGGCAGCTGAACGAGTCCGAGCTCCTGTTCTTCGGCGATCCGCGCATGCGTTCCTTCTCGCAGTTCGAGCTCTACGACGCGCCCGAGGTGCGCACCGAGGACATCTACAACACGGGTCTGCGCTTCATCGGCGGCGGCCTCAAGCCCGCCTACAACGCATTTCGCATGCCGATCGTCGCGTCCCGCTATTCGAGTTCGCTCGTGGAGGTCTGGGGCCAGGTGCGCCCGGTGAAGCGCCGAGCCCGTCCACGCGTCTACACCGTGCGCAACGGCAAGCGCAAGCTGATCGCCAGGCCGCGGACCAATCGTGCCGGCTACTTCCGCTTCTTCGTGCGCCGCAGGGACGCCACGAAGCTGCGCTTCCAGTCCCAGTTCCAGCTGCGCCCCGCCGAGTACGTCACCGCTGGCGAGGCCGTGATCCGCAGCCGCGTGGCCAAGGTGGGCCGGCGCCTCGGCTATCTGAAGTCCCCGCCCGGCCCGTAGCGGTACGCGCTTCCTACAGGTTGCTGAAGAAGTTGATACCCAGGTCGTCCATCAGCGTCAGGGCCTCGGAGTTCAGGCGCGTGAGCTCGTTGGTGTAGAGCAACACTCCCATCACCACCAGCACCACTCCGGACACGACGGTGATGGCCGAGTAGTGGTCGCGGAAGAAGCGGAAGAAGCCGGAGACCGACGAGAACGCCACCGCGCACAGGAGGAACGGCACCGCCAGCCCCAGGGCGTAGAAGGCCAGCAGCACGCCGCCCTCGCCCACGCTGCCCTCGGTGCTGGCGGCGGTGAGGATCGCGCCCAGCGTCGGCCCGGTGCACGGCAGCCAGGCTACGGCGAACGCCAGGCCGGCCACCACCGGGCCGCCGGTGGATGCGCGCGAGAGCAGCGACTCGGGGCGCCAATCGCGGTTCAGGCGCGACACGAACAGCGTGGCGATGAACACCACGCCCAGCAGGGCGATCACCACGCCGGCGATCTGGCGTAGCAGCAGGCGGTTGTCCTGCAGGAAGCCGCCGATGCCGGTGGCGGTCATGCCCAGCGCGATGAACATGACCGAGAACGAGAGGCAGAACAGCAGCGCCGGGCCGAGCACCTTGGAGCGGCCGCGGCCGGCCTCCAGATCGGCGAACGAGACGCCGGAGATGGTGGAGAGGTAGCCGGGCACCAGCGGCAGCACGCACGGCGAGACGAAGGAGATGAAGCCCACGCCGAAGGCGGCGAGCACGGTGGTGCCCACGCCGGACTGCGCGAGCGTGATCACAACTCGTACCGGTCGAGGTCGCGTTGGAGGCGCTCGGAGCCGGCCGGGGCGCCGTCCGTGTCGGGGTCCTCGCCCCCCCGCCTCACCCGCCGCCACCGAAGCGCGGCGGCTCCCACCGCGCCGCCTCCCAGCAGCACCGCCAGGCCCGGGATCAGGTACGCGGCCAGGTCGAAGCCCTCGGGCTTGGGGAGCGCCAGCACCTCGTCGCCGAACTCGGCGGCCAGCCGCGCCTTCACCTGGTCCTTGGTGGCGCAGCTGTCCACCAGCCGCTGGATGAACTCGCGCTCGCGGATCGCCTGGGGCGCCTCGGTGGCGAGGCCCAGCGGGGTGCCGCACACCGGGCACATCACCTCGTCCTCCACGGCGCCGAGGGTGGTCTTGGGGCAGTCCTGGGCCAGGGCCGTGGCCGGCGCCGCCAGCCCCAGCATCAGCGCCGCGAGCAGCGCGGGCACGCGCCTCACGCGGGTGCCTCGAGCAGCGGCTGCACTTCATCGCGCATGAACTTCTCGTCCACGGGCCCGCGGCGGCTGGCCACGATCCGGCCCCTACGGTCGATCACGAAGGTCTCGGGGTAGGCCACCACGCCGTAACGGCCGAGCACCTCGCCCTCGCCGTCGCGCAGCATCGGGTAGTCCAGGCCGAACTCGCGCACGAACTCGCGGGCGTCGTCGGACACGTCGAGCACGTCCACGCCCAGCACGGTGCCGCGCCCATCCCTCGACACCTTTGCGTGCCAGCGGTTCAGCAGCGGCGACTCGTCGCGACACGGCTCACACCACGAGGCCCAGAAGTTCAGGACCACGACCTTGCCGCGGTAGTCTGAGAGGGACGATCGCCCTCCCCCGGAGAGGTTCGGCGCGCTGAAGTCCGGTGCCTGCTTGGGCTCGCCGCGGGCCAGCGCCTCCTCGATGCCGCGGTCGGGGGTGCTCTGGACCAGCCCGTAGACGAGCAGGCCCACCAGGGCCAGGACACCAATCATCGCGGCGACCGCGAAGGGGGAGAGGAAGCGCTTCATCGCCTTCCCCCAGGTTAGAAGGGCGGGGCTAGAATCCGCCCTGCGCGGACGTAGCTCAGTTGGTAGAGCGTCGGCTTCCCAAGCCGAAGGTCGTGGGTTCGAGACCCATCGTCCGCTTACCGTGTGCAGGGATTTCCCACGGAAGGGGCTCCTCGCTGGATGAAGCGTCCCCGACGCGTCCCCGACCAGGGGTGTCGTCGAGGCCGTCCGAGAGCACGACCTGAGCGTCGGGCGAGAGGTCCTTGAACCAGGTGGCGTAGTGGTTCCACAGGACCTGAACCGAGTTGCCCATCCGGTGCGCGATGGTGGCCGGGTCGAGGCGGAGGATGGGTGCGGGGCAAAGTGTCCCCGACCGGCGCACACGCGGGCTCCCGGGACGGGTTGCCCCAGCCCGCTGGGTCGATTAGCGCGGGATACCATCAGAGTCGTGACCGAAACTCGCGCACCCGTCGCGCCGGTCGGGGACACTTTGCC
>DASROS010000139.1:0-6652 GCA_035646775.1 Thermoleophilaceae bacterium | reverse complement strand
GATGATCTGGTCGATCTGCTCCTGGGCGTACCCGAGAGTCTTGAGCGCCTCGGGCACGGTGCGATTGACGATCGTCATATGGCCGCCGCCGACAAGCTCCTTGAACTTCACCAGTGAGAAGTCGGGCTCGACGCCGGTCGTGTCGCAATCCATCAGAAACGAAATGGTGTTGTGGCTGACGAAACCGTTGGCAACGTAGGTGACGTTGTCTGGCACGGACAGGTCGAAGGTCGGCTGATCCTCCAGCAGCTCGGTTGAAGCGACCTCGTCGTAGAAGTAGCCCAGCAGATGCTCCAGGTCCGGGCTGGGCGCTCGCTTGAGCAGCTGGGTAGCGGATCGGCGCGGGATGTCGCCGCTGCGGGCGAGGTTCATCAGGGCGACCTTGCGCAGCCGATCATTGTCAGGTGCGAGCTCGTCGACCAGCGCGCGACCGACTGGGATACGGTCGTAACGCGCGGCCTGGGGATGGTCAGCGTCGAGCAGCCCGTCGTTCTTGCGCTCTGACATGAAGCCGACCTCCTCCACGAAGCGAGCACCCGAGGCGGCGTTCAGCAGACGCAGCCGGTGGCAAGGAGCCCCCCACTTGACTCGCGAGTCCTGCATATCGCGGGTAGTGACGAAGCCGAGCGTGAGCAGGAGGGTCTGAACGTCGCGGGAGAACGTCTCCGAGGTCGTGTTCCAGTAGGCGTAGCCGTTGTTGGCGTTTCCATCGGCCTCGAATAGTCCACGCGCAAAGGCGGCGTAGACCGTGCGGTCGTTGGAGTGCAGTACCGAGTCGGGGATGCGAGGAGTCCAGCCCTTGCCGGTATGGCCCTCGAACGGGGCCAGTTTCGCGAAACCGCACGCCTCCCACCAGATCGTGAGCGGCACTGAGTGGAGGCTGACCTCCGTGTAGCCCTCGCGAGGCAACAGGTGCGCTTCGAGCCCGAAGAGATCGCGTCCCAAATCGACCAGCCGCTCGACGACGTCGTCGTTACCGTCGGCGACGCAGAGGCGAATCCCCTTGGCGTGCAGTGAGCCATCGCCCATGAAATAGCCCACCAGCTCGGCGAGCTCGGGCGTCATCCGGCGGGGCACGGTGGTTTTCTCGCCGGCGTTCCAGTGCAGGTCACCAAGCGGCGGCAGGGCGACCTCCTGCGGCTCGCCGACCATCCCGCCAAGCGTCATCGGCACTCGGTCGCCAGCCTTCAGATCGCCCATTCGCCGCCATACCCGCTCACCACGCCAGTCGAGCACCTTGATGCGATGGGCCGGTGTGCCCTGGATTCGGTAGCCACGGCTCGTCTCGACCGAGACCACCTGCTCGCTGCCGTTGACATAGAAATTAGTGGCTTTGCGCGGACCCTCGTCGGTAGCCACCTCGATGTCGAGTGGCTGCCACTCGGGGCCTTCGGTGTCACCGAGGCTTCGCAGGCGGACGAGTCCGCGGCTCGTGCTCACCAGTGAGTCAGCCACGAGGCACCCGGTGGGCGCCAGCACCGTGGCCTGCGAATTACGGTAGCCGTGGTCCTCGCCAAGCTCGACGGCCTCGTCCCACGACCGGCGCGCCGCCGTCAAGAGTTGGTCATCAACGAACTCCGGAGCGATGTCCCACGAGGCATCGCGGTGCTTGCGCATCACGGCGTTGTGCGGCTCACGGTTGAGTTCGTACCCCGCGTAGGGCCCCACGGCAGCGGCGATCGTCGCCGACTGCCGGTACGCGCGCCCGGTCATGAGCGAGGTGATGGCGGCAGCGGAGGTGCGACCCTCATCGGAGTCGTAAGGGAGGCCGTTCACCATCAGCAGTGCGCCGAGGTTCGCGTAGCCGAGCCCGAGCTGGCGGTAGTCGCGCGCGTTGTGGGCGATCTCCGGCGTGGGATAGGAGGAGCACGGGTTCTCGTGGGTTCCCACCACGATCTCCTGGGCGAGGATCATCACGTCGACCGCGTGGCTGAAGTCGTCGACATCGAACGAGCCGTCCGCGCGCCGGAACTTCATGAGGTTCAGCGACGCGAGGTTGCACGCAGAGTCGTCAATTGACACATATTCGCTGCAGGGATTAGTTGCAGTGATGGGACCGGTGTTTGGCAGCGTGTGCCAGTCCTGCATCGTCGTGTCGAACTGAACGCCGGGGTCGGCGCAGCGCCAGGCTGCCTCGGCAATCTCGCGGTAGAGGTCGCGGGCATTGACGGTTTCCATGACCTTCTTTTTGCCCGTCTCCGGATTGATCTCGTTACGGGCGATCAGGTGCCACTCGGCGTCGTCCTCGACTGCCTGCATGAACTCGTCTGTGACCCGCACGGAGTTGTTTGCGTTCTGGTACTGGATAGAGAAGAAGCCGTCACCGTCGATCGACATGTCAAAGCCGGCCTCGCGCAAGGCCTCGGCCTTGTCCTCTTCCTTGGCCTTGCACCAGATGAACTCGCGGATGTCCGGGTGGTCGGCGTTGAGTACGACCATCTTCGCGGCGCGGCGCGTCTTGCCGCCCGACTTGATCGTGCCGGCCCAAGCATCCGCACCGCGCATGAATGAAACGGGGCCGGAGGCGTAGCCGCCCTTAGCCATCGACTCCTTGGAGCCGCGGATCCGCGAGAGATTGATGCCCGACCCGGAGCCGCCGCGGAAGATGTTTCCCTCCTTGGTGTTCCAGTCGAGGATCGACTCCATTTCGTCCTCGACCGAAAGGATGAAACAGGCCGACACTTGAGCCTGCTCCTCGAACCCAACGTTGAACCAGACCGGCGAGTTGAACGCCGCCATCTGGTTCAGAAGGATGTGGGTGAGCTCGGCCTCGAAGATGTCGGCGTCCTCGCCACTCGCGAAGTAACCGCCCTCGCGACCCCAAGAAGCGATCGTGCTCGCCACGCGGCCCACCATCTGCTTGACGCTCGACTCGCGCTCGTCTGAGCCCATGCGCCCGCGGAAGTACTTCTGGGCGACGATGTTGGTGGCGTTCTGGGTCCAGGTGACCGGGAACTCCACGCCGCGCTGCTCGAAAACGGGGCTCTCGGGGTCGCCGATCACGGCGTCGCGGATCTCCCACTGCACGGCGTCGAACGGATGTGTGCCGGGTTCGGTGAAGCGCCGCACGACGGTGACCCCGGCGGTGTTCGGGGTGGTGTCGCTGACGGTGCTTCGGCTACTCGGCATGACCTCTCCTCGTGACATTTGGGCGTCCCGCCAAGGCATCAGCGGGGGGAGGCGATGCTGCCTGGGACATCGGACGGAACGATGCCCTCGAAGGGCATCTGCTCCGACCCCGGATCCGGTTCATCCCGCAGCTTGCGGACAACGGCTTCCAGCTCGTCCAGATCGGCCAGCCGGCGGTACACCGACGCGAACTGGATCGCCGTCACGGGGTCGAGCCGGGCAAGGCCGCGCTCGGCCAGGTCACCGATGCGCTCGGCCTTCACCGCGCCGCCCTCGCGGCGGATGTTCATCGCGATCGAGTCCGCAAGCTCTTCGAGCTGCTCGCCTCCCACCGGGCGGCCACCGGCCGCCCGCACGAGCCCTCGAAGCAGCTTGCGGCGATCGAAGCGCTGCGTGGTGCCGTCGCGCTTGATCACGTCGACCGGCACCTCCTCCGCCCGCTCGTGGGTGGTAAAGCGGTTCCCGCAACCGGCGCACTCGCGGCGGCGGCGGATCGAGTCGCCCGGGTCGGTCAGACGCGAGTCGACGACACGGGTGGAATCGAACGAGCAGAACGGGCAACGCACAGGTCCATATTACTAGATCTAGTGTTGGAGTCCTCCCCAAAACCACAACATATTGTGGTTTCTGGCGGTTAGCGGCCCAGGCGCACGCTCTCCCACGCCTCGGTGAGGGCGTCGGAGATGCGGCCGCGGGGCCCCGCGGCCAGGGGGCGCCTGCCGATATTGCCGGCCAGGGCGCGCGTGGCCAGGAAGGCGAGCAGCCCGAGCAGCGCCAGCCCGCCGATCAGCGGGAGCATCCAGCCGGGCATGTCCTCCGACCCCGGCTTGACCGACGGCGCCGGGGTGGCCAGGTTGGCCAGCCGCACCTGGTCGGCGGCCTTGGGCGTGGGCGGGTCCAGGATGCGGGCGCGGCGCGTGTCTCCGGCGGCCCCGCTCTGGGCCGAGCCGCCACCGCCCGCGCTCGGCAGTGAGGGCACCACTTCGGAGTCGCGCGTCTCGGGGGCGGCGCCGGGCGCCTGCCCGCCGCAGCCCTCCTGGCCGACAGCGAGCTGGTCGGCCAGGCCGGGCGAGTACTGGATCACGTCGGGGGGCAGGGCGTCGCGGCTGCGCTGCAGCTGCTCGGGGCTGTAGCTGCAGGGATTGATCGATCCGTCGCGCCGGTAGTCGTCGTAGGGGTCGGCGGAGGCGGGCGCCGCGGCCGCGAGGGCGAGCACGGGCGCGAGCGCGGTGAGGGTGAGCAGTCGGCGCACGCGCCCCACCGTAGCGCCGGGCGGATACCGAGAGCCGCCGGGACCGTCAGAATGACCGCGCATGGCAGCCACCGCCGTCAGGACCGGTCGCGCCGTCACGGCCCGCTTCGCCGCCCCTGGCGGCGCGCGCCGGAGGGAGAGCCGCAGCCCGGTGGTCCTCGGCCTGGCGCTGGGCGTGGCCGTGCTCTACGCGATGTTCGCCGAGGGCGCCATCGGCATTCCGCAGGAGAGCCTGTTGCAGATCGGCGTGGCCGCGATCGCGCTGGTCACGCTCGCGGTGCTGCTGTTCGGGCGCGGGCTGCGGGCGTCTGCGGCGCCGATGGCGCTGGCCGGGCTGGCGATGCTCGCGGGGTTCGCCGCCTGGTCGGGGCTGTCGATCGCCTGGTCGATCTCGCCGGACCAGAGCTGGCTGGAGCTCAACCGCGCGCTGGCCTACGGGCTGGTCGCCGCGCTCGCGCTCGTGCTGGGCTCGAGCCTGCCGCGAGCGGCCGAGCGGGTGGCGCTCGGGTACCTGGCGATCGCCACGCTCGTGGCCCTTTACGCGCTGGGCGGCAAGCTGTTCCCGTGGCTGGAGATCCCGGGGATCCTCGACCTCGACCACGCCGACCGCTTCTCGCGCCTGCGCGCGCCGCTGGGCTACTGGAACGCGCTCGGGCTGGCGTGTGCGATGGCCGTGCCGATCGGGCTGCGGGCGGCCGTGACGCTCGCCGGCCGCGCCCGCACGGCGGCGCTGCTCAGCCTGGTGGTGGTGCTCGCCACGCTCGCGCTCACCTACTCGCGCGGGGGGCTGCTCGTGCTGGCGGTGATGGTGGGCCTGATCGTTGCGGTCGGACCAGACCGCCTGAAGCTGCTCGCGGTCGGCGGGGTGGCCCTGCTGGGAGCGGCGCCCGCGGTGGTGTGCGTGCTGCTGCTCGACGATCTGAAGACCGATGGCCTGTCGACCTCGGCGCGCACCGGCGACGGCCTGCTCCTGGCGCTGGCACTGGCCGCCGGGCTCGCGCTCGCCCTCCTGCTGGCGCGGCGGCTGTCCGCGCGCGGCGATCTGCGGCTGAGCGACCGGGCGGCCGGTCGCGCTCGCCGCGGGGCCCTGGTGGCGGCCGTGGCGGTGCCGCTGATCGTCCTCGGCGCCCTCGCCCTGTCCGACCGCGGCATCGGCGGCACGGTCGATCACCAGCTCGACGAGTTCACGGCCGCGAAGTTCGACCCCCAGAACGATCCCTCGCGGGTTCTGCGCACCAACTCCGGCAACCGCTGGGTGTGGTGGCAGGAGGCCGTGGGCGCCTTCTCCGACCGCCCCGTGGAGGGGCACGGCGCGGGCTCGTTCCCGCTGCTGCACCGGGCCTACCGCGACAACGCCATCGAGGTGCGCCAGCCCCACAGCGTGCCGCTGGAGTTCCTGGCCGAGACCGGGCTTGTGGGCGCGCTGCTCGCGCTCGGCTGCCTGGCGCTGCTGGGCGTGGCCGGCGTGCGCACCGTGCGCGCACGGGGGCCGGGCCGCGACCGCGCCTTCGCCGTGACCCTGCTGGCGGTGGCGCTGGGCTGGCTGGCGCACTCGCTGGTGGACTGGGACTGGGACATCCCGGCGGTGACGCTGGTGGCGGTGATCGCGTTGGGCGTGCTCTGCGCCCGCCCGCGCGCGGGTGAGGACGTGGTGGGTGCCGACCCGTCGCCGCGGCCGCCGGCCGCGCGCGGCCCGCTGCTCGCCGCCGGCGCGGTGGCCGCGTTCGCGGTGGCCGCCCTGGCCGCCCTGCCCGCGCTGTCCCAGCACCTCACCGACAAGGCTCTGGCCCGCGCGAGCGGCGGCACGGCCGCGGACCTGCGTGAGGCGCAGGAGACCGCCGCGCTGGCCAAGCGCCTGAATCCCCTCGCCGTGGAGCCGGTGTTCGCCCAAGCCGCGTTCGCCGAGCGCGGCAACCAGCCGGCAGCCGCGGCCGGGCTCCTGGTGGAGGCGGTTGAGCGCCAGCCCAGCAACCCGAGCGCGTGGACGAGGCTCGGCCGCTTCCAGCTGGTGGTGGGCGACTCGCGCGGCGCCCTGCGTTCGCTTCTCACCGCCGCCTCGCTGGACCGCCGCGGGCTCACTGCGCTCGAGCTGTTCTTCCAGGCGCTGTACGACCAGAACCGCTCGGCCTCGGCCACCGGCACCCCGCTGCCCGAGCGGCTGGGCCCGGTGCCTGCGCCGTCGGCTGCCCCCGTCCTGCCTGACGACTCGGCCCCGGGCTCGGCGGTGCCCACGCCGACTCCCGCCCCGCCGGCGCCCACGCCGGCGGGGCG
>DASROS010000138.1:0-41505 GCA_035646775.1 Thermoleophilaceae bacterium | reverse complement strand
CAACGACATGGCCTGCTCTTCTACCGCCTCATCGACCAAGCCGCCCACACGCCACCCACGCCCTACAAGACGATCATCGGCGGCCAGCGCTGAAAACCCCGCAAACCGGGACCTTCACTGCAACGAAGTGGATACCCCCCCTCGCGCAAAGCGGCCGGCGCGGCGGCCCGTCCGGCGAGCGCGTGAAGCATTGAGGGGTCCATAGGCCCCACAAGCCTTCACTCGGCGTAAGAGATGACCGCTTTCGCGTGAACGCGGTCGCATTCGAAGTCGAGCGAAGCCTTGTAGGGCGCGGTGTCGACCTCAGGCGCTCGTCGGGCCGCGGCGGTCGTGGAGGCCTCGAGGGGGCGTGTCCGAGGAGGCGTCAGCCGACGAGTGGAGCCGAAGGCGACCAGCCCCCGAGAGGCCGGCACGAGCGACGCGGCCCGCGGACCACGCCGCGGGCCTCCCAACGAAGTCCGTCTAGCCCCGGCGTCTACGGAACAGCGTGACCGCTGCGGCCACTCCGCCGCCGATCACGAAGCCGGCCACCGCGGCCCCGGCCAGCGCGGCCTGGCGGTTGTCGGCGAGCTGGCGGCGCCAGTCGGTCAGCTCGCCGACCTTGGAGCGGAGGTCGTTCACCGAGAAGGCCAGCTCATTGCGGGTCGCCTCGATCGACGAGCGGATCTGCTCGGGCGTGCGGTTCGCGGGCAGGTTGGCCATGGTCAGCTCGTCTCCTCTTGACGGTCGAGTGAACGGCCCAGCTGGTCGCGCTCGACCTTCTGATGCTCGAGCGACTGGCGCGTGAGCTTGGCCTCCTCGATCGCGAGATCGGGGGTGGGCGGCCCGCTGGAGAGCCAGCGCTTGGCCAGCAGCCCGGCGATCGCACCAAGCACGACGAACACCACCGTGACGATCCCGAAGCCCACCCAAATGCTGCTGTCGAGCAGGTCGACGAAGAACCACGCGACGGTGTGCAGGAACATCACGAAGGCGAACAGCAGGAACACGCCGGCCGCTGCTCCAACCGCCGCGCCCTTGCCCAGGGTCTTGACCTTCTGCGTGACCTCCGCCTTGGCGAGCTCGATCTCCTCGCGCACCAGCAGCGATGCCTTCTCGGAGACCTCCGAGACGATCTCGCCGAGGTTCTTGTCGGCTCCGTCGTCCGAGGGAGGGGTCATCGGCCGAGGTACCTCAGCACACCGGCCACCAGCAGGCCGCCGGCGAACGCGGCCCCCACGTACAGCTCGGGCTTGTCGGCGAACGCGTCGTGGCCCGCGAGGTCCGCGCCGTCGGGCGAGCCCACGGGGGGGAAGCCTGGGTCGGCGCCGGTGGGGGCCTCGCCGCCGTCAGGCGGCGACCAGGGTGGCTGCTCGGAAGCCTCCATCAATCTACGGGCGGGTCCTCATCGAACACGCGTACCCAGATAGCCGCTGCGATACGCGTGGCGACGATGGTGCTGAGCGCGCCCACTCCGGCCAGGAGGCCGCTCCACATGAGGCGCTTGACGAGATCGTTGTCCATGGCCGCAGGATTCAACCAGACCCGGCCGGGGCGCTGGCCGACGGCGCCTCGAGGCCGCCGCAGATCGCATCCACGACGAGCCCCTTCGAACGCTCGAACTCCTCGTCGGTGCTCGGCAGCAGATCGAAGATCCAGCCCGAGAGCAGCTGCTCGATCGCGCCGTAGAAGCACATGGCGGCGAACTCGGAGGAGATGTCGGCCTTGAAGGTGCCGTCCTGGCGGGCGGCCTCCACGATCGCGGCGATGCCGTCGTAGGCCTCGCGGATCTTGTCGAGGTGCAGGCGGCCGAAGGAGTTGGCCGCGCGCGTGACCTCCACGATGATCACCTTCATCAGGTCGGGCTCGTTGCGGTAGGAGTCGATGATGAAGCCGGCCACCTGGTAGAGCTTGTCGCGGGCGGGGAGGTGCTCGTGCGAGTCGATCTCGGCGATCGCGTCGAGCATGATCTGCCAGCGCTCCAGGAAGAGCTCGTTGAGGATCTCCTCCTTGGAGTCGAAGTAGTGGTAGACGAGGCCGTAGGCCACCCCCGCCTCGTCGGCCACGTCCGACACGCGGCAGTTGTGAAAGCCCTGGCGGGCGAAGACGGTGACTGCGGCGTCGAGGATCATGCGCCGCTTGTCGGGCGCGCCGGCGCGGGCGGTGGCCATCAGACGCGCACCTCGTCTGGCCAGCGGTAGGCCGACGGCACGCGGTTGGCCAAACTCGGCAGCGACTCACGCACCTCGTCCTGGCGGGCGAGATCGAGGTCGGCCGCGACGAAGCACTCTTCGTCGGGGGCCCGGGCGAGGATCTCTCCCCACGGGTCCACGATCTGGCTGCCGCCGTAGCTCTCGTTGTCGGGCGGGTGGGTTCCGATCTGGTCGGCGGCGATCACGAACGCCTGGTTCTCGATCGCGCGTGCGCGCACCAGGGTGTCCCAGTGGGCCTGCCCGGTGACCTTGGTGAAGGCGGCCGGGATGGTGATCACGCGGGCCCCCTTCACAGCGAGGATCCGGTACAGCTCGGGGAAGCGCAGGTCGTAACAGACGGTCAGCCCCAGCCGGGCCTCCTCGGCCTCGGTGGTCACGATCTCGTCGCCCGCCTCCTGGGAGGTCGACTCGCGGTACTCCTTGCCCTCGACGGTCACGTCGAACATGTGGATCTTCCGGTACACGCCGCGCAGCTCCCCGTCCGGCCCCACGTGCACGCTGGTGTTGCCGAGCTTGTCGTGGCCCTCGCGGCGCTCCACGAACGAGCCGGCCACCAGGTCCACCCCCAGCTCGCGCGCGCACTCTCGTGCCCACGTCACGGTCGGCCCGTCCATCGTCTCCGCGCCCGCCTCGTAGGCCTCGTGCGGGCCGAGCACGTTGAACTTCTCCGGCAGCACGATCAGGTTGGCACCGTCGGCCGCGGCGGCACGCGTGAGGCGGTCCGCCGTGGCGAGGTTGCGTTGCTTGTCGTCTGTCGAGTTGAGCTGTACGGCTGCTGCGCGCATCCACGTCCCCCGTTGACGGTCAGATTGACTCGTCAGTCAACGCGGAAAGTGTATCCCGTGGCCGGTCGGCACCTCGCGACGCCCGGCCACGGGATTGCTCACGCGGTGGTCGTGTTGCCCGAAGCCGGCGGCTCCCCCATGACCTCGGCCGGCTCGGTGATCCGGACGCTGTTGCCGAACGGGTCTCGCAGCGCGGAGTCGATGCCGTAGAAGCGCTCGGTGGGCTCCTGGGTGAACTCCACGCTCTTGGCCCGCAGCGCCTCGTAGGTGCCGCGGCAATCGCTGGTGGTGAGGATCATGCCCAGCCCCAGCGCGCCCTTGCTGAGGAGATCGCGGATCTGCTCGGCGGCCCCCTCGGGCATGAACGGTCCGCCGGGGATCTCGAGGAGGATCTCCCGGTCGGGCTGGCCGGGCACGTTGACCGTGAGCCAGCGCATGAACTCCAGGTCCACGTCGGCCCGGACCTCCAGCCCGAGCTTGCCGAAGTAGAAGTCGAGGGCCTCGTCCTGATCGAGGACGAATACGTGTGAATGTGTGAGTGAGTTGAACATGGGCGGCACGCTAGTCCCGCTTGCCGCGCAAGTCTTCTCCGAAAGTGCTCGATGGCCGACCCCACGCCATGACCATGCATCCGGGCACGCCGGCCCGTATCGCAGCGCGCGGCGCGGCCTGCTCGCGCTTGCGGTACGCGCTGGGCGAGGTGCCCACGATCTCGTGGAACGTGCGGCTGAAGGTGCCCAGGCTCGTGAAGCCCACGTCCAGGCAGACGTCGGTGACCGGGCGGTCCGTCTCGCGCAGCAGCGACATCGCCCGCTCGATCCGGCGGCGCTGCAGGTAGCGGTGCGGCGTCTCGCCGAAGGTCTCACGGAAGCTGCGGATGAAGTGCGCGCGAGACAGGTGCACGGAGTCGGCGACCGCTTCGATGTCGAGCGCATCGGCGTAGCTGCGGTCCATCGCGTCGCGGGCGCGCAGCAGCCGGCGGTTGGAGTCGTACCGTGCCTCGCCCGCCATGCCTAGGCCGCACCAGCGCCGGCGGGCAGCGCCCGCTCACGCACGGTCATCTCGAGGCCGCCGCGCGGGCTGAGCGTGGGCATCTGGCGCACGGTCATCGTGCGGCCCGGCAGCAGCTCGCAGCGGAAGCGCTGCAGCAGCAGCGTGGCCACCGCCTTGACCTCCATCTGCCCGAAGCGCATACCGATGCACGTGCGCGAACCGCCGCCGAACGGAACGTAGGCGCCCTTGGGCAGCGCCGCCTTGCGCTCGGGCGTGAAGCGCTCGGGGTTGAAGGTCTCCGGGTCCTCGAACACGTCGGGCAGCCGGTGGCTGGCCCACGAGCAGTAGTTCACGAACGCGCCCGCCGGCACACGCGTGCCGGCCACCTCGAAGGCCTCGACCGCCTTGCGCGGCCCCACCCACGCCGGCGGGTACAGGCGCAGTGTCTCGTCGAGCGTCATGTCCAGCCGCGGGAGGCTCTCCACCAGGTCCTCGGGCGTCGGCGCCCGGCCGCCGAGCACCTGATCCTGCTCGTCGTAGAGCGCCTGGAGCTCGCGCGGGTGGCGGGCCAGCTCGTAGAGCAGGAACGAAATCGTGGACGTTGCCGTGTCGTGCCCGGCGAAGAGCAGCGTGGCCACCTGGTCGCGCACCTCCCCGTCGGAGAGCCGCTCGCCGTCCTCGCCGGTCGCGGCCATCAGCATCCCAAGGATGTCGTCGTTGGAGGAGCCGCGGCGTCGCTCGATCTCGCCGTAGACGATCTCATCCAGCACCTCACGTGCGTCATGCATCCGCCGCCAAGGCGTGCCGGGCCCGCGCAGCACGCGCAACGGGTACTCGGTCCCGTAGAAGCTGAGCGCCCGCTCGAACTCCCGCGCGGCCACCTCGCCGGTGCCGCCGTCGGGGTCCAGGCCGAGCAGCGCGCGCATGGCGATCCGCATCGCAAGCCGGCGCGCCCAGGCGTACACGTCGAGCGTCTGGCCGGGTTGCCACCGGTCGAGAGCCTGCTCGGCCTCCTCGATCATCACGGCCGTGGCGGCGGCCACCTGCGCGTGGTGGAAGGCCGGGAGCATGATGTGGCGCGCACGGCGGTGATAGGCGCCGTCGATCGTGAGCAGCCCGTCCCCCAGCAGCGGCTCCAGCTCCCGAAATCCGCCCTCACGCCAGTGGAAGTTGGCTGCGTTGGAGAGCAGGACGTGGCGGTTGGCCTCGGGCCCGAGCACGAAGACGTCGGGCGCGTGCAGGATGCGCAGCGTGAACACCGGGCCGAAGCGCTCGTAGCAGGAGAGCAGCAGGGGGAGCGGGTCGGTGGCCATCTGCCGCGTGCGCGACAAGCTGAAGCGCGTCTCGCCGGGTGGGAACTCGCCTCGAGCCGCCAACTCGGTGCGCACGTCGCGGGCGAGGATTCGGAGCGGGTTGTGGCTCATCGCGGCCGGTGCGCTCATCGCGGCCGAGGATAGTGGGGGTAGTGTCGGGCGAATGGAGGGCCTGCCCGCCCGGGGAGCATCGGTGCGCCAACTCGGTCTGGCGCTACCGCCCGCGCGCATGCCCCGGCGGCGCGGGATGCGGCCGCTCAAGCGCTGGCGCTACGTGGGCGTCTACAGCCCCGAGCTCATGCTCTGCGTGGGCGAGGCGCGCGTGGGGCCGATCCCGATGCGGTGGTGGGCCGTGGCGCTGCCCGACGGGTCCCTCACCCAGCGTACGACCACCGGGCGCAGGGGCGTGACCGTGGAGCACGGCCGTGTGCAGGTGAGCGCGGCCGGCGCGCGGATCGACCTCGAGCTGGACGAGGGCGAGGGCGTCGAGACCGCCTCCCCCGCCGGCGAGCACTACATCTGGACGCGCAAGCAGGCGTGCGTGCCCGTGCGGGGCACGGTGCGGCTGGACGATGGCGAGGAACACCGGATCGACGGGCCGCACGGGTTCGTGGACGAGTCGGCGGGTTATCACCCGCGTCGCACCGCCTGGCGGTGGTCAGCCGGGGTGGGCACGAGCGAGGACGGGCGTCGCGTCGGCTGGAATCTCGTCGAGGGCGTGCACGATGCCGCCCGGAGCAGCGAGCGCACCCTGTGGCTCGACGGCGAGTCGCGCGAGCTCGCCCCGGCGGCCTTCGCCGCCGACCTGTTCGCGGTCGGCGGCCTGCGCTTCACCGAGTGGGCCGCCCGCGAGGACCACACCAACCTGCTGCTCTTCCGTTCCGACTACCGCCAGCCGTTCGGAACGTTCGAGGGCGAGGTGGGCGGCGTGCGGCTCACGGAGGGCTACGGCGTGATGGAGCACCATGACGTGCGCTGGTGAGCGGAGAGGTCAGCCCGAGCGCGCGCCGCGCTGTCGCTTCAGCTCCTCGACCAGGAGCTTGGAGTGCAGCGCGGCGATGAAGTCCCGCAGCGGTTGCGCGCCCGCCTCCAGCAATTCGACCACGCGATCGGGGTCCATCTCCCCCGCCAGACGCTCGAGCACCACCTCCACCTCCTCGCGCACCAGTTCCTCCATCGCGCGCTTGTAGCGCAGGGTGTCGTAGACGGTGAAGCCGATCTGCTCGTCATAGCCGCCGGCGCGGAAGCGTGAGATCGCCTCGATCACCGCCACGTCCAACTCGGAGTAGCCGCGGCTGTTGGGCGTGAGCAGGCCGATCTCCTGGAAACGATCGAGTACCTCGGCGGGCATCTCATAGCGCCGGCGAACCTCGACGGCGGAGGTGCGCGAGCGCTCGTCGCGCAGTGCGCGGTCGAGTATGCGGTCCTCCAGCTCCACCAACGCCCGTGCGCGGTCCGGGTCTGAGTCCAGCACCGTCTTGATCGCGCGCAGCGGCATGAAGCGCTCCTCTTGGAGCTGCTTGATCAGGCGGATGCGCTCCACGAACTCCGGCGGGTACCAGGCCATGTTGCGCGAGGTGCGCACCGGATCCGGCAGCAGCCCCTCGCGCAGGTAGTGCTTGATCGTGCCCGCGCTCACCCCACTCTGCTCGGCCAGCTCGCGCATGCGCAGCAACCCGTTGTCCCCGTTCACGCTCATGACATGAACGAGCCCTGCGCGCCCGCCGCCGGCCCGGCGGCGGCGCCCGAGCGCTCCAGCCCGGCGATCTCCTCCTCGCCGTAGCCCAGTCCCTCCAGCACCTCGCGCGTGTGCTCGCCCAGCGCCGGTCCCGGCCCTTGCGGCTCGCCGGGTGTGCGGGAGAACTTCACCGGGTGTCCCAGCAGGCGCACCGGCTCCTGCGCCCCGGGCTGGTCGAGCTCCACCACCATGTCGCGCTGTTGCACCAGATCGGAGTCCAGCGCCTCGCCCAGGTCGAGCACCGGCTCCAGGCAGCAGTCGTGCTCGTCGGCGAAGGCCTTCCACTCCGCGCGCGTGCGCGAGAGGAACACCTGCTCCACCTCGGCGTGCGCCTCCGAGCCGGGGCGCTCGAACTGCTTGTCAAGCAGATCCTCGCGCCCCACCCCGTGGCAGAACGCCTGCCAGAACTTGGGCTCGAGCGCTCCCATCGTCGCGTGGCCGTCGGCACAGGCGTAGGGGCGGTAGCAGATGTAGCCGCCCGTGAGGCTCTCCCCGCCGCGCTCGGGCACGCGACCGTCCGCGAGGTACTGGGCGGCGGCCATCGCAAGCCACGACAGCGCGCCGTCGGCCATCGACACGTCCACCAGCTGGCCCTCGCCCGAGCGCTCGGCCTCGCGCAGGGCGGCCAGGATCGAGTAGGCGGCCATCAAACCCCCGCCGCCGAGGTCGGCGATCTGGCCGGCGGCCTGTACGGGCGGGCCCTGGCGGTCACCGGTCAGGTGCAGCAGGCCCACCAGGCCGAGGTAGTTCATGTCGTGGCCCGACCGCTGGGTGTACGGGCCGGTCTGCCCGTAGCCGGTGATGGCGCAGTACACGATCTTCGGGTTGCGCTCTCGCAGTGCCTCGTAGCCCACGCCCAGGCGGTCCATCACGCCGGGCCGGAAGCCCTCGACCACCACGTCGTAGTCCTCCACCAGCCGTAGCAGCACCTCGCGCCCGGCGTCCTCCTTGAGGTTCAGCCGGATCGAGCGCTTGCCGCGATTCAGCGCCAGGTAGAGCGCGGACTTGGCGGAGTCGTCCGCCCCCTCGTAGTAGGGCGGCGCCCAGCGCACGTAGTCGCCCATCCCGGTGTCCTCGACCTTGAGCACCTCCGCGCCGAGGTCGGCCAGCAGCATGGTGCAGAAGCCGCCGGGCAGCAGGCGGGTGAGATCGAGCACCTTCACGTCTGAGAGGGCACTCATGGCGCCTCCACCTCCACCGGGCAGCTCACCGAATTGGCGATGAAGCAGCGCTCGTGCGCGCGCGTGTGGAGATCGGCCACGGTGGCGGCGTCCACCTCGCCCTCGAAGGCGACGCGCGGGCGCAGGGCCACGCGGGTGAAGCGTGTGCCGTCCATCGTGCCCTCGGCGGCGTCCTCGTAGGTCGTCACGCGCAGGCGCTCTCGCCGGGCCACGTCGAGGAACCACAGCATGTGGCATGCGGACAGCGATGCGACGAACAGCGCCTCGGGGTCGGCCTTGGCCGCGTCCCCACCCCACTCCGGCGAGCACGAGCCGCCGATCGTCTGCCCGCCCGCGGTGACCGTGTGCGCGCGCAGGTCGTCGCGGTCGCCGTGCCACCGCACGGCAGCGGCGTGCGTGGTGACCGTGGGACTCGTCATGCCTCCACTCGCCGGGGCACGCCCAGCAGCTCGCGCGACTCGGCCACCGTGGCCGGCCGACGCCCCACGTCCTCGGTCATCTGGCGGGCCTTCGCGATCAGGTCGCCGTTGGAGCGCGCCATCTCGCCGTCGGGCAGGTAGAGGTTGTCCTCCAGGCCCACGCGGATGTTGCCTCCCAGCGTGAGCGCAGCCGCCACCAGCATCCACTGCTTGCGGCTGATGCCGATCACGCCCCAGTTGTTCGGGCCCTCGGGCCCGCCGGGCACCTGCTCGGCCATGTGCGCCAGGTTGCGCGCGGTGGGACGGATGCCGCCGGTCACCCCCATCACGCAGGAGATCTGAAGCGGCTCGGACAGCAGCCCCATGTCGATCAGCGGGTCGAGGTTGGCCACGTGCCCGGTGTCGAAGCACTCGTGCTCGGCCTTGATTTGCAGCTCGTTCATCGCGGTGAGGAACTCGATGATCGTGTCGAAGCTGTTCTCGAACACGGCCTTGAACACGAAGTCCTTGCGGCGCGACGAGTACTTCGCGTAGTTCATCGAGCTCATGTTCAGAGCGGCCACATCGGGCCGCAGCTCGCGCAGGTAGGCGATCCGCTTCTCGACCGGGATGCCGATCGCCCCCGTGGAGTAGTTGATGATCACGTCGTCCACTTCGCCTTTGATCGCCTCTGTGATCGCCCGGAAGTCCTCGACCTCGTACGACGGCACGCCCTCTCGCGAGCGCGCGTGAATGTGGATCATCGACCCGCCCTCGTCCACGACCCGCTTGGCCTCGGCGGCGTACTCCTCGGGCGTGTAGGGAATCGCCGGGCACTGCTCGCGGTTGGCCACCGCACCCGAGATCGAGCACGTGATCACCACCGGGTCCTCGAAGCGGCTCATGCGCGCCTCCGGAACTGGGGCACGTCCAGGCCCTGCTCCGAGCACTCGATCAGCTGGTCCATCCGCTTCAACCTGGTCTCCTCCCGCTTGGCGCTCGTGACCCAGTGCGTGCACGTCCGGCGGTACCACGGCGGCCTGCCCTCGAAGTAGTCCTTCGCGCCGGCGTTGGCTCGCAGGCGCTCGGCGAACTCGGGCGGGAACTGCGCGGGCTCGTGGCGCTCGAAGCTGTAGATGCCCGTCTTGTCATCGCTGCGCGCCTCGAACGCCTTGCCCCCCGCCGGCGCCACCAGGCCCTCGGCCTCGAGGCGCGCCATCTTCTCCACGTTCACCTTGCTCCAGTTGCTGCCGGGCTTCCGCGGCGTGAATCGCTGCATATGCCTCTCGTCGTCGATGCGGCGCATCACGCCGTCGATCCAGCCGAAGCACAGCGCCTGATCTACGGCCTGCGACCAACTCATGGTCTGCTTGCCGGTGGCCTTCTTGTAGAAGCCGATGAACACCTCGGTCTCGGAACCGTGGTTTGTCTCGAGCCACTCGCGGAAGTCCTGGGGCCCGTCGAAGAAGATCGCCTTCGACTCGACGAGCTTCAGACCGGCATCACCCCGTGCTTCTTCCACGGCCGCTCAACTCGCTTGCCCTCCGCCATCTCCAGCGCCTTGATCACGGTTGGGCGCGTCTCGCGAGGGTCGATCACGTCGTCGATCATCGCGTTGCCCGCCGCGATGTAGGGGTCGATCGTCTTGCGGATCCCATCGATCATCTCCGCGCGAGTGGCGTCCGGGTCGTCGGCCGCCTCGATCTGCTTGCGGAAGATGATGTTCACCGCGCCCTCGGGGCCCATCACCGAGATCTCGGCGCTCGGCCAGGCCACGATCAGGTCCGGCTCGTAGGCCTTGCCGCACATCACGTAGTAGCCCGCGCCGTAGGCCTTGCGCACCACGACGGTCACCTTCGGAACGGTGGCGCGCGACACGGCGTAGAGCATCTTGGCCCCGTGGCGGATGATGCCCGCCTGTTCGGTCTTGGTGCCCACCATGAACCCGGGCACGTCCTGGATGAACAGCAGCGGGATGTTGAAGGCGTCGCAGAGGTTGATGAAGCGGGCGGCCTTGTCGGCGGAGTCGTTCTCCAGGATCCCCCCGAGCTGCTTGGGCTGGTTGGCCACGATGCCCACGGGGCGACCGCCCATGCGCGCGAAGCAGGTGATGATCGTGCGCGCGAACCGCGGCTTCAGGTCGAAGTACTCGCCGCCGTCCACGATCCGGCGGATCACGTCGTACATGTCATAGGGCTTGCGCGGCGACTCGGGCAGCACGTCGAGCAGCTCCTCTGCGGCGGCCTCCCCGTCCGGCGGCTCGACCGACTCCCGGACGGGCGGCTTCTCCTCGCAGTTGCGCGGGAAGTAGGAGAGGTAGTCCTTGATCGCCTGGATGCACTCCTCGTCGGAGGCCACCTCGAGATCGCCCACGCCGGAGATGCGCGTGTGGATGCGCGAGCCACCGAGCTCCTCCTGGGTCACGTCCTCGCCGGTGACGGCCTTGGTGAGGTGGGGCCCCGCCAGCGCCATCGAGCCGCGGCCCTTGACCATCGGCACGAAGTCGGCCAGGCCCGGGATGTAGGCGGTGCCGGCCGCGCAGGGACCCAGGAGCGCGGCCACCTGAGGGATCACCCCGCTCATGACCACCTCCTCGCGGAAGAGGTGGCCCGACCCGGCGAACAGCGAGCCGGCGGCCTCCTGGATGCGCGCGCCGGCGGAGTCGAGCAGCCAGATGAACGGCATGCGCTTGGAGAGCGCGAGCTCGCGCAGGCGGGTTACCTTCAGCTCGCCAGTCATCCCCATCGAGCCGGCCATGACCGTGAAGTCGTAGGCGCACACCGCCACCAGGCGGCCGTCGACCTTGCCGTACCCGGTGACCACGCCGTCGGCCGGCGCGTCCTTGTCGCGCATCGCGGGCTGGGAGAAGTGCGGGCGGCCGTGGATGCCCAGCTCGGTGAACGTGCCGTCGTCGATCAGCAGCGCGAGGCGCTCGCGGGCGGTGAGCTTGTCGGCCGCGTGCTGGCGGGCGATCTTCTCCTCGCCCCCGCCCAGCCGCGCGCGCTCGCGGCGCTCGTGAAGGTCCTCCACCAGCTCACGCAGCGGCGGGCGGGCTACGAGCTGATCGGGGGCTGCTCTCTCTGACGTGGCCATGGCAAGTGGGAAGTTCTACTTCCTACTCTGACGGATCGGCGACACGCGCGTCAGTGCCGGACCGGGACCTCCTCCACGATCGCGTCGAGAAGCGGCTCGAGCACGTGCATCGCGGTCGACACGGCAGCCCGCCGCTCCAGCTCATCCTCGGGGGCCTCGAAGGCAGTGACCTCGAGGCCCACCACCTCGGACTCGCCGACCACGGCCTCCAGCACGTCGTAGAGCTTGTCGGGCGCCAGACCGTCAGGGGCCGGGAACTGGGCCGGGAACGACTCGGGGTCGATCACGTCGAGGTCGAGGTGCACGTACACCGGTGCGCCGTCGAGGGCGTTCTTCACCGCCACCAGCGTCTCGACCGGGCTCGCGCCGATCACCGTGGCGGGCCCGCCCTCCAGCGCCTCGCGCTCGGGCGGATCGAGGTCGCGCACCCCGGCGAGCACCACGCGCTCGGCCGCGATCGGCTCTCGGCCCAGGCCGGCGTCCCAGCGCCCGCAGGCCCCGGCCAGGGCCATGCCGCCCAGGTAGCCGCTGGGCGTGGAGTCGGGCGTGTTGAAGTCCGCGTGGGCGTCGAGCCAGAGCACGCGCGCCTCGGGCCGAGCGGCCAGCACGGCCGACAGCGTGGTGAGCGCGATCGAGCACTCGGCGGCGAGGAGCACCGGCACGTTGCCGCCGCCGATCGCGTCCTCCACCTGCCCGCCGGCCTCGAGCAGGCAGCCCCGAGCGTCGCGCAGCACGTCGTCGAAGTGGTCCTGCCTCGGCTCGGACGGTTCGCCGATGGTACGGGCGTTTACGCCGAGCTGTTCGGCAACCAGCGGAACCAGCTCGTCCACGCCGCGCCCGGCGGCGGGCGTGCGGTCCGACGTCCGGCAGCGCAGCGCCACGAGCGAGACGCTCATCGGCCCTTCCAGTTCGGCTCGCGCTTCTCGAAGAACGCCTGCACGCCCTCCACCACGTCTTCTGTGGACAGCGCCAGCGTGAGGTTGTGGTGCAGGTACTCCAGCGCCTCGAAGAAGGGCATGTCCATCTGGCGGAACATCGACTCCTTGCCCAGGCGCATCATCAGCGGCGACTTGGCGGCCAGCTGGGAGGCCCAGTCATCCACGGCAGCGTCGAACTCCTCCGCGCCCACCACGCGGTTCACGATCCCCGTCTCGAGCGCCTGGTCGGCGGTCATGCGCTCGCCCAGCAGCAGCATCTCGTTGGTCTTCTTGCGCGGCACGTTGCGGTAGATCAGCGCCATGATCATGAACGGGAACACGCCCACGTTGATCTCGGGCGTGCCGAACCCGGCGGAGTCCTTGGCCACGATCAGGTCGCACGCAAGCGCCAGGCCCAGCGCGCCCGCGAGCACGTGGCCGTTGGCGGCACACAGGGTGGGCTTGCCCAGCTCGCCCATCAGCCGGAACAGACGCGGGAAGCGCTCCGTGCCGAAGTGCTTGTGCACCAGCGGCACGTCGCCGGCGAACTGGTCGAGGTTGCCGCCGGCGGAGAAGACCTTCTCGTGCGAGGAGGTGAGCACCACGCAGCGCACGGCGTCGTCGTCGCGGGCCGACTCGAAGGCCGCGATCAGGTCGTCGAGAGTCTCGTTGCCGAGCGCGTTGCGTGTGTCCGGGTCATCGAGCGTGATCGTGGCCACGCCCGTCTCGGCCACCTCGTAGCGGATCTTCTCGTAGGCCACGGAGGCGCCGAGACTAGTGCTCCGGCGGCGCCCACGCGGCGCGCATGTCCACGCGCTCCCCGCGGAAGGGCACGCCCTCTTTCTCGAGCAACCGGCGCTGGCGCTCGCCCTTGGCGAGCGAGCCGTCGGCGCGCACCACGCGCTGCCAGGGCACGCTGGGGTCGTCGCAGGCGAACAGCACCGCCCCCGCACGGCGGGGCGCGCCCGGCGAGATGTCGCCGTAGGTGGTCACGCATCCGGACGGGATCGACCGGACCCGGTCGAGGATCGCGGCGTCGTCTCCGCCTGCGCTCACGTCGCGGAGGCTAGAGCTCGCGCACGGCGTCCAGCGCACGCCGTAAGCGGGTCGTTAGAGCCCGTACTCCTCGAGCAGGTTGAGCCAGACCTCGCTGCGGGTGGGGAACGAGGGCACGGCGTGCCACAGCCGATCCAGCGGGACCTGGCCCACCACGGCGATGGTGGCCGCGTGCACGAAGTCCGCCACCTCGGCGCCCACGAAGGTGGCGCCCACGACGACGCGACGGTCCTCGTCGATCACCAGGCGGGTGGTGCCGCGCGAGTTGCGCCCGTAGAAGCTGCCGCCCGCGTTGAGCGACGTTCCCTGGTCGACCGCACGCACGTTCATGCCGGCGTCCTGCGCGCTCTGCAGCGTGTGACCCACCGCCGCCACCTGCGGTTCGGTGAAGATCACCCGCGGCGACACCGCCCCGTCCTCGGTCACCCGCGCCTCCTTGCCGAGGATCACGTCCGCCGCCGCGCGTGCCTGGTACTTGCCCATGTGCGTGAGCAACGCGCGGTTGTTCACGTCCCCCACGGCGTAGAGCCAGTCGCCGTCCACCCCGGTGGCGCGCATCCGGTCGTCCACGTCGATCGGCTTGCCGGGCTCCAGCCCCACGGTCTCCACGCCCAATCTGTCGGTGTGCGGGCGGCGACCGATGCACACCACCAGCTCGTCGGCCCGGACCTCGGGCCCGTCCTCGAGCTCCACCACCACCTCGCCGTCGCGGCTCACGCGCGTGGCCTTCGAGCCGAGCCGCACGTCCACCCCGAGCTCGCGCAACGACTCCGCCAGCTCCTCGCTCGCGAACGGCTCCTCGCGTCCGATCAGGCGGTCGATCGCCTCGATCAGCGTCACCTGGGATCCCAGCGAGCGCCACGCCTGAGCCATCTCCGAGCCCACCACGCCGCCACCAAGGATGGCCAGCCGCTGCGGCACCTCCTTGGCGGTGGTTATCTCGCGGTTGGTCCACGGCTTTGACTCCCGCAGTCCTTCGATCGGGGGGATCAGCGCGCCGCTGCCCGTGGCCACGATCACGGCGCGCTCCGCGGTGAGCACGTCGTCGCCGGCCACCACGCGGCGCTCGCCATCCAGCTGCCCGTGGGCGCGGAACAGGGCGATGCCCTTGTCCTCCAGCCAGGGCACGGCGCCGGAGTCGTCGAGATCGTGGATCACCTCGTCGCGCCTCGCCAGCGCCACCGGCACGTCCAGTTCGCCAGTCGCGGCCTCCGCGGCGCCCGGTACGCGCCGCGCCTCCGCCAGCGCCTCGGCCGGACGCAGCAGCGCCTTGGAGGGCATGCAGGCAAAGAACGAGCACTCGCCACCCACCAGCTCGGGCTCCACTATCGCCACGCTCACGCCGTTCTCGGCCAGGCGGCCGGCCGCCACCTCACCGGCCGGGCCGGCGCCCACCACCACCACATCGAAGCTCTGCTCGCTCATTTGGCTGCTGATCCTTTCAGCCTGCCGGTCTGTAGGGACTCATCGCAACCGCGGCCCCTGCGCCGTCGCAAGAAGTAGGAAGTGCCACTGCCTACTTTGCTACGGTCCGCGGCACCGCGTCCGACAAGAGGGAGAAGCGCCGAATGGCAACCGCAGAGAGCGTGCTGAAGCCCGACTTCGCTACCAAGCGCAAGCACTTCATCTTCACCGAGGAGCACGACCGCCTGCGGGAGTCGATCGGCTCGTTCGTCGAGAAGGAGCTGGCCCCCCACGCCGAGCGCTGGGAAGAGGAGACCTTCGACGACTGGGTCTTCGAGCGGATGGGCGAGCTGGGCTTCCTGGGCCTCTCCTACCCGGAGGAGTACGGCGGCCAGGGCGGCGACTACTACTGCAACCTCGTCCTCGCCGAGGAGATCACCAAGTCCAACTCCGGCGGCCTTGCGATGGGCATCGCGGTGCACACCGACATGGCCACGCCCCCGGTGTTCCTGTTCGGCACCGAGGAGCAGAAGCAGAACTACCTGGTGCCCTCGATCAAGGGCCAGAAGATCTCCTCGCTGGGGATCACGGAGCCCGACGCGGGCTCCGACGTGGCGGGCATCAAGACTCGGGCGGTGCGCGACGGCGACGAGTACGTGATCAACGGGTCCAAGACCTACATCACCAACGGCCACCGCTCGGACTACATCGTGCTCGTCACCAAGACAGACCCGGACGCCGGCTACGACGGCTTCACGCTGTTCCTGGTGGACATGGACGCCGATGGCGTCATCCGTGAGAAGAAGCTCGAGAAGCTCGGGATGCACGCGTCCGACACCGCGCTGCTGGCCTTCCAGGACGTGCGCGTCCCGGAGACCGCGATCCTCGGCCAGGAGGGCAAGGGCTTCTACCACATCATGTGGGAGCTCCAGGGCGAGCGCCTGATCGGCGCCGCGGGCTGCGTGGCCGGCGCCCAGCGCTGCTTCGACCGCACGCTGCAGTATGCGCTCGAACGCCACGCGTTCGGCCGCCAGATCGGCAAGTTCCAGGCCATCCGGCACAAGTTCGCCGAGATGGCCACCAAGATCGAGTCGGCGCGCCAGCTCACGTACACCACTGCCTGGCGGTTCCAGAACGGCGAATACCCCGTGCGCGAGATCTCGATGGCCAAGCTCTACGCCTCGCGAATCGCCGTCGAGGTGGCCGACGAGTGCATCCAGATCCACGGCGGCGCCGGCTACATGAAGGAGTACGGCGTGGAGCGCGTGTGGCGCGACATGCGCCTGAACCGCATCGGCGCCGGCACAGACGAGATCATGCTCGATGTGATCGGACGCTCCTACGGGCTCTAGGTGCGAGTAGCGGTCGATCGCTCGACGCCTCTTCACGAGGGCGCCGCGGGCGGCCACAACCGCTGGCACCCCGACCTAGCGCCGATCGCTCGCGTGCAGCCGGGCGAGGAGGTGTGGGTCGAGCTGCGCGACTCGCGCGATGGCTCGTTCAATCGCGAGAGCACCCACGCCGAGCTCCTGACGACGCCCTCGCTGGCCCACCCGCTCACCGGACCGCTGTGGGTGGAGGGCGCCCAGCCCGGCGACGTGCTGGAGATCGACGTGCTGGATTACGAGACCGACGACTTCGGCTGGACGGGCATCTGGCCGGGCTCGGGCTTCCTGGGCGACCTGTTCACCGAGCCCTTCCTCGCCCGCTGGGAGCTTCAGGACGGGGTGGCGCGCTCCGAGGACGTGCCGGGCGTGGCGATCCCCGGCGCGCCGTTCGCGGGCGTGGTGGGCGTCGCGCCCTCGCACGAGCTGTTCGCCGAGGCGCTGCGGCGCGAGGCCGCGCTGGCCTCCACTGGCGCCGGCGTCGACCTCCCCACCGCCGAGCTCGCGGTCCCGCGCTCGGCCGCCGACGGCCTGCGCACGTTCCCGCCGCGCGAGAACGGAGGCAACATCGACGTGCGCGACCTTGTGGCCGGCAGCCGCCTCTCGCTCACAGTGCTCGTGCCCGGCGCGCTGCTGTCGGTGGGCGACCTGCACTTCGCCCAGGGCGACGGCGAGGTGTGCATCGCGGCGATCGAGACCGGCGGCGCGATCACCCTGCGCTGCCACCTGCGCCGCGACGGTTGGAAACCGCGCTTCCCGGTCTGGGAGTCGCCCGGATCGCCCGTGCCGAAGGGCCGCCGCTACCTCGCCACCACCGGCATCCCGCTCGACGACGACGGGTCCAACGCCGACATGGACCTCAACCTCGCCACGCGCCGCGCGCTGATCGAGATGCTCGACTACCTGGGCGCGGAGCACGGACTGTCGCGTCAGCAGGCGTACACGCTGATGAGCGTGGCGGTGCAGCTGCGGATCTCAGAGGCGGTGGACAGGCCGAACGCGCTCGTGTCAGCCCTCCTGCCGCTCGACGTGTTCGAGGCGTAGCCTGCCCGCCGTGCCTTTCGCGGATACCTCCGCCCTTCGCCGCGAGTTCGAACGCCTGGCCCCGTCGCGGCCGTTTCGCATCGAGTTGTGGGACGGCACGGCCCTTCCGGTCACCGACGGTGACGGCCCGACCCTTCGCTTCCGGTCGCCGCGGGCGATCGCGCACTCGCTCCGGGCGCCCGGCCAGCTCGGCGTCGGGCGCGCGTACGTAAGCGGCGACCTCGAGGTGGACGACGTCGACGCGGTGATTCGCCTGCTCGACACCTGGGAGCCGCCGCCGATCAAGCGCCGTGACCGGCTGAAGCTGCTGGGCGCCGCCATACGGGCGTGCGGGCTCACCCGGCCGCCGTCCCCACCCGCGGCGGAGTTGCGCCCGCGCGGCACGCGCCACAGCCGGGAGCGCGACCGCCGCTCGGTGCGCCACCACTACGACGTGTCCAACGAGTTCTTCGAGCTCTTCCTGGGCGAGTCGATGGCCTACAGCTGCGCGGTGTTCTCCAGGGGCGCGGCTTCGCTGGAGGAGGCTCAGGACGAAAAACACGAGCTGGTGTGCTCGAAACTCGGGCTGCAGCAGGGCGACCACGTGCTCGACGTGGGCTGCGGCTGGGGAAGCTTCGCGATCCACGCCGCGAAACGGCACGGGGCGAGGGTCACCGGCATCACCCTCTCCGAGCCCCAGGCCTCCCTCGCACGCCGCAGGGCCGAGGAGGCCGGCGCCGGCGATCGCGTGGACGTTCGCGTCGCGGACTACCGCGAGCTCGCGGGCGAGCGCTTCGACGCCATCGCCAGCATCGGAATGGTCGAGCACGTGGGTGAGGAGCAGATCGACGTCTACGCCCGTGCCCTCGCCGGCCTGCTTGAGCCGGGCGGGCGGCTGCTCAACCACGGGATCGCGCGGCTGCGCCCCTCCGACCCGGCCGCCGGCCCGTTCTCGGAGCGCTACGTGTTCCCCGACGCCGAGCCGCTTCACCTCTCCCGCGTGCTGCTCGCTCTCGAGCGCGCGGGCTTCGAGACCCACCACGTGGAGGGCTTCCGCGACGACTACGCGGAGACGCTGCGCCACTGGGCGCGGCGACTGGACGGCCGGCTGGACGAGGCCGAGCGACTGGCCGGGGCCGAGCGCGTTCGCGTGTGGCGGCTGTACCTGCGTGCCGCGCGCAACGGCTTCGAGACGGGCTTCACGTCGATCTACCAGGTGCGCGCGCACCGGGTCTGACGCCAGTCAGGCCGTGGCGCTCGAACCGCCCTCGTCGCGCCAGCTGCGGATCTCTCGGGACAGATCGGTAAGGGCGCCATAGGTGGCGTCAAAGCCGAGCCGCATGCGCTCGCCGTGGTCGCGCAACTCCGCAAGCATCGCGCGGGTGACATCGCGGCCCTCCTGGATGAACGCGTTCGTGAGCCTCTCCTGGCGGCGCATGTCGGCCATTTGCGCCTCGTGCCTCTCTTGCGCTTCGCGGCGCATATCGGCCAGGAACGCCTCGTGACGCTTACGCTCTCGCTCGGACCGCTTCTCCCGCTCGCGTTCGCGCTCCTGCGCCTCGCGGTCCCGCCTCTCGCCGTCCCGGCGCATCTCCTCGATCAGCTGCCGTGTGCGCACACCCGGGAGTGTGTCGGTCACAGCGCGACAGATCTGAACCCGTGAGCAACGATTTCGCGTTCGGACAGTCACAACTCTGTGATTGTGCCACTCCGACCGGCGCTGGAGGCACATAGGCTCCCGTCCGATGACCGCCCTGCTCGACCACGTGCGCTCCTACTACGAAGCGCTGAACACGGGCGATGCCGGCCGGGTGGCCGATCACTTCACCGACGACGCAACGCACTACTACACGCGCCTGGGACCGCACGAGGGCGCGCGCACGATCGGCGAGCACACCAACTGGGCCGTGGAGAGCATCGACGGCCAGTGGGCGATCGAGGACGCGATCGACGACGGCGAGCGCGTGGTCATCGAGTGGACGATGACCTGGCGCGATCCCGAGTCGAACGAGCGGCGGCTCGACCGCGGCACCGAGTGGTTCGAGTTCCGCGACGGGCGGATCACCGAGGTGCGCGCCTATCACCATGGAGGTCCCAAGAATCCGAGCGGCGACCTGCTCGGCTTCGACCACGGCGGGCGAGGGCACACCACGCTGTGAGCGCCACGCGCGAGTTCTCCAAGGGCGTGCCGGCCGCCAGGCCGTCGAGGCCGATCCCGCCGTTCACCGAGGAGCACGAAGCGCTGCGCGAGTCGGTGCGCCGGTTCGTGGCCAACGAGCTGCGGCCCCACGCCACCGAGTGGGAGGACGCGCGCTGGTTCCCCGACGAGGTGTTCCCAAAGCTCGCCAAGGTGGGCTTTTTGGGCCTGAAGTACCCAGAGGAGCTCGGCGGCGAAGGCGGCGACCACGTGCACGACGCCGTCTTCTGCGAGGAGCTGGCAGGGTGCGGCTCGGGCGGCGTGGCCGCGGGCATCGGCGCTCACACGAGTATTGCCACTCCGCCGGTCTGGACGTTCGGCACACGTGAGCAGCACAAGCGCTTCCTGGAGCCCGCCATCCGCGGCGAGCGCATCGCCGCGCTGGGCATCACCGAGCCTGACGCGGGCTCGGACGTGGCCTCGATCACCACCAGGGCCGAGAAGGTGGACGGCGGCTACGTGGTCAACGGCGCGAAGACCTTCATCACCAACGGCGTGCGCGCGGACTTCGTGGTCACGGCGGTCAAGACCACCCAGGAGGGCGGCCACTCCGGCCTGTCCTTCCTGCTGCTCGAGAAGGGCATGGAGGGCTTCTCGGTCTCCAAGAAGCTGGAGAAGATGGGCTGGCACGCCTCGGACACGGCCGAGCTGGCGTTCCAGGACGTGTTCGTGCCCGAGGAGAACCTGCTCGGCGAGGAGAACAAGGGCTTCTCCTTGATCGTGGCCAACTTCCAGTGGGAGCGGCTGCTGATGGCTCTCGGCGCGGTGGGCTCGATGCAGCAGGTGCTGGAGCGCACGATCGCCTTCGCCCTGGAGCGCAACGCCTTCGGCCGCCCGATCGGCCGCTTCCAGGCCCTACGCCACAAGCTGGCCGAGATGGCGCTGAAGCTGGAGACGGGCCGCTCGATGACCTACCACGCCCTGCGCCTGTTCCACGAGGGTCACGACGCCACCCGCGAGGTGACGATGGCCAAGCTCGCCACCCAGCGCGCCGCCTACGAGGTGGCCGACGACGCGCTGCAGATCCACGGCGGCGCCGGCTACATGAAGGAGTACGAAATAGAGCGCGTGGCACGCGACCTGCGCCTGGGCCCGATCGGCGGCGGCACCGACGAGATCATGAAGGAGATCCTCGGGAAGCAGCTCGGGCTGTAGGGAACCGAGGCCGGACTTGGGCTTGGTGGCACAATGTCCGGCGATGGATGGGAGGACAGCTTTGCGGGGGTTCGCGACGCTGGTGACAGCCGCGGCGTTGGTCTGCCTCGGCGCCCAGACCGCCTCGGCCGCCACGCTGGTGGCGGACTACCGCTTCAACGACACCCGCGCGTCCTCGGTCGGCTCGCCTCCGGCACTCACCGACATCGACGCCGACCCGGCGGCCGACAACGTGTTCACGACCGAGACGGTCGGGGGTTCCCCGCGTAGGGTGTTGCAGTTCCCGCAGGGCAACGGCCTGCAGGCGTCTACCGGCGGCGTGATCCCCACCTCGGCCTACACGATCGTCGTTGACTTCCGCCTCGACGCGGTCAGCGGCTTCCGTCGCATCATCGACTTTCAGAACAGCTCCCGCGACACCGGCCTCTACAACTTCAACGGGAGCCTCAGCTTCTTCGGCAGCGCCTCCGGCGCGCCGGATAGCCCGATCACGCCCAGCTCGGGCGGCGACCCCTACCACGAGGTGGTCCTCACCCGTGACTCCGCCGGGGAGGTGGTCGGGTACGTGGACGGTACGGAGCAGCTTCGCTTCGATGACGCCTCGGGGGCTGCCGTGATCCACCCCGGGCAGACCCTCACGTTCTTCAAGGACGACAACAGTGTCTCGGGCGAGGAGGCCGCGGGTGCCGTGGCGGGGATCCGCCTCTACGACGGTCCGATCGCCGGGCCGCCCCCCGAGCTCGGCAAGACCGTGGACGCCTCGGTCGCGCGTGGCACGGTCCTGGTCGGCGTTCCGGCTGGCGGCGGTTCCGCGCGGGCCGCCCAGAAGGGAGTTCGCTTCGTCCCGCTCGAGCAAACCAGGGAGATCCCGGTCGGCTCGTTCCTGGACACCCGCCGCGGCACCGTGCGCCTGACCTCCGCGCGCGACACGCTTGGCCGAACCCAGACCGGCAGCTTCGCGAGCGGCCTGTTTCAGGTACTTCAGTCGAGGAAACGCAGTGCCAAGGGGCTCACCGACCTGCGGCTCAAGGGCGGGAGCTTCAAGCGCTGCGGAGCCCGGCGCTCTCGCCGCGCCACGGCATCGGGACGGTCTCGGCGAAGCGTTCGCCGCCTGCGCTCGAGCGCGCGGGGGCGCTTCCGCACACGTGGGCGCCACTCGGCGGCGACCGTGCGCGGCACCGTGTGGACGACCGTTGACCGCTGCGACGGAACGCTCACCAAGGTCAAGCGCGGCAAGGTGGCGGTGCGCGACTTCCGGCGCCGGCGCACGATCGTCGTGCGGGCCGGGAGGAGCTACCTGGCCCGTGCGCGGCGCTGACGTCGGCGCGACTGCCCTCACTCGACGCAGCGAGAGATCATGGACCTCGTGCAGCTTCACGCCGTGCAGGGTCAGCGACACCTCGCCATCGCGATGGCGTGGACCTTGCCGCGACGCGAGACGGGCGAGCCAGCGGCGCCTCGCCGCTCGCGGTGTCCATGCCATGCACAAAGCCCACCGGGTGCGCGGGCTGCTGCGGGGAGGCGAAGCCCACCCGCACCGTAGGAGTCGCGGCGGCGGCGGGCAGCGCGCAGGCGAGGCAAGCTAGAAGGACCGCGGGCGCGAGGGGCCGTGCCATTGGGCCAGCCATCGTGCGCACAGAAACCCCCGGGGACCGAGGAGTAGCGGGTCTGGACGAATGGGCGAGCCGCGTCGGCGGCCTTCGAAGCGTTGGCCACGGGGGCCGACCCGTCATGATCCCCGCGCATTCAAGAGACCGAAAAGGAGCGACAGCGTGGGAGTTTTGGACGGCAAGGCGGCAATCGTGACGGGCTCGGCGCGTGGCATCGGACGCGCGACGGCGGAGCTGCTGGCCGAGCACGGAGCCAGGGTGCTCATCAACGACCTCGACGGCGACGTGGCCGAGGAGGCCTCGAACGAGATCGCGGGCGAGACCGTGACTTTCGCGGGCGACCTGACCAAGGAGGGCGTGACCGACAAGCTGGTGCAGACCGCTGTCGACGCCTTCGGCCAGCTGGACATCGTGGTCAACAACGCCGGCTACACCTGGGACGCCCCGGTCCACAAGATGTCTGACGAGCAGTTCCAGGCGATGCTGGACATCCACAACGTGGTGCCCTTCCGGGTGCTGCGCGCGGCGGCGCCACACCTGCGCGAGCCCGCCAAGAAGGAGCGCGAGGAGGGCCGCGAGGTGTTTCGCAAGGTCGTCAACGTCTCCTCGGTCTCGGGCACCATGGGCAATGCGGGCCAGGCCAACTACTCGTCCGGCAAGTCGGGCGTGGTGGGGCTCACCAAGACCGTGGCCAAGGAGTGGGGGCAGTTCAAGATCAACGTGAACGCCGTGGCCTTTGGCTTCGTGGAGACGCGCCTGACGGCGGCCAAGGAGGAGGCCGGCTCCTTCGACAAGGACGGGCAGGAGATCCAGCTCGGCATCCCCGAGCAGATGCGCCAGATGGCCTCCATGCTGATCCCGATCGGGCGTCCGGCGACCCCTGAGGAGGCCGCCGGCGGCGTGTTCTTCCTCTGCTCGCCGTGGTCGAACTACGTGCACGGGCAGGTGCTCAACGTGACCGGTGGCCAGTTCACCGGCATGACCACCTAGTGCAGCGTTCCTGAAGTGGGTTGTTGTTTGGTCGCTTTGGTGAGGATCTCGTCGGCGGTCTTGGTCCAGACGAACGGTTGGGCGCGCTGGTTGTAGTTGTCGATGAAGTGTTCGATCGCGGCGATCAGTTCGGGGACGTCGTGGTAGACGCCGCGGCGGACCTGCTGGCTGGTGAGGATCGAGAACCAGATCTCGACCATGTTCATCCAGGATGCGCTGGTCGGAGTGAAGTGAAAGTGGACGCGTTTGTGGCGCTGAAGCCAGCGCTCGAGCTCGGGCGTGCTGTGGGTGGAGGAGTTGTCGAGCACGACGTGCAGCGGGACGCGTGGGCCGCGGAGCTCTGGAGGTCGCGCCGGCGCTCGCGCAGGCGCTGGTTGACGGCCTTCAGCGCGGTCACCTCGCGGCGCTTGCACGCCCACCAGCAGGCCGATGAACACGCCGCCCACCACGAGGATCCAGAACAGGATCCCGCCGTCGATCACGGCCTTGAACATGTCGCCGACGATGTCCAATGTGCCTACCGTCCCGCCCTTGGCCCGCCGCTCGACCCGCTCACTGGATCCCGAGCAGCCGGTAGACCGCGACCGTGATCGTGTCGAAGATCCCCACGCCTGTGGGCAGGGACACGTACACCACCCCGACGAAGATGTAGCTGAACAACAGCGCGCCGACGGCCGCCACCAGCGTCACGTACCACTTGCGCTGCCCGCCGAGCCAGATGAAGAGCCCGAGGAATAGCGCGGTGGAGATCATGTAGCCGAGGAACATCGTCGAGGTGACGTAGCCGACGACCAGGCCGAGCGCCAGCCAGAGGCTCGGCCAGTGGACCTCCGCCTCCGTCCGCTCGTACTCGTCGAACTCGCTCTTGACGCGGACTATCGGCCGGTTCCGATCACGGATCGTCTGCACGATGCGCACGAGCACGGCGGCGCCGAGCCCGACGGCCGCCATCCGCGGCCAGAACTGCGGGCCGAGCTGGCCGGGCCGCTCCTGGTAGTCGAAGTTGCCGGCCGTGTAGAACAGGTACGCGGCCGCGAGCAGGATCCCGATCTCGGGGAGGAGCTCGCGAGCCAGGCTCGCCGGCGAGGTTCGCCGCTCGATGACCTCGACCGATGGCTCGGGGGGGCTCGTGGCCGACTCGCCGGCTACCTCACGCGTCATTTCCCCACTCCCAGGTGGCCCCGGAACTGCGCGATCGTAAGGTGGCCCGGAACTGCGCGATCGTACCCGATTCGGAGACCACCCACCCCACCGGCGGACCCCCGGTCGTGCCCGGGCCCCGAGGCCCCGCTAACTCAATACAACATACGTAGCAGCGTCGAATAGGGTCCGGCGCGTGCCTGACGCGGGCGACATGGCGCTCGGAGGGCTGATCGTGTTCGCGGCGGCCTTCCTCGGCGGTCTCACCGGCTTCGGATACGCGCTCGCCGCCGCGCCGCTCCTCCTCCTCACCGGCTTTCCGCTGCGCTTCGTGGTCACCGCCAACCTGGCCCTCTCAGGGCTTACGCGGCTGTCGATCGTGTACCGCTTTCGCCGCCACATCTCCCGGCGCCGGAGCCTGGGCATGGGCGCGGCCAGCGTGCCCGGGCTCTACGTGGGCGCCCGTGTCCTGTCGGACGTGCCGGAGTCGGCGGTCAAGCTGCTGGCCGGCTGCGCGGTGATGGTGACCGTCGTGCTGCTCGCCCGCTCGCTCGACCGGCCTCCCCCCAAGCCGATCCCAGGAGCGCCGCTCGCTGCCGGATTCGTGGGCGGTTTCCTGGGCGGGTCCACGTCGCTCGCCGGCGTTGGGCCGATCGTTCTCCTGAGCCGTGACAAGGCGGCGCCGACCAGCTTCCTCGCCGACCTCGCCGTGTTCTTCGTGTGGACGTCTACCGTCGGGCTCTCCCTGCTGGCGCTCGAGGGAGCCCTCGAATCCGACGCCCTCTACCCCGCCGTGCTCCTGTGGCTCCCGGGGGCGCTGGCGGGCAACCTGCTCGGCACCGTCGTGGGACCGAAGCTTCCCGAGCGGCTTTTCCGCCGGCTGACGCTGGCGGTGCTGTTCGCCGCCGGGGCCGTGACCGCCGCATCGGGGTGGGAGAGCTGACCCGCACCGCCAGCCCCGTGCGCGAGGGCCTCGACCGGCGCGCTCTGGCGGTGCTCGCGAGCGGCCACCTCCTCGCCGACGCCACGCAGGGGGTGGTGCCCGCCCTGCTCCCCTTCCTGATCAGCGAGCGTGGGCTGTCGTACGCCGCGGCCTCCGCGCTGGTCCTCGCGAGCACGGTCAGCTCCTCGGTCATCCAGCCGCTCTTCGGCCACTACTCCGACCGGCGCCCGCGGCCCTGGCTCATGCCCGCGGGAGTGGCGCTGGGCGGCGGGGGCGTGGCGCTTGCCGGGCTAACCCCCAGCTATCCCCTGCTCGTGCTGGCCATCCTCGTCAGCGGCGTGGGCGTCGCGGCTTTCCATCCGGAGGGGGCGCGGCTGGTGCGGCACGTCTCGGGCAACCGGCGCGCCACGGCCATGAGCGTCTTCTCCGTGGGCGGCACCGCGGGGTTCGCGCTCGGGCCGGCCCTCGTGACCGTTCTCGTGCTGGCCTTCGGCCTCCACGGCACGCTGTTCCTCCTCGTGCCCGCCGGAGCCGTGGCCCTCCTGCTCGTCCGGGAGCTCCCTCGCCTGGCCCGCGCGCGCTCGGCCGACGAGACTGCCGGCGGGGACCAGCAGGCGCCCACCCCCGACGCCTGGGGCCCGTTCGTCACCCTCGCCGGGGTCGCGACCCTGCGCTCGTTCACGTTCTACGGCCTGCTGACCTTCCTCCCGCTCTACTTCGTCGCCTCGCTGGGAACGTCGGATGCGGAGGGCAGCAGCGCGCTCACCGTGCTGCTGCTCGGCGGGATCGCCGGCACGTTGATCGGCGGTCGCCTGGCCGACCGGGTCGGACGGCGGCCGATCCTGATCGGATCGATGGCGCTGCTCCCGCCGCTCATCGCCCTCCTCCTCCAGGCGGAGCGGGGCCCGGTCCTCGTGCTGCTGCTGGCGCTGGTCGGCGCCATGGTCGTCGCCAGCTACACCGTGATCGTGGTCATGGGCCAGGAGTACCTGCCCAACCGGGTCGGGGTCGCCTCCGGCGTGACGCTCGGCTTGGCGATCGGCATGGGCGGTGTCGGGGCGTCCGTCCTCGGGATCGTCGCCGACCACAGCTCGCTGGACACGGTGATGGTGATCGTCGCCGCCCTGCCGCTGGCGGCCCTCGCCCTGACGTTGACCCTCCCGAAAACGGGTACCTGAGGGTTCGATGCTGTTCCCTTCCCTCGCGCAGGCGAGCGCCGCTCCGGCGGTTCGTTTCGGTGACGATGCCCTGAGCCACCGCGAGCTGCGGGACGTCGCCGCGAACGTGGCGGCCGAAATCGGCGACGCCGGCCGCGTCGCGGTCTGGGCGACGTCGACGCTGCACACGTGCGCGGCGGTCTTCGGGGCCCTGGCGGCGGGCGTGGCGGTCGTGCCGATCAGCCCCAAGGCGGGCACCCGGGAGCTGGAGCACATGGCCGCCGACGCCGCTCCCGACCTGCTCTTCGCCGAGCCGGGCGCCGAGCTCCCGGCAACGCTGCAGGGCATCGCCCGCGCCACCGTCGCGTTCGAGTCCGGCGGCCACTCGTTGCCGCCCGAGCCCGCCGAGGACGCGCCGGCGCTCATCATCTACACCTCCGGGACGACTGGCCTCCCGAAGGGCGTCGTGTTGTCCCGCCGCGCCATCGCGGCCAACCTCGACGCCCTCGCGGCGGCGTGGGCGTGGACCGCCGAGGACCGGCTCGTCCACGCGCTGCCGCTGTTCCACGTCCATGGCCTGGCCCTCGGGCTCCTCGGCCCGGTCCGGCTCGGCGGACAGGTCCGCCACCTCCAGCGGTTCTCCGCGCCCGCGGTGGCCGAGGCGCTGGAGGACGGCGCCACGATGCTCTTCGGCGTCCCGACGATGTACCACCGCATCGCGATCGAGGCCGAGGAGGACGCCGGCATCGCCGAGGCGCTGCGCCGGGCTCGGCTGCTGGTGTCCGGCTCGGCCCCCCTCCCGGCGGTCGAGCACCAGCGCATCGAGCGTCTCTGCGGGCAGCGGGTGGTCGAGCGCTACGGCATGACCGAGACGCTCATGATCTGCTCGATCCGCGTCGACGGGGACCGCCGGCCGGGCTACGTCGGCCCGCCGCTCGACGGTGTCGAGGTCGTACTGCTCGACGACGACGGCGAGGCGATCGACGTCGCCGACGACGACACGATCGGCGAGGTCGCCCTGCGCAGCCCGAGCCTGTTCAGCGAGTACCTCAACCAGCCCGACGCCACCGCCGCCGCCATGAAGGACGGCTGGTTCCTCACCGGGGACGTCGCGACGCGCGCGGCCGACGGCTACGTCAGGGTCGTCGGGCGGCGCTCCACCGACCTCATCAAGAGCGGTGGCTTCAAGATCGGCGCCGGCGAGATCGAGGGCGCGCTGCTCGAGCACGAGGCGGTGGCGGAGGCGGCGGTGACCTCGGAGCCCGACGCGGACCTCGGCGAGCGCATCGTGGCGTGGGTCGTCCTGCGACCGCGGGCCACGGCGACGGCCGAGGAGCTGGTAGCCCACGTCGCCGAGCTACTCTCTCCGCACAAGCGCCCGCGCGAGATCCACTTCCTGGACGACCTCCCGCGCAACGACATGGGCAAGATCCGCAAGACCGAGCTGACCGCCCCGACCGCCGGAGGCGACCGATGACCGAGCCCACCCGCTACCGCCTCGGGCTCATCGTCCCGAGCTCGAACGTGACGATGGAGACCGAGATCCCCGCCTTGTTGCGCGCGCGCGAGAGCGAGGCGCCGGAGGAGCGGTTCACGTTCCACTCGAGCCGCATGCGCATGAAGCGCGTCACCCCGGAGGAGCTGCGGGCCATGAACGCGCAGATGGACCGCTGCGCCGCCGAGCTGGCCGACGCCCGCTGCAACGTCGTGGCCACCGCCTGCCTGGTCGCGTTGATGGCCGGGGGCGCGGGCTTCCACTGCACCGCCGAGGACCAGATCCGCGACGTCCTGCGCGAGGCGGGGGCCCCGGCCCCGGTCGTGTCCTCGGCCGGCGCGCTCATCGACGGGGCCAGGGCGCTCGGCGCGCGCCGGGTGGCGATGGTCACGCCGTACCAGCGCGAGCTGACCAAGCTGGTCGCGGAGTACCTCGAGGCCAGCGGCATCGAGGTGCACGACGCGCTCAGCCTCGAGGTCGCCGACAACCTCGAGGTCGCCGCGCTCGACCCGGCGGGCCTGCTCAAGCACTGGCGGCGCCTGGACCTGACGGGATGTGACGCGCTGATCCTGTCGGCGTGCGTGCAGATGCCGTCGCTCGCCGCAATCGATCCTGTCGAACGTGCGTGCGGGCTGCCCGTGCTGTCGGCGGCGACGGCCACGGCGTTCGCGATGCTGAGCGCGCTCGGGCTCGAGACCCGGATCCCGGCGGCGGGGGGACTGCTCAGTGGCGCGGTGGGCGCGCCCGCGGGTGGGCGCTAGATCGGCCAGCCCTCGCGCCGATAGCCCATGTCCCAGAACATCCACTCGTAGCGGCTCGTGGTAGCGGTGGTGCGGTCGCCCGATGCGATCGGTTCACCGGCGGAGCGGGGGGACGCCGGAGCCTCGGTCCGGAACCTCACTCTTTCGGCTTGCGCTTTTCGGCGAGCGGCTTGCCGCCTTCGGTCAGGCCCCCGGGCGGCCACGGGCCGAACCAGTTGTCGCGCGCGCCGTCCACGGTCACGATCGAGCCCGACATGTAGTCCCCGCCCGCCGAGGCCACGAAGGCCACCAGCCAGGCGAACTCCTCCTCGGTCCCCAGCCGTCCGAGCGGCACCGTGCCGGCCACCCCTTCCACCACGGCCTTCGGGTACTTGGTGCGCAGCGTCTCGGTGGCGAAGTGGCCCGCGGCCAGCGCAGTGAGCGTGATGCCGAAGCGGGCCCACTCGATCGAGAGCACGCGCGTGAGGTTCTCTACCGCCGCTCGTGCGGCCGAGGAATGCGCCATGCCCGGCAGCCCGTGGTGGGGCGAGAGGGTCACGTTCACGATCTTGCCCCCCTCCCCGCGCGGGATCATCGCCTTCGTGGCTACCGCATGGCTCATCAGCCATGTGCCCTCCACGTTCAGGCGGATCACGGTGCGAAAGCCCTTGGGAGTGATGTCCTCGGCCGGGGTGAGGAACTGCCCGCCGGCGTTGTTCACCAGCAGGTCGATCTTGCCGTGGCGGTCGAGCACGCCGTCCACGAGGGCCTCGACCTGGTCCTCCTCACGGATGTCACAGGTGATCGCCGTGCAGCGCCCCTCGTCACAAATGGCGACCGTCTCGTCGAGCGGTTCCTGACGGCGGCCGCACACCACCACGTGTGCGCCGCAGGCAGCCAGCTCTACCGCGGTCGCGCGGCCCAGCCCCGAGCCGCCGCCGGACACCAGTGCCACCTGGCCGGCGAGCACGTCAGGCGCGAAGAGCTTCGACGGCATCCGGCGGCGCAGACTACCGCTGCGGGCGCTGGGTCAACCCCCAGAACGTGACGCGGGATAGGCGTTAAGGGCCGGGAAAACCGAACACCCTCAAGGGCGCCGGACCGGCGTCACGGATTCAGGGTCGGTAGTCGTGGAACTTCCAGGGGCTTAACGGTTCGGGCTTCAGGGTTCAGGGTGGCTCTGAAGCGCACGCAAGGTGGCTCCCGATTGGGCATAAAACGCGCCGACGTGCCCCAATCGTGCCTTCTTGCCAAATCGGCCGAGTCCGAGGTCGAGCGCTTCACGCTGAAATGTCGTCGCTCCAATGCGGCGTATGTCACTGATCATGCTGCCCAGCCCGGTTTGCTCGACGAGACCGGTATGAAGGTTGGGGACCCAGACATCCCAGATCTCCCGTGGCGTCTTCGCGAAGAGCGTTCCAGGCTCTTCGGTTCCGACCGTGAAGGCATAGCCGATCCCGAGGCTTTTTGCGATCGCAGCGCGCACGGCGTCTTCGTCGGCGTCCGCAAGCTTCTTTCCCGCTAAGTCGCTTAGCGGCGGGAACAGCTTGGTCGGGCTCCATTGTCCAAGGGCATGGCCCTCAATTTGCGCGCGCGTGAAGCGCGCCACACAGTCTTCGACCTCCACCGCCTCCTCCTCAGCTCGCGGAGCCGCGAGCGGTTCGAGAAGGTCTGGTGGCGCTCCGCGGAACTCTTCCGCCAGGACAGCTTGCGCCTCTCGGACGGCGGGTGGGAACTGGTTCATGCAGCGACCCTACGGCTCAGGGGGATCGCAAGGCGGACGCGATTGTGGTCAACAGCGACCGTGTCGCCGTCAGGCGATCAACCGGAACCGCCTTCGCTGGCAACAAGGACTGGACTCAGGGTCCCCCCCTGGGCGACCGCGGAAGCTTCTTCGCCGACGTCTCCTCGGGCGGCGAGGCGGACGCGATCGTAGTCAACAACGACCGTGTCACCGTCAGGCGATCAACCGGGACTGCGTTCGGCCTTAACAACAACGGGACCACCTGGTGCGCACCCGGTTCCGACCGGACACTCGATTAGACCCAGGAGGTCGGCATGTCGAGAGTCACGGAGGCCGGTATGGAGGAAGGCAAGGGGTCGCGCTCCAGCGCACGGAGCGACGAGCCGGAGGCGAGGAGCGAGGTGCGCTGGAGCGTTCGCCGCAAGGAGGGGGTGGTCATGCGGCTGCTGCGCGGCGAGTCGCTCGACCTGCTCGCGCGGGAGGTCGGCCAGCCCGCGGGGCGCATCAGCGGCTGGCGTGAGGACTTCCTCGGAGCTGGCCGGGAGGGTCTGAAGGCGCGCCCGGCGCCGGTCGAGGACCTCGCGCTCAGGGAGGCCCAGCGCAAGGTCGGGGAGCTCTCGATGGAGGTCGACATCCTTGCCGCGCTGCTGGAGCGCAAGGGGGGCCCTCCGTCGCCGAGGCGCTCGAAGTGAGCGAGCAGCTGCCCGCACCGCTTCAGGTCGTGTGCAGGGTGGCAGGCGTGTCCCGCTCGGCGGCGTGCGATCAGCGCCGCCGGCGGGGCACCTCGGAGCCGGCGCGCCGGCGACCAGGCCCGGTCGGGGCGATGCGCGACCGGGAGCTGTTGAAGCAGATCCGTGACGTTTTGGCCGAGAGCCCGTTCGTTGGCGAGGGCCACCGCAAGGTGTGGGCCAGGCTCAGGCGTCGCGGCGTGTGCACGAGCCGCAAGCGCGTGCTGCGGCTCACGCGCGAGGCCGGGCTGCTGGCGCCCACTGCGAGGGTTAGAAAGCGCGCGGCCAGGCTGCACGAGGGGACGATCACCGTGACGGTCCCGGACACGCTGTGGGCGACCGACGCGACCGACGGACACACCGACGAAGGCCGCTGCGCGGTGTTCGTGATGATCGACCACGCCTCGGGGGAGGCGTGGGCCGACGCCGGGCTGCGGATGGACCGCTTCGCCGCCGCTGACCTGCTCAGGGAGGTGTGTGGCGAGCGCTTCGGCTCGGTCGAGGCCGCCGTCGCCTCGGGCCTCAGCCTGCGCTACGACGGCGGACCGTGCTTCCGGTCAGAGCACTACCAGGCAGAGATCGATCATCTCGGCATCGCCCGCTCCCCGGCCTACCACTACGAGCCAGAAACCAACGGTTGCGCGGAGAAGTTCATCCAGACGCTCAAGGAGCAGGTGCTTTGGATCCAGCGCTTCGAGACCTTCGAGGCGCTGCGCGCCCGCGTGCGCGAGTTCGCCGCCACCTACAGCCAGTCGTGGCTGCTGGAACGCCACGGCTACCGCACGCCCAGCGAGGCGCGCCAGCACCTCCTGCTTCGTCAGGAGGTGCTGGCATGATCAGTCAACAGTCCACCAGGGTGTCCGGTGAACTGGGAGCGGCGCACACCGAGCCCTACTTCGGCGACCGCGGAACCTTCTTCGCGGACGTCACGGGGGACGGCAAGGCGGACGCGATTGTGGTCACGACGGTCGAGTGACAATTCGACGGGCAGCTGGCTGAGCGCTCGCTCAATATGGGGGGCTCAAGGAGCGTCTCGGGCCAAGGACCAGCCTCTGGAGGAGCGGCGGCTCTCGCGGGTGTTCGGTTTTCCCGGCCCTTAACGCCTATCCCCCAGAACGTGACGCGCGATCGCCTCATCGCCGGGTGCTCCAAGAATCGCGGCCCTGGCGCCCATAACGTGGAGCACCTCGATAGCAGACGATCGATCGTCAAGTTATGGGGGCTGACGGCCGGCGGGCGCCTGAAGAACCGCAACGTCCAGGCCCGAGAAGCGCCACACCCCACCCGAGCGCCGGCCAGATCGGCCAGAAATACCCCGCCCCTGTCACTGCCCAGATGACAACTAGAAGGGCCATGACAGGCAGGTAGGCGCGAAAGCGGCCGAGCGGTGGAAGCCACGCGCCACGAGCCAGCCGGGCGGGCCGCCGAACCGGCGGCGCCGCCGGCAGGTCCGCCTCCAGCGCCTCGAGCTCCGCGACCGTGCGCGCTCGCAGTGCCGCAGCCGTACGCTGCCCGAGCTCGTCGGCGTCCATCCGCCCGGCTGCGCCGTGGGCGGACAGTCGCTCAACCACGGCTTCGCGGTCGGCATCGGAAGCCCGCCGCTGAGTCTCAGTGGTCATGCGGTGGCCAACCCCACGGCCAGAGCCAGCAGCGACGCCCCGATCAGCACCGCGCCGCCGCGGGTCAGCCTGGTGCCCGCCGAGCCCTCGGCGACAGAGCCGCCGGTGCTCATGTGCACAAAGAAGCCCCCGGACTGCGCCATGACGCCCAGCAGAAGCACGAGCCCCACGGTCCACTCCAGGCCACGGGGGAAGCCCGCGCGCTCGAGGTACAGGAAGAAGGCGAGCGACAGCACGAGCAGCACGCCCGCATGCGCGTGGCCGGCGCGGAAGAAGCGCTTCTGTCCCTCGCTGAGGCCCTCCCTTCCGGTCACAAAGGTGAGCAGCGCCCAGCCTCCATAGACAACACCGAGAACGCCAACGATCGCGAAGACAGCCAGCCAGCGTGTAGGATCCATGCTCCATACCGTACCGTCTATTGTGGACTGATGCAAGAACCCGCCCTCACCCCCGCCTCCTACATCGTGCTCGGACTCGTGGAGCTGTCCGGCGAGGCCACGCCGTATGAGCTGAAGCAGGCGGCCACCCACTCGGTGGGCAACTTCTGGACCATGCAGCACGCTCAGTTCTACACCGAGCCCGAGCGGCTGGCCGAGGCCGGGCTGCTGAGCGTGAAGCGCGAGGAGGGCGGCCGGCGGCGCAAGCACTACCGGCTCACGAAGAGGGGCTCCGCGGCGCTGGCCGACTGGCGTGCCGAGCCCACCGGGGCGCTGGCCGAGATCCGCAACCAGGCGCTGCTCAAGCTGTTCTTCGGCGCCGATCCCGGAACGCTGGCCGAGGCGCAGCTGAAGGCTTCGAGGGAGAAGCTGGCCCAGTACGAGTGGATGTACGAGCAGAGCGAGGGCAAGGGCACTCCCGGCCCCCGCTGGGCGCTGGAGGCCGGGATCGGGCAGATGCGCGAGTGGGTGCGCTTCTGGGAGCGGCTCGGGAAGTGACTCAGGCCGGGGGGCCGACCCGGTTGCGCAGCACTCCCAGCCCCTCGATCTCCAGCTCCACCTCGTCGCCCTCCTGCAGCCAGCGCCCGTCGCCGTGCTCGAGGATGCAGCCGCTACCCACGGTGCCCGAGCCGATCACCTCACCGGCCCGCAGGCCCGGGGTGTTGCGCGCCGCGGCCGCCAGGATCTCGTCCCAGCCGAACTGCATCCCGCCGGTGTGCGAGTCGGTGCGGACCTCGCCGTTCACGCGGCACAGCGCGCGCATGTCCAGGTCGGCGGGCAGCTCGTCGGGCGACACCAGCTCGGGCCCCAGCGCGGTGGCGAAGTCCTTGCCCTTCGCGGGGCCCAAGCCCACCGACATCTCCTTCATCTGCAGGTCGCGCGCCGACCAGTCGTTCATCACCGTGAAGCCCTCGATCCCCCCGTCCTCCCCGATCACCGCCGCCAGCTCCAGCTCGTAGTCGAGCATCTCGGTGTCGGCCGGCTTGGGCACGACGTCTCCGTCGCGGTACACCGCCGCGGGGTTGGAGAAGTAGAAGACGGGCAGCTCGTACCACGCCTCCGGCACCGTCAGGCCCCGGTTGGCACGGGCGTTGCGCACGTGCTCCTCGAAGGCGAAGAAGTCGCGGATCGAGGGCGGCGGCGCGGAGCCCTCGGGATACGGCCGCCTCACCGCTGCACCAGCGTGGAGAGCACGACCTCGGTGACCGTGCGGTCCACGCCGTCCGTGGACCGGATGCGCTCCAGGGCCAGCTCGAGGTCCTTGGTGTCGCGCGCCCTCACGTGCAGCATCGCGCTGGCATCGCCCGCCACCGTGTGGGCGGAGACCACCCCCGGCTCGCCCTCCACCGCGCGCCGGATCGCGTCGCCCGGCATGCGGCCGGTGCAGTAGAGGTCCACGAATGCCTCTGCGTGCCACCCGAAGGCGGCCGGATCGATCACCGCCGTGTAGCCCCGGATCACGCCGTCGGCCTCCAGGCGGTCGACCCGGCGCTTGACGGCCGGCGCGGATAGGTGCACTTGTCCGCCGATGTCCTTGAACGATCGGCGGGCGTTCTCGCGCAGCAGCGAAACGATTGTCTGGTCTACGTCGTCCATGGGCTCTCTTTGGGCGGGTTGGCGCAACGAATAGGCGTTGATTTGGGCGTCTGACCATAGAAACATTACGTCAAACGCGTACCAAGGAGCAGTATTGGCTACTCAGGCGCTCTCGCCGCAGCCCGCGGCGGTCACCGACCCGGACCGGATGCCCGTTCACGGGATCGACCACCTCGAGCTGTTCGTGGGCAACGCCGCGCAGGCCGCCTTCTTCTTCACGCGCGCGTTCGGCTTCACCGAGACGGCCTTCTCGGGGCTGGAGACCGGGCGCCGCGACCGCGTCTCGCACGTGCTCGAGCAGGGGCGTATCCGCCTGGTGCTCACCGGCTCGCTCTCCGGCCAGGACGAGATCTCAGAGCACCACCGCCACCACGGCGACGGCGTGCACAAGATCGCGCTGTCGGTGCCCGATGCCACCGCCGCGTACGAGCACGCGGTGGCCCACGGCGCCCGCGGCGTCGAGACGCCGCACACCGTCGAGGACGAGCACGGGAGCGTCACGCTCTCAGCGGTGGCCACCTACGGCGACACGCTGCACCTGTTCGTGGAGCGCGCGGGCTATGAGGGCGCCTTCCTCCCCGGCTTCGAGGCCCGCGGCACCAAGTCCAGCGAGCCCCTGTTCGCCGCGATCGACCACGTGGTGGGCAACGTGGAGCTGGGCCACATGGACGAGTGGGTCAGCTACTACGAGCGCGTGTTCGGCATGACCGAGCTGATCCACTTCTCCGACGACGCGATCTCCACCGAGTACTCGGCCCTGATGTCGAAGGTGGTCACCGACGGCAGCGGCAAGCTGAAGTTCCCGATCAACGAGCCCGCCGAGGGCAAGCGCAAGTCTCAGATCGAGGAGTACATCGACTTCTACCGCGGCGCCGGCGTGCAGCACATCGCCATCGCCACCCGCGACATAGTGGGCGCGGTGACCGAGCTGCGCGACCGCGGCGTGGAGTTCCTCTCGATCCCCGAGTCCTACTACGACGAGGTGCCCGAGCGGATCGGGCAGATCGAGGAGGACCTGGCCGACCTGCGCCGCCTGGGGATCCTCGTAGACCGCGACGAGGAGGGGTACCTGCTGCAGATCTTCACCAAGCCCCTGGGCGACCGGCCCACGATCTTCTTCGAGATCATCGAGCGCCACGGCTCGCGCGGCTTCGGCGAGGGCAACTTCAAGGCCCTGTTCGAGGCGATCGAGCGCGAGCAGGACCGAAGGGGCAACCTATGAGGTACGAGCGTCGTGGCGAGATCCCGTCCAAGCGCCACGTGCAGGTACGCCGAAACGGAAGCGGCTCGCCGCTGCTCACCGAGGAGGTCATGGGCTACGAGGGCTTCTCGGGCAACGAGACGATCCTGCTCCATGTCCACTCGCCCTGCCGCCTCGATGCCGTGGGGGGCTTCACGCCCATCCAGCGCACCGAGTGGGTGCCCGACACCCACGTGCACCGGCTGGCCGACACCGCTCCGATCGAGCCGGGCGGCGACCCCGTGGGCGGCCGGCGGCTGCTGATGTACAACGGCGACATCGAGGTGTCGGTATGCAAGCCCACCGAGGAGATGGAGGGCTTCTACCGCAACGGCGAGGGCGACGAGGTGATCTACGTCCACCGCGGCCGCGGGGTGCTGCGCACCGTGTTCGGCCGCGTGCCGTTCAAGTCGAAGGACTACGTGGTGATCCCGCGCGGCACCACCCACACGTTCGAGCTCGAGGGTGACGAGCAGCACTGGATGTGCTTCCACACACCGGGCGAGATCGAGACGCCCAACCGCTACCGCAACCGCTACGGCCAGCTGCTCGAGCACGCTCCGTTCTCCCAGCGTGACTTCCATCCGCCCGAGGACATCGAGACGTTCGACGAGTCCGGCGAGTTCGAGGTGACCGTGCGCGTGCGCGACGGCTTCCAGAGCTACCTGCTCGACCGCCACCCCTTCGACGTGGTCGGCTGGGACGGGTACGTGTGGCCGTACACGTTCAACGCGGACGACTTCGAGCCGCGCGCCGGGCGCTTCCACCTCCCGCCCCCGGCCCACCAGACGTTCCAGGGGCCGAACTTCGTGATCTGCACGTTCGCGCCGCGGATGCTCGACTGGGACCCGGAGGCGGTACCGCTGCCCTACCACCATTCCAACATCCAGTCGGAGGAGGTCATGTTCTACGCGGAGGGCGACTATGCCGCGCGCAAGGGCGTGGACGTGGGCTGCCTCACGCTGCATCCCTCCGGCCTGCCCCACGGCCCGCAGCCGGGCGCGGTGGAGAAGGCGCTCGGCGCCAAGAGCACCGACGAGCTGGCGATCATGTGGGACACCTTCCGGCCGCTGCGCCTCACCGATCTGTGGCGCGACAACGACAAGCCCGAGTACGCGCTGTCCTGGAACCCCGACCGCGCGCCGGCCACCGCCTGAGGATAGGAGCGAAATTGTTCGAGGAAGCACAGCTCTACTCGCCCGTCACCCAAGACGAAGACGGGGTGAAGGTGCACCTGGTGGCCGACCACCCGGGCGCCAACGACCTCGACTACCTGGAGCGCCGGGGCGAGATCGCCGCCGCCGCACTGGCCTGGGAGCCGGGCACGCCCGCGCCCACGGTCGAGTACACCGAGCCCGAGCAGAACGTGTGGCGCACCGTGTGCCGCGAGCTGGCGCCCAAGCACGAACAGCTGGCCTGCCGCGCCTACCGCGATGCGGTGGCGGCACTGGACCTGCCGCGCGACCGCATCCCTCAGGTCGAGGAGGTGAGCGCCGGGCTGGAGCCGCTCACCGGCTTCACCTACCTGCCCGCCGCGGGACTGGTTCCGCTGGCGGAGTTCTACGGCGCGCTGGCCGACCGCCGGTTTCACTCCACCCAGTACATCCGCCATCCCGACGCACCGCTGTATACGCCCGAGCCCGACCTCATCCACGAGGTGATCGGCCACGGCAACCTGCTGGCTTCGCCCGAGTTCGCCGAGCTGAACCTGCTCGCCGGCCAGGCCGCCCGCCGCTGTGAGACCAAGGAGGGCCTGAAGTTCCTGGCCGACGTGTTCTGGTTCACGATCGAGTTCGGGGTGCTCTACGAGGAGGGCGAGCTGCGCGCCTACGGCGCGGGCATCCTGTCCAGCTACGGCGAGATCGATGAGTTCCGCTCGATGGAGATCCGCCCGATCGACTACATGGAGATGGGCGCGCTGGAGTACGACATCACCCACTACCAGCCGGTGCTCTATGCGGCCGAGTCGATGGGCCACCTGGTGGAATCGCTGGGCTCGTTGTTTTCGGAGTTCGGCGACGACACGCCCGAGCGCCTCAAGCACTCCACAAGGGAGCACAGGCGGGACACCGCCTCCGTAGCGCGCTGACAGTAGCCTGGCGCCGATGGCCCTAGCGGCAGAGCCCCGTCCGGCCTCGCTGCCCCTGCCGGGAGGGAAGACGGACGCCACGGTGCGGCTCACCCCGCTACTCGTGGCCACCATGGCGGCGCCGCCCATCGTCGCCCGCTGCGACGGCGGCAGGTTCGACATGCTCAGGGCCCTCGGGTTGGGCGTCTCCCGCGCTGACTACGTGAGGGCCCCGGTGTGCGCCTACCTGGTCGAACACCCCGGCGCCGGGCCCATGCTGATCGACACCGGCTTCCACACCGCCGTGGCTGTGGACCCCAAGCAGGGCATGGGCCGCCTGGGCGGGCTGATCTTCAAGGACCTCGAGATGGACGCGGGCCAGGCGGTCGTCGCCCAGCTGCGCGACCGCGACGTCGACCCCGCCAGCGTGGGCACCGTGGTGATGACCCACCTGCACGCCGACCGCGCGAGCGGCATCGCCGAGTTCCCGGCCGCGACGTTCATCGTGAGCCAGGCCGAGTGGGACGCCGCGGCGGAGGGCCGGGAGCGCGACGGCTACCTCCGACGCCAGTTCGACCACGCCTTCAAGTACCGCACGCTGGACTTCGAGAGCTCCGACGCCGACTCGTTCGCCACATTCGGTCGCTCCTACGACCTGTTCGGCGACGGCAGCGTGCGCATCTGCTTCACCCCCGGGCACAGCGCGGGGCACTGCTCGGTGGTCCTGCGCCTGCATGACCGCGAGGCGCTGCTCACCGGCGACGCCGCGTTCACGATGGACACGATCCGCGAGTCGTGGATGCCCTTGCTGATGGCCGACGAGCACCGTTACCGCCGGTCGCTGCGCGAGATCCAGCTCTACATGGAGCAGACGCCCGACGCGCTGGTGATCCCCGGGCACGACATGGAGCTCTGGAAGACCCTCCAGAACTCCTACGCCTGAGCGGCCCGGTCAGCCCCGGCGGCTGAATCGACGGCCGCCGGCTTCGCGTGGCGTGCCGCGCGTGCGGCCTTCACCGTGGCGCTGCGACCGTTCTCACGCAGGCCGCGCCAGACGCCCTCGATGCGCGAGAAGATCTGCTCGGAGGCCGCCTGGGACTGCTCGCGGGTCGGGTCCTCCACCTGCTCGAAGCGGATCGGGTCGCTGAACTGCACGGTGACCTTGGGGAACTGCAGGCGCTTCCAGTCGCGCACCCGCTCGGAGCCGGCGAGCGCCACGGGCACCACGGGGGCACCGGACTCCAGCGCCAGCCGGCCGATGCCCGCCTTGGGCTCGCCCAGCTCGCCGGTGCGCGAGCGCCCGCCCTCGCAGTACATGACCACGATCCCGCCGCGCGCGAGCACTGCGTGAGCGGTCTTGAACGCCTCGTCGTCGCGGTGACCACGGCGTACGGGGAACACGCCGCCGTTGTGGTAGACGGTCTGCAGCGGCGGCTTGAACAGCTGCGACTTCGCCATGAACTGCACCTTTCGGCGCAGGTAGACGGCCACGAAGAAGTGGTCGAGGAACGAGAAGTGGTTGGGCGCCACGATCGCGGGGCCGTCCGCCGGCACCTTGTCCGAATCGATCGCACGCGTGCGGAAGAACAGCAGCAGGTAGGGCGTGAGCACCAGACGGACGGCCTCGTACATCCAGTTCGGCCGCTTCGCGCGCGTGCGCGAGTGGAAGCGCGTGAAGTGCTCCGCGGGGCGCTCGTCCTTGTAGACCTGGGGCTTGAGGTTGCCCTTCGGGCCCTGCTGCTCCTCGCTCATGTGCCTTTGCTACCCGACCTCTGGATCTTCGTTACGTGCCCAGCCGCGGGAGCGTTCCAGCGCCCGCGACCACTCCCCCAGCAGACGCTCCCGCTCTGCTTCCGGCATGCGCGGCTCGTACCGGGCGGCCTCGCGCCACATGGCCCGCACCTGGGGTTCGGTCCAAAGCCCGGTGGCCACGCCCGCGAGGTAGCCGGCGCCCAGGGCCGTGGTCTCCGACACTTCGGGCACCACCACCGGCACGCCGAGGATGTCGGCCTGGAATCCCATCAGCCAGGAGTTGTGCACGGCGCCCCCGTCGGCCTTCAGCTCTGTGAGCTGCACCCCCGATGCCTCCTCCATCGCCCGCACCGCGTCCACCGCCTGGTAGGCGATCGACTCCAGCACGGCGCGGGCGAGGTGGGCCACGCCCGAGCCGCGCGTGAGCCCCAGGATCGTGCCGCGCGCGTAGGGGTCCCAGTGGGGTGAGCCGAGGCCGGTGAAAGCGGGCACGAGGTAGACACCGTCGTTGGACTCCAGCGAGCGGGCCAGCTCCTCGGTCTCGCCGGCGGTCTTGATCACGCCCAGGCCGTCGCGCAACCACTGCACGCCCGCACCGGTCACGAAGATCGCGGCCTCGAGGGCGTAGTCCACGCGGTCGCCCACGCCCCACGCCACCGTGGTGAGCAGACCCTCCGCCACAGGCGGGCGCTCGGTGCCGGCGTTCTGGAGCACGAAGCTGCCGGTGCCGTAGGTGTTCTTGCCCTGCCCGGGCTCGTGGCAGGCCTGGCCGTACAGCGCGGCCTGCTGGTCGCCCGCGATGCCGGCCACGGGCACGCTGCCGCCGAAGACGTCGGTCTCCCCGTAGACGTGAGCGCTGGGGCACGGCTCGGGCAGCGAGTCCGGCGGCACGCCGAGCAGCTCGCACAGCTCCTCGTCCCAGGCCAGCTTCTGCGTGTCGAACAGCAGCGTCCGCGACGCGTTCGTGTAGTCGGTGGCGTGGCGCCCGCAGAGGTTCTGGACCAGCCAGGAGTCCACGGTGCCAAAGCGTGCGCGCGAGGGGTCCACGCCCGCCTCGCGGATCAGCCACTCGATCTTCGTGCCGGAGAAGTACGGGTCGAGCACCAGGCCTGTCCGCTCGCGCACGAGCTCCTCGTGGCCCTGCTCGCGCAGCTCGTCGCAGCGCCCGGCGGTGCGGCGGTCCTGCCATACCAGCGCGCGGTGCAGCGGCTCGCCGCTGTCGCGGTCCCACGCCACCACAGTCTCGCGCTGGTTGGTGATGCCGATGCCCGACAGGTCGCGGCCGCCGATCCCGGCGGAGTCCAGCGCCTCCTTGCCCACGCGGTGGGTCACATCCCAGATCTCGCTCGCGTCATGCTCGACCCATCCCGGCCGCGGGAAGTGCTGGCGGAACTCGCTGTAGGCGCGCCCGGCGGG
>DASROS010000137.1:0-43896 GCA_035646775.1 Thermoleophilaceae bacterium | reverse complement strand
GGACACCCGGGGGCGTTGACCCTGGATGAGAAGGCAAACGTGCGCGAGCGTGCGCGCGACCGCGCCTCCTAGACGGCTCTAGCGAAACGGCTAGCGAAACGCAGGGTGGTACTCTCCACCTCAGCGACGTTCGTCGGGTTTTCCCTCTCTTCCTTTCGCGCGGTTCACCCTAAGGGGGCGAAAGGTCAAGAAAATGGGTGCAGAGCGGAAGTCCGATGAGGACTCTCCGCCTGGGGATGCCCAGGATCAGGATGCGAAGCATAAGCGCCAGTTGCTCCGAGCGGCCGAGGCTTTCCGCGGGCGCGCTGAGGTTTCTCAACGCCGGTGGCTGGCTGCTTTGAGAGTCAAGCGTAAGGATCGGAAGCGGTAAGGACTCTATGCCGCGAGCGGTGCCGCGCCGGTCAGCGTCGCGCAGGTGGTCTTCCCGGCGCCGGTCAGGTGGACCGACTGGCTGCGGGAACCCCGTGATTGACCACCCGTTCGCCTCCTTCGGCGACGCCCGCGCCTACGTGCTGGCTGCCGACGGCGCCTTCGAGGACGCCACGCTCCCGGGATGGCAGCTCAAGGGTGGCGCGCGAGTGGCCGACGGCAACGAGCCGCACTTCGTCGGCAACGCCGGTGATCGACGTTCGCTGCACCTGCCCGTCGGCGCCTCGGCGATCAGCCCGTCGATGTGCGTCGATCTTCACTACCCGAGCTTCCGCCTCTTCGCTCGGGCGCTCGGATTGAGCCCCGGCAAGCTCAAGGTCGAGGTCGTCTACCCGGACGTGCGTAACGCGGACTGGTCGACGGTCGCGCAGATCGGCTCGCGGTCGGACTGGTTCCTCAGCGGCGACATGCCGCTGACCCCCGACCTCGGGGGCTCGGCGGCCGGTCCCCGGCGTGTCGCTCTCCGCTTCACGGCCACCGGTCTCAGCGGCAGCTGGAAGGTCGACGACGTCTGCATAGACCCGCGCCGACTGCACTAGCTGTCACGCACCTACACTGGAAAGGGTGCAAGCCGGACAGAGCACCCGCCCGCGCCGCGCGGCCCAGCGGGCGCTGCTGATAGCAGTCGCTCCCGAACAGCCCGACCTCTCGGAGCTGCGCGAGTTGCTGGCCACGGCCCGCGTGGCTGTGGCGGGCGAGCTGACACAGCGTCGCGCGCAGCCCGACCCCGACCGCTACCTGGGCAAGGGCAAGCTCACCGAGCTCAAGCAGGCCATCTCCGACCAGGACTCCAACCTGGTGGTCTGCGACGACGAGCTGCTGCCGCGCCAGGAGCGCAACCTGGAGGAGGGAGTGGGCGTGCCGGTGATCGATCGCACCGCGCTGATCCTCGACATCTTCGCCGACCACGCCGGCTCCGCCGAGGGCAAGCTCCAGGTTGAACTCGCCCAGCTGGAATACAACATGGCCCGCATGCGCGGGCTGTGGACGCACCTCGAGCGCCTGGGCGGCGCCACCGGCGGCGGCGTGGCCACCAGGGGGCCTGGCGAGACGCAGATCGAGACCGATCGCCGGCTGGCGCGCAACCGCATCGCATCGCTGCGGCGAAGCCTGGACAACACACGCGGCTCGCGGGAGGTCATGCGCGCCGAGCGCGAGCGGGCAGGCCTGCCCACAGTGGCGCTGGCGGGCTACACCAACACAGGCAAGTCGACGCTGCTCAACGCCCTCACCGGCTCCGACGTGGGGGTGCGCGACCGCCTCTTCCACACCCTTGATCCCACCACGCGGTCGTTCGAGATAGAGGGCCGCCGCTACCTGCTCACCGACACGGTCGGGTTCATCCGTAAGCTGCCCCACCAGCTCGTGGAGGCCTTCGGCGCCACCCTCGAAGAAGCACTGGGCGCCGACCTGCTCGTGCACGTGGCCGATGCCTCGGCGCCGGAGGAGGACCTGCACCAGATGCTGGCCGCGGTGGAGGACGTGCTGGACGAGACCGGCACCGCCGAGCGCCCGCGCTTGCTCGCGCTGAACAAGGTCGACCTGCTCGACGACGACGGCCGGCGCGAGCTGGGCTTCCGCTTCCCCGACGCGGTGCAGGTGTCGGCCGAGACGGGGGAGGGGCTCGACCGGCTGCGCGGCGCAATAGAGGCCCGCTTCCTGGACACCCTGCAGACGGTGGAGCTGCTGCTGCCCTACGCCGAGGGCGGGCGCCTGTCCGAGCTGCACGAGCTTGCGGGCGAGATGGAGCGCGAGGACACGGCCGAGGGCGTGCGCGTGCGGGCGCGCCTGCCGGCGGCGACGGCGGCGCGCTTCGAGCGCTTCGCCTCCAACGGCGCGTCCGCGAACGGCTCTTGAGCGTCTTGCGCTTCCGCCGCCTCTCGGCCGAGGCGGCGCCGCCCGAGCGCTCTCACGCCGACGACGCCGGCTATGACCTGCGCGCCGCCGAGGCAAAGGTGCTCGAGCCCGGCGAGCGCGCGAGCGTGGGGACCGGCATCGCCCTCGAGATCCCCGATGGCCACGCGGGCCTGGTGCTGCCTCGGTCGGGGCTGGCCGCCCGCCACGGCATCTCGCTGGTGAACGCGCCGGGCCTGATCGACGCCGGTTATCGCGGGGAGGTGCGGGTGCTGCTGCTGAACACCGACCGCTCCGAGAGCTTCTCGATCGAGCCTGGAGACCGCATCGCGCAGCTGCTGGTGGTGCGCCACGAGGCTCCGGGGCTGGAGGAGGCGCAGGAGCTCGCGGAGAGCGGGCGGGGCGAGGGCGGCTTCGGGTCTACAGGGGTCGGCTAGTAGCGCCACCCGACGCTTGCGCCGGCGGCACGGACGGCCGCCAGCAGGGCCTGAACGGATGGCCGCGCGGAATCTGCCGTGCGGGTCGCGGCGAAGATGGTTCGATACACCGAGCCTTCGGCCACCGCCCGCACGACAACGCCCGGATGGGTCTCAGGGGCTACGAACTCGGGTAGCAGCGTGACGGCCTGGCCGTGGGCGACGATCGCCAGGGTGGTGACGCTGTCGTTGGTCCGATGGCGGATGTCTGGGTCGAAGCCGCCGAGCTCGCGGCAGGCCCGCTTTGTCATCAGCTCCCAGCCCGTCTCGGCGTGGCTGGTGGTCCAGTGTTCGGCGGCAAGCTCGGCCAGCGGTACCGCGCGGGGATGGCGCCGGGCGGCCGGGTGCTCCGCGGGCAGGACGAGGTGGACCGGGTCACGGTGGAGATCCTCGCGGTCGACGCTGGCCGGGCGCGAGCGTGGCTGGTGCTGCCACTCGTCGGCCAGGACGAGGTCCAGGTCCCCGAGTGCCAGCGCGGGCAGCGATTGCTCGGGCTCGGCTTCCACCAGCTCGCAGCGCAGGCCGGGCGCGTCGCGCGCGAGCGCTCGGATAGCCGGCACGGCGAGCCGGATGGCCACGGACTGGAAGCAGGCGATGCGTCCCCGTCCCGCCACGCTGCCGGCGGCCGCCGCCAGCTCGGCCTCGGCGCGGTCGGCCCGCTCGAGCAGTGCCTCGGCATGGCGGGCGAGGACGATTGCGGCGTCGGTCAGGCGCACCCCTCGCCCCGCCCGCTCGAGCAGCGCCAGTCCGGCCTCGCGCTCGAGGACGGCGAGCTGCTGGGAAACGGCCGACGGCGTGAACTGCAGGGCGTCAGCCACCGCGGCGATCGTGCCGCGCGCCTGAAGCTCGTACAGCAGCCGGAGTCGGCGGAGATCCAGCATTGATAAGGAACGCTACTGAGTCATACGTAGAAATCAAAGTCGCTTCTGAAGGGTGCTTTCGCCAGGATCGCCGGCATGCCCTCGACCGGAGCCCTCCTGTGCCTCTCTTCCGCCGCCTCGTTCGGCGCGATGGGGATCTTCGGCAAGCTCGCCTACGAAGAGGGAGCGAGCGTCGGCACGCTGCTGGCCACGCGGTTCGTGCTCGCAGCCGCGCTCTTCTGGCTGTTGGTGGCCTGCTCGCGGGACGCCCGCAACCTGCGCGCCCTGTCTCCCCGGGACGTGGGCATCGCCCTGGCGCTCGGTGCCGTTGGCTACAGCGCCCAGGCCGGTGGCTACTTCGCGGCCCTCGAGCGGCTCGACGCCTCGCTTCTCTCGCTGCTGATCTACACGTTCCCCGCGATCGTCACGGTGGCCGCCATCGCGCTTGGGCGCGAACGGGCGAGCTGGCGAACGGCGGGGGCCCTGGGGCTCGCCTCGACCGGGCTCGTGCTGGTCCTGGCGGGGGCAGCCGCGGGAGCGTTGGACCCGGTCGGAACGGCGCTGGGACTGGGGGCCGCGGTGGTCTACAGCGCGTACATCCTCACCTCGGAGGGCGTGGCCGCGCGCATCGGCCCGCTCGCCCTGAGCGCGCTTGTCTGCACAGGTGCGGCCACGACCCTGACGCTCGGCGGCATCGTTGCCGGCGACCTAGACCCGGGCGGCGTGAGCGCGGCGGGCTACGGCTGGCTGGCCGGCATCGCCGTTGTCTCCACGGTCGGGGCCGTGGGCCTCTTCTTCGCGGGGCTGCGGCGCGTGGGACCCTCTACCGCGTCGATCTTGTCCACCCTCGAACCCGTGGTCACCGTTGTGCTGGCGTTCCTAGTGTTCGGCGAGTCGCTCGGTGCCACGCAGCTGGCCGGCGGGGCGCTTGTCCTCCTTGCGGTGCTCGCGGTCCGGGGCCCGGGGCGCGTGGCCGTAGCCGGCGCTCCGGCTGCCGGAGCTACGAGCGGCGCCCGCTGAACCCAGTTGTGGGGACTTTGGTCTGACTGTCATGCTCAAGTCCCCAAAGTCGGCGGGTGGCTATTGCGAAAGCGCGGCCAGGCCGTCCTCGCGCGTGATGACCGGCGTGTAGCCCAGCTCTCTCTGCGCCTTGCCGATGTCCAGCGTGCACTCCTGCGAGGAGAGCCACACCGCCAGCCGGGTGACCGGCGGCTCGCCGGGCAGTGGGAGAGCCGTCCACAGCTTCTCGGCCACCGCGGCCGCCGGGCCGGCCACCGCGGCGGGCACCTCGCTGTCGGGCGGCTCGACGCCGCGGGTGGCCACCAGCCGCCTGACGAAGTCGCGGAACTCGGTCGGCTCGCCGTCGGTCACGAAGTAGGCCTCGCCCGAGCGGCCGCGCTGCGCGCCCAGGATCAGGCCCTGGACCACGTTGTCCACGTGGGTTGTGGAGGTGAGGTGCCGGCCGCCGCCGATCCAGGCGAAGCGGCCGCTGTCCATGGCCTTCGCGATCGGGGGAAGCAGGGTGGTGTCGCCGGGTCCCCACACCAGCCGCGGACGCACCACCACGGTCTCGAAGCCGTTGCCGGCGGCGCGGCGCACGCGCTGCTCGGCCATGGCCTTGGTGGCGGAGTAGTTCGCGGCGGAGTCGGGCCGCAGCGGCCACGTCTCGTCCGCGCCGACCAGGGGCTCTCCGGCCAGCAGCGCGGCCTCGGTGCCTACGTGGACGAAGCGGCGAACGCCTGCGGCTCCGCACGCCACGAGGGCATTCACTGTGCCCGCCACGTTGCCGCGCACGAACTCGTCCCGGGGGCCCCACGCGCCGAGCTTGGCGGCGGCGTGGAACGCCACCTCGCACCCCTGGGCCCCGGCGCGCATCGACTCGACGTTGTCGAGGTCGCCCCGGACCGGCTCGGCGCCGGCCTCGGCCACCTTGGCGGCGGAGGAGTCCGACCGCGCGAGCGCGTGCACCTTCCAGCCCTCGGAGGCCAGGCGGCGCAACAGGGCGGTGCCGATGAAGCCGGAGCCGCCGGTCACGAAGGCGGTGCGCTCGGTGCTCACCCCGGAAACGCTACCTACACCCCCGCGGCGCGCCGAGCGGAGACGTGTGCCGCGTCCTCCATCGCGTCGTCCAGGGGCTCGAGCTCCACGTCGAGGGACAGCTCGATCAAGCGGTCGGCCAGCCACACGTTCTTGGGCAGCAGTGGGCCGTGAAGATAGGTGCCCACCACGTTTCCGCGGCGCACTCCCTCCAGCCCGTCGCGCCCGTTGTTGCCGTGCCCGGCGAGCACGCGGCCCAGCGGCTTCTCCCCGGAGCCCAGGTAGGTGCGCCCGCCGTGGTTCTCGAAGCCCGCGATCGTGCGCGGGCCTGTGCCGAGATCAGACTCGATCGCGCAGTTGCCGATCAGGCGCTCGCCTTCCCCGCGCACGGTGCGCAGATCTACCAGCCCCACCCCTTCAAGCTCGCGCTCACCGAGCTGGTAGCTGTGGCCCAGCAGCTGGTAGCCGCCGCACACGGCCAGCACGGTGGCGCCCCGGCCGGCGGCGGAGTGCAGGGCGTCGCGCTTGGTGCGCTGCATGTCCTCGGCCACGGCGATCTGGTCGCGGTCCTGCCCGCCGCCGATGTAGAAGAGGTCGTGGGCGGCGCCGTCGAGCGGCTCGCCGACGGTGGAGGAGGCCAGCTCGAAGCCCAGCCCGCGCCACTCGCAGCGCGCCCGCAGCACGGCGATGTTGCCGCGGTCGGCGTAGATGTTCATCAGCTCGGGGTAGAGCGCGCAGACGCGCAGCGTGGCCCTCATCGAGACGCCTGGAGCAGCACCACCGCGCTGCCCACGTACTCGGGGGTGGGGGGGACCCGCAGCAGCCCGGTGGCGATGAGCCCCACAGCCTCGGCCTCCTCGGACAGTCCCGCGGGGGTGACAGAGTCCAGCCGGATCGTGAACGCCTCCTCGGCGAGCTCACCCGCAGGCGACACCGCCTGGCGGTGGCGGTCGATCGACACGGCGTCGCCCTCGTCGCGGACCTCGATCGGGGTGGAGGACAGCACCCAGCCGTCCATCTCCAGCACGTCGGGCAGGGGAGGGAGGGCCTCGCCCACGGGAACCGAGTCGAACGGGTCGGCTAGCGCCACGGCGAGCACGCCGCCCGGCTCCAGGTGGGCCAGTACCCGGGCGAGCATGGCCTTGCGCCCCGCGGGTCCCCCAAGCAGCTGGACCACCTGCATCGGCGCGATGGCCAGCGCAAACCTCTCCGGCAGGTCGAACGCGCGGGCGTCGGCGGCCAGTCCCCGGACGGGCAGGTGGCGGGCGCGGGCGCGGGCCTCCAGCGCGCGCACCAGCTCGGCGTCGGCGTCCAGGCCGGTCACCTCGTAGCCGCGGGAGGCCAGGTCCAGCGCCACCCTGCCAGTGCCGCAGCCCACGTCGAGGACCGGGCCGCGGCCGTGGCGCCTGGCCAGCTCGCGCCAGGTGGGCAGGTCGGCCGCATACCCCGAGCACTCCACGTCGTGCCAGGAAGCGGCGTCCGGGCGGGTGAGCGAGCGCTCGCTCACACCGATACCTCCCGTGGCGCGGGCGCGTCCTCGGGGAGGTCCAGCCGCTCGAGGTCCCAGACCGGCAGGTCGTCGAGGTCCGACGACTCCGCGAAGGCGCGCTGCTCTGACTCGCCGAGCTCTGCGAAGCCGGCGCGCACCTTCTCGATGTAGTCGCGCGACACCACCGCGCGGCCCTCGGCCCTACCGCGTCGCAGGCGCTCCCGGCCCTCCTGCGAGCCACGGTAGGTCCACACGCGGCCGTCCACGCCGTCGAGAACTCCCGTCACGTCCACGCGGTCGTAGTTGCGCTCGCGGCGGTCCAGCAGCTCCAGGTCTGCCGCCTCCACCGGGCGGGCGAGCCCGTTCACGGTGGTGTGGGGATCTGGGGCGATGTCCAGGAATGCGACGAACACGGCGGGGCGAACGCCGTCGGAGCGGCGCAGGTACATCTTGTAGCCGGGGATTGCGGCGGTGTTGTCGGTGGCCACGCCGAAGCCCCTGCGGTGGCCGTGCAGGCGGGCCACGATGCCCTGTCCCGCATGGTCGCCGACAAGCGACGCGTAGCCGAACACGTGGTCCATCAGTCCGCCCAGCGCCGGGCCAGGCCGCGGTCGGCGAGCAGGTCGCGCAGCTCCAGCAGAGCGGTGTAGGTGGGGAGCGCGTAGAGGGGGCGGCCGCCGCCGTGCCCCGCCGCCACGGCCGCGTCCAGCGAGGCGCCCAGGTCGCGTTCCACCTCGATCTCGGCGTCGATCCCTGCGTACTTCAGCCGCAGCGCCATCTCCTCGGCGCGGGTGCCCGAGCAGGTGGCGCGGCGCACGCGGCCGGACAGCAGCTCGAAGTCGGCGTCCCAGATCCAGGACACGTCGCGGCCGTCGGCGATCCCGTCGTTCAGCGCCAGCCACAGGTCCACCTGGCCTTCCTCGAGGGTGAGCGTGCGGAGCACCTCGTTCGCACCGGCGGGATTCTTCACGAGCAGGATCGACACCGGGCGGCCGTCTACGGGGATCGTCTCGACGCGGCCAAAGGACCCGGCGAAGCCCTCGAGCGCGGCGCCGATGTGCTCCAGCGAGGCGCCGAGCTCGAGCGACAGGGCCGTGGCGGCCACCGCGTTGTAGACGTTGTAGAGGCCGGGGAGGGGGAGGGACACGTCGAGGGGGCCTGCCGGGGTTTCCATAACCACCCGCGCGCCGGACATCCCGTGCAGCTCCACCTGCCGCGCGGACACCGAGGGCGTGGGCCGCACGCGGTCGCAGTTGGCGCAGCGGTAGCGGCCCATGTGGCCGAGGTAGACGGCCTCGTAGACGTAGGGGTGGCCGCAGTTGCGGCAGTGCTTGGAGTCGGCGGCGTGCTGCAGGCTCGGGAGCGCCTGGGAGTCGTCTTCCACGCCGAAGTAGGTCACGCCTTCGCGGTCCCGGCCGAGGTCGGCCACCAGCGGGTCGTCGGCGTTGAGAACGAAGCGCGCGCCGCGCGTCTCCTCGGCGGCGGTGAGCTCGGCCCACCGGTCGGCCAGCAGCTCCAGCTCGCCGTAGCGGTCGAGCTGGTCGCGGAAGAGGTTGGCCAGGAGGTACGTGCTCGGCTTCACGGCCTCGGCCACCGCGGGAAGCCAGGCCTCGTCCACCTCGAACAGCCCCAGCTGGCCGCGCTCTCGCCCGGCGTCGAGCAGCGCCGTCGCCACGCCCCAGCCCATGTTCGAGCCCGCGCGGTTGTGCACCACCGGCCGGCCGGCGCGCTCGAGCACGGCGGCCACCATCGCCGACGTGGTGGTCTTGCCGTTGGTGGCGGACACGAGCACCGCGCCCTCGTCCAGGCGGGAGGCCATCCGCTGCAGCGCCCCGGGGTCGGCGCGCATGAGCAGCCGGCCGGCGAGGGTCGTCCCTCCGCCGCGTCCCAGCCGGCGTGAGAGCTGCCGCACGCCGCGGGCGATCGTCTCGAGGAGCCGGGCCATCACTCGGGCACGATCACCCGCAGGCAGCGGGGGCGGACGGTGATGGTGGCGGGCACGGTGCCGATCGGGTCGCCGTCCGCGTAGATGGCGAACGGGCGGTCGGCATCGACCTCCACGGTCGAGCCGCTCATCGTCTGCACCGTGGGGTCGGACAGGTGGGTGCCCTTGAACACACGGGGCAGCAAGGAGCACAGGAAGTGCAGCTTGGACGACCGCCCGCAGGCCACCACGTCGAGGATGCCGTCGTCCAGCTCGGCCTGGGGCGCCGCGAACATTCCGCCCCCGTAGGCCTTGGAGTTGGCCACTGCGATCGAGTAGCCCTCGAGCGTCAGTCGCTCACCGTCCACCGTGACCGCGAAGGCGGCGGGCTTCCAGGCGGCGAGGGCACGCAGTGCGGCGTAGAGGTAGACGAGGTTGCCGCGGATCAGTCGTGACTCGTTGGCCACCCGGTTGGCGTCGGAGTCGAACCCGAAGCTGGCGATGCCCAGGTAGGGCACGCCGTCGACCTCGGCCACGTCGATCATGCGCTCCTCGCCCTGGGCGGCCACGGCCGCTGCCGCCGTGGGATCGGTGGGGATGCCGAGCACGCGTGCCAGGTCGTTGCCGCGGCCGGCCGGCACGATCGCGAGCGCGGCGGCGGTGTCGCGCAGCACCGCCGCCAGCGGGCGCAGCAGGCCGTCGCCGCCGACCGCGGCCACCGTCTCGCCGGCCTTGGCCGCCTCCGCCGCCTCTTTGCGAGCGTGCCCGATGTCGCGCGTGTGCACCACCCGGTGCTCCACCTCCAGCCGCTCCAACTCGGCCGTGACCTGCGGCAGCCGCCGCACCGAGCGACCGCCCCCCGCCGCGGGGTTGACCAGCACCAGCAGGCGGCGGGTCATTGGTGGTCGCTCCCGCAATTACGCTCCGGCCTGCCGGCACCTGGACGCGCCTGGCTTCGCCCGCCGGGATCGCCGATGCTTTGGCATCGACTCACCCACCGGGCTTGCCAGCCACGCCCAGTCGCTCGGCAGAGCCGGACCGTACTTGCGCTCGCAACCACTCGTTCATCGCCGCCGCGACGCGGGGCACAGATCCGGGCACTCCGCACATGGCCTCAGAGTATGCCCGGGGCGGGGGGCGAAAAGCCTGGTGCCGCGGCCTGTAGGAGGGAAACGAGGGAGGTCGCAGTGAGGGAGCCCATGAGGATCTGGTGGGCCAGGCCGCGCAAGCTGTGCGCGCTGGAGCGTCCCGGCGGCGGCGGGCGCAGCCACCGGCCCGACCGCCGGGCGGCGGAGATCGCGTGGCTGAAGCATCACGGCGTCCGGGTGTGCGTGTCCACCATGACCACGCGGCACAACCTGGCCGACTACGAGGCGGCGGGGCTGGACGCCCACCACGTGCCCGTCGCCAGCGCGGGGGAGGGCGCGGATGCCCTCGAGGAGCTGCTCGGGCTGCTGCGCCGGGAGCTGAGGCGCAGGGGCGCGGTGGCGATCCACGGCAACCGCCACACCGACTTCGTGGCCGCCGTGTGCGCGGCGCACCTGTACGGCGCGCGCGGGGTGGCCCCACACGAGGGGCTGCGGGCCGCGGCAGTGGCGGGACTGGTGGTCAGCCCGGAGTCGTGCGAGCTGCTCGGCGTGTCCTACGAGGCGGTCCAGCCGCGGTCGGCCATCGCGGCCTCCACCTCGGCCGGGCGGTCGGTGACCACGTAGGCGTCCACGATCGCGCCGTCGGTGTTGATCGTGACCGACAGCCCCGACTCTGTGCGCCTCACCTTGGAGATCTGCGCGATGGGGCGCCCCGAGCCCATGCGCGGCTTCACGCGTCCCGTGGCCACGCTGTGCACGGCCTCGATCGCCTCGAGGCCGTCGAGCAGCCGCCGGTAGCCCTTCTTGGAGGAGTGCTTGTGATGTGTCTTGCGCGCCACGGCGGGTCAGCCTTCGCCGTTCACCAGCGCGGCGAGGTTGTCGGCCACCGCCACCGGCTTCGCGGCGTCGCCGTCCGCGGGCACCGAGCCGGACCCGTCGCCGCTGAGCACCAGTGCGGCGTCCAGCCCGGCGGCGTGGGCGGCCTTCACGTCGGAGTCCAGGCGGTCGCCCACCACCAGCGTGCGGCCGTAGCCGAGGCGGTCCAGCGCGGTCTCGATCAGGCGCGGCTGGGGCTTGCCCACGATCTCGGCCTCCCGCCCCGACGCTGTCTCCACGGCCGCGAGGATGGCTCCGGTGCCGGGCCACGGCCCCTCGGGAGTGGGCAGGGTCGGGTCGCGCCCGGTGGCAAGGAAGCCGGCTCCGCGGTGGACGGCCAGCGAAGCGGTCCGAAGGGCGTCGTAGTCCACCCGGTCCGTGCCGCCGATCACAACGACCTCCGCCCGGGAGGCGCGGTCGCTCCCGTTGAGCACCTTCAGCCCGGCCTCGTCCACGTGGCGGGTGAGCGCCTGCGAGCCGATCAAGAATGCCGTCTGGCCCGTCCGCGTGTCGGCGAGCAGGTGCTGGACGGCTCCGCCGACGGTCACCACGTCGGCCAGCGAGGCCTGCACGCCCAGCCGCCACAGCCGCGCCACATGTTCCTCCCCGGGATGCCAGGAGTTGTTGGTGGCGAACGCGATTCGCTTGCCCGCGGCCCGCAGCGCTGCGATGGCCTCCACCGAGCCCTCCACGGGCTCCTCGCCCACCCACACGCATCCGTCGAGGTCAAGGATCACCTGGTCGTAGCGGCGCAGGAGAGGGGAGAGGGTGGCGGCCATGGCGGTCCGGTCGATCCTAGAGGCGCGCGCCCCCACTACCCTGCCGCGCGTGCGCCGCGCAGCCGCCCTTGCCCTGTTCGCGCTCGCGCTGCTCGTGGCCGGGTGCGGCAACGACGACGAGGGTGGGGAGCAGGCGGCTGCACCGGGTTCCACCTCCGAGTAGCCGCCGGCGCAGGAGGGCGGCTGCCGCCAGGTGCAGGCCCCGGCGCCCAAGCCAGACGGCGGTGAGAGCAGGCCCAGGCGCAGGCTGGCCGCCGGGACCACCTACGAGGTGGAAGTGCAGACCAGCTGCGGCGCCTTCACGATCCGGCTCGACCAGGAGACCTCGCCGGCGACCACGGCGTCCTTCGCGGCGCTCGTGCGGCGCGGCTTCTTCGACGACACGGTGTTCCACCGCATCGTCCCGGACTTCGTGATCCAGGGCGGAGATCCGACGGCCAGCGGCCAGGGAGGGCCCGGCTACTCAACCCGAGACAAGCCGCCGCCCGACACGGACTACACGCGCGGCGTGGTGGCGATGGCCAAGACCCAGGTGGAGCCACCCGGCACCGCCGGCAGCCAGTTCTACGTGGTCACCGGCACGCAGGCCCCGCTGCCGCCCGACTATGCGGTGCTGGGCAAGGTGGTGAAGGGCCTGGATGTGACACAGCGCATCGGGAAGCTGGGAGACCCGGCCACCGAGATGCCGCTGCAGCCGGTCGTGGTCGAGCAGGCGACTCTGACCCGGCGCTAACCGGCCCCCGCGGCCCGTTCGGCTTTCACGCGCGCCTGGCGGCGGCGGCCGAAGAGGGTGAGCAGGCCGAGCACGCCGGCCACGATCAGCAGCCCCAGCAGAACGGCGCCCAGGGTGCCGGCGCCGCCGAATGGCAGCGCGATCAGCTTCGCCAGGCCGAAGCCCACCAGCACCAGCAGGACCACGATCGCGAGCAGGATCAGGATTCCGCGCGCACGGGCGGCGAGGCTGGCCCCCTGGGCCGGCGCGATCAGGCCCATCATCCGGAGCAGGAACAGCTGGCGGCTCGAGGGCGGGGCCTGGCCGAGCTTCTGCACGGCCTCCTTGAGCTCGTCGGGGCGGCGCTCGGCCAGGGCCATCGACGCCTTCATCATCTGGCGCAGCGCGGGACGCTCCTGGGGGTGACAGCCGGCCAGCGCCTCGTTGAAGTAGGCGCGGGCGGCCTTGGCGTCGTAGCGCTCGGCGGCGCGGGCTCCCAGCAGCGCCTTGGCGGCCACGCGGTGCTTGGACTCGCCCTTGAGCTGGTCGTCGGTGCGCGGCTCGAGTTGCTGGATGGCCGCCAGGGCGCCCACCTGCATCTGCTGCATCTTCATCTGCCGCTGCTTGGCCACGGCGCAAGTTTCGCAGACGGCACGACGGCCTAGGATCGGCGCGTGCCCGACGCCTTCTACGTCCCCGAGGGCCCGTTGTACCGCTCCACCGAGCTGACCCGCGGACCCTGGGATCCCGGCAGCCAGCACGCGGGCCCGCCCTGCGCGCTGCTGGGGCGCGAGATGGACCGCGCCGGGGCGCTGGACCCGGCGCGGGTCGCCCGCGCCACGTTCGAGATCCTGCGCCCCGTGCCGATCGCACCGCTGGCAGTGAAGGCCCGGGTCGTGCGCCCGGGGCGCAGCGTGGAGCTCGTGGAGGGCTCCCTGAGCGCCGGGGACACCGAGATCCTGCGCGCCCGCGCGTGGCGGATACGTGCCACGGAGCTGGAGCTGGACGGGCCCGCGCTCCAGGACGAGCCCATGGCGCCGCCCTCGGAGGCCGAGCCGCGGGACTTCTTCCCCACCGGGCAGGACGTGGGCTATCACACGGCGATGGAGGTGCGGTTCGTGTCCGGGGCGTACCTCGAGCCTGGCCCCGCGCGGGCATGGATGCGCATGCGGGGACCGCTGGTGCAGGGGGAGGAGACCTCGCCGCTCGACCGGGTGCTGGTGGCCGCCGACTCGGGCAACGGCGTGAGCGCACCGCTGGACTACCGCCTCTGGCTGTTCATCAACGCCGACCTGTCGGTGGCGCTGCGGCGGCTCCCCCGCGGTGAGTGGGTGGGCCTGGACGCGGCCACCTACGCCGAGCCCGACGGCATCGGCCTGTCGGACACGCGCCTGTACGACGAGGACGGCGCGATCGGGCGCGCCACGCAGAGCCTGCTGGTGGGCCCCCGGCCGGCTCCCTAGGCCTCGCCGCTGAGCCGCTCCTGCTCGAGGTCGAGGTCGTACCCCACCCGCCGGCGAACCTCGTCGCTGATGCGCCCGCCATCGCGCAGCTGGCGCAGCATGGCGCGCTGCACGCCGTAGATCTCGTACATGAAGCGCTGGTATGACTGAGCGCGGCCCTCGTAGTCGAACTCGTCGGGCTGGCCGTCATCGTCCTCCGCCGGCTGGCCTATCCGGGAGCTGAACCGCCGCCGGCGGTATTCGAACAGCCTGCGCGTGCGATCCACCGTGTCGGGGTTGACCCAGTCCTCGGATTCGAGGTTCTCGATGTGGTCGATGGCCGCAAAGGCGAGCTCCAGCCTCGCGTTCAGCTCCTCGTTCTGGTCGGTGGTGTCGCGCTCGGTGCCCAGCGCCCGGATCAGGGCGGGCATCAACAGGCCCTGGACCACCAGCGTCGCGAAAATCACGCAGAAGGCGAGAAAGATCACGAGGTCGCGATCGGGGAACGCGGCGCCGGAGTCGATCTCTGTCGGGATCGCGAGCGCGGCGGCAAGGGAGACCGACCCGCGCATGCCGGCCCAGGCCACCAGAGCCGTCTGGTCCCAGTTGGCCACCGGAATGCGTTCGCGCACCCGGCGGCTGAGCCGCCGCGTGAGGTAGGTGAGCCCGTAGACGCACACCATCCTCACCACGATCACCACGGCGGCGATGAGGGCGCCGTAGACGGCCAGCTCCCCGGCGGTGCGACCCGATAGCTGGTCGAGTACCGATGGCAGCTGCAGGCCCACCAGCACGAAGAGGACGGCGTTGAGCAGGAACACCAGCAGCTCCCAGATGGCCGTCAGCTGCAGCCGGGTGGTGTGGTTGGTCAGCTCCGATGCCCGCCAGCCGAGCCACACGCCGGCGTCACGGCCGCCAGCACACCCGACGCGCCGATCTCCTCCGCCGGCAGATACGCGGCGTAGGCCGTGAGCAGGGAGATGGTGATCTCGGTGAGCGGATCCTCCACGCGCCTCCTCAGCGCTGCGATGCCCGCCCCGGCGGCCACGCCCACGGCCACTCCGGCGAGCCCGGTGTAGACGAAGCCCGGGCCGGCTTCCAGCAGCGAGAAGCTGCCGCCCACGACCGCGGCGACGGCGAACTTGTAGGCCACGAGCGCGGTCCAATCGTTGATGAGGCTCTCGCCTTCCACCACGCTCAGCACGCGCCGAGGAACCGACAGGCGCCGCAGGATCTCGGCCGGCGCGACGGCGTCGGTGGGGGAGACCACGGCGCCGAGCGCGAAGGCCACCGGCCAGTCCAGCCCCACCATCTCGTGCGCCACCACCGCGACGGTGAGCATCGTGGCGATCACCAGTCCGATCGCCAGCAGTCCGATCGGGCGGGCGTTGAGCCGCAGCTCGCGTAGGTTGGCGAAGAAGGCCGTGGCGTAGAGCAGCGGGGGGAGGAAGAGCAGCAGGACCAGGTCCGGGTCGAGCTCCACATCGGGCACGCCCGGGATGGAGCCGAAGGCCAGGCCGCCGAGTACCAGCAGGATGGGGTAGGGGATCCGCGCCAGCCGCGCCAGGACGGCGAGTCCGGCTACGGCTACGAGGAGACCGAAGACGACCAGTTCGATGTGCTCCACGTGTATGGAGCCTACGCGGCGGCCTGATGTAGCCCAGGTGGGCTAGGTGCCTTCGCCGTCCCGCTGGGCAGCCGCTGCCACCTTGTCCAGCGAGCGGCGCAACAGACGCGACACGTGCATCTGCGAGACGCCTACCTGCTTGGCGATCTGTGACTGGGTGAGGTCCTCCACGAACCGCAGCCGCAGGATCTCCCGCTCGCGGCCGGGGAGGGCGGCGACCGCCGGGGCCACGGCCGGCCTCCACTCGGCCAGCTCGTAGCCCGAGTCCACGGCGCCGATGCGCTGGCCCAGCGTGTTGTCGTCGTCCTCGCTGGAACCGGGCTGGGGGGAGTCCAGGCTCATCGGGCTGTAGGCGCCGGCCGCATCCATGGCCTCGAGCACGTCCTCCAGGCTCAGGCCCACCCGCTTGGCCACGTCGCGGGGGGTGGGGGAGCGCCCGAGCTCGGTGGCCAGGGTCTCCACGGCGATGTTCACGTCCATCACCCGCTCCTGCAGGTAGCGGGGCACGTGCATGGCCCAGCCCTTGTCGCGGAAGTGGCGCTTGAGCTCGCCCACGATCGTCGGGACGGCGTAGCGGGCGAAGGCTCCGACCCCCGGTTCGAAGCGGTCGATGGCCTTGATCAGGCCGAGGCTGGCCACCTGCTCGAGGTCGTCCGCAGCCTCACCGGAGTGGCGATACCGGCCGGCAAGCCGGCGGGCCAGGGGCAGGTAGTGCTCAATGAGCTGCCTGCGCGCCTCGGGGTCTCCGCGCTTCAGCCCCTCGAGCGCGATCTTCTCGTCGAACTCGGCCGCCGCGCCGTCCTGTGGACGGTCGGCGCCCGCGGTGGAGGAGTTCCCGGCGGCCGCGTGTGCCATCGGGCGTGAATATAGCCCGGCGGCGCGCCCGGCCGGGGCGGTCAGCCCGTGGCGGGCGCGCCTTTGCGCACCGCAGGCTGCCGGTCGGGCGAGGTGGGGCGGGGCGGCCTGGTGTCCGCGCCCGGCCCGGCCAGGCCAAGCCGGTGCAGGCCCCAGGCCAGCAGAACGAGGAGCGCGAGGGCGATGGCCACGACCACGCCGTAGGCGAACGCCGTGAGCGCCGGCGCCACGTCCTTCTGCTCGCGCTGGAGGACCTCGTGGTCGGCGATGAACTCGCGGCTGAAGCGCGGGGGTGCCGGCACCCCCTTGGCGGGGATGGCCTTGTCCTCGGGCAGGAAGAGCGGCACGCCGGTGAGCGAGTTGCCGTTGTGCAGACGCAGGATCGCCTTCCAGTTGCCGTAGACGGGGATCGGCTCGGTGGTGCGGTAGCGCCCCGGGCCGGTCCGCTCGAGGCGGTCGACCACCAGGCCGTCACCCTGCCAAGCGGTAACGGTCAGCCACTCGGCGTCATCGGCGGCTGTGGGCGGGTCCAGCGTCACCTCGGCGGAGACGGTGCGGTTGGGGGCGGGAGAGATCTCGGAGACCTGGACGTCGGCACGAACGCCGGAGTCGGCAGGCTTGTATAGGGCGTAGCCCACGGAGAGCGCCAGTGCGGCCGAGGCCAGGGCCGCGGCGACGCGCAGGGAGGCCCTGCGCGGTGTCGCCGCGGGCGACAGGTGGGCGCCGATCCAGGCGCCCACGAGGGCACCGGCAACCGCAGTCACAAAGCCCAGCACAGCCGCCTCCGGAAGCAGCTCGGAGGGCCAGGGGATCGGCATCCACACGTGCGACCAGCCCCACTCGGCCGCGAGCCCGATCGTGCCGATCAGGGCGCCGCAGAAGGCGCCGAACGCCAGCGGGCGCCGGTCGGGCGCCATCCGCAGCGCCACCAGCTCCACCAGGCCGGCCTCCACGATGTAGAGCGGCAGGTGCGGAGTGGTCTCACCCAGGACCGGGCCCACGACGAGGGCGAGGGTGCCGCGGATGGCGATGAAGAAGCCCACAGCACCCAGCGCGGCTCCGCGACCGAGCCACATTCGCGTGGCCACCAGCGCCACGCCGGCGGCCACCATGATCATCATCGGCTGGAACACGAAGCGGAACTGGGGTACGCCGAAGTCGAACTCGGCCTGGAAGGTGGACAGGCCGATCAGCAGCCCGCCCGCGAGCGCGATGCGACGCACCAGGAAGCTCCAGCGGCGTTCCACGCCCTGCTCGGCCTTGGGGGAGCGCAAACCCTCCACCAGCAGCACCGCGATGCCCACGAGCGTCATCGACGCTCCGCCGATCAGCATCAGGTGGGTGGGGCCCCACAGCGTCACGTCCTGGCCGAAGAGGCGGTGCCAGACGTCGTCGAGGGGGAAGCCGATCAGGGAGAACGCGCCACAGGCGCAGATCAGCACGCCGCCCAGGGGCGCGTGCCAGTCACGCGTGATCCTGACCGCGCTGGCGCTCGGCTTCTCGCGCGGGAGCACCATGGCGATGAAGCCGGCGGCGAAGATGCCGAACAGCCCGATCAGGATGAAGTAGTGGGCGGGGTTGGCCAGCGGCCCTTCGTCGCGGCCCACGTCGATGTGCAGGGAGATGTCCCAGTACATGCCGAAGACGGCGGTCAACAGCGACAGGGTGGCCAGCGCGGCGGGCAACACGGCCCAGCCGGGAAGCCCGGACAGGCGGCTGGAAAGATCGGAGGCGCGCTGGAGCAGGTCGATGCGCCCGCTGCGATGACCCATGCCGAGCACGAGCAGGAGCGTGGTGACCACACCGGCGCCGGCGGTGGCGGTCACGATCTCTCCGATCGCGGCGCCGCCCGCGGGCTCCTCGCCCTGGGCGAAGGCGGTGGACGGCAGGACGGCAAGTGCGGCGAAGGTGCTCAGCGCGAGGGTGGTGGCGCGGGCGGTCATCGAGTCGTGACTCCTCCAGTCGGTGACGTCGCCGTATGTTACAGCGATTGATGTCATGGTCAGTGTGACTTCGAGCACTAACCTGCAGCGATGGCGGCGAGGGACCCGCACCGCAGGGCCGGCGAGGCGCTCGCGAACTCACCTCAGCTGCGTCTGGAGGTGGCCCGGATGCGCGTCGACTTCCGCCGCGCGGGCAAGAGCGCCGACCACCTGAGCGACCAGCAGATCCTGGACGGGATCCAGGAGGCCGGCAGCAAGCTCCCCAGGGTCAGCGACCGGCCTGGGGGTGGGAGCTTCGCCGAGGCGCGGCGCCGGTTCGCCGCGAGCCTGCCGGACCTGGGTGACGCCTTGGACGGGCTTCAGGACAGCTGACGGCCCGCGGCCAGCGCGTCGCGCCAGCCCCCCGGAAAAGCGCGATACACGGTGGCCTGGGTGGGCGAGTTCGGCGCCGCGCGTGCACGCCAGCGAAAGAACTCCATCGCCCGCGGCTCGTGGCCGAGGGACTGCTCACAAGTTCGGATGGCCCGACAGATTGCCCGCCGCCGCTCCGCTTCGTATGTGTGACGAGAAGTCCGGTAGGTGGCCCGGGACCGAGCGATTGTTCGCGGAGCCATCGAGCGCTCGGTTGAAACCCCAGCTGCTTCCAAGGCCGCACGCCAGGAACCGAAAGCTCGAGCCACAGTCTCTCTTTGCGGGTGGTGCGCTGACTCCGGCCGGCGCCATTCTTCGTAGCGAGTTGCGGTGTACGGGCCCGACGTCGCCTGCGACCAGTCCTTGAGGGCGGCTACGGCGCGGCGTCGGCGTTTGGCCGCGGTGTCCGGCCGGGCAACCACATCGGCCGTCGGTCGGTAGGCACGCGCCTCGACCAGGCGCCGCGCGAGTTCACGGCGCAACTGGGCCCGGGCGTGGCGAGGGCCGTGACGATGCCGTCCGGCGGCCATTACTACGTCTCGCCACGCGCTGTACGTTTTCAGAGCCTTCCCGACCGGTGGCTCCTCGTCGAAGAGGGCCACCAGACGTCGCGTCTCGTCGATCGATGTCACTCGCCAGCTCGTTGCCGCACAAGACGAAGCACGGGGAGGAATCGAGGACAGCCGGCCCAAGCCTGTGTGATCGTGCAGAAGAGAGAGGACCGCAGCGTCGTCTTGACGGAGGTTGATGACGAACCTGGGATGTCCGGTCGCGCTTGCGCCAAAATGGGCTTCCGCGCTTGCGAAACCGGCAAGGAACGCGTCCAGATACGCCGGACTGGCTCCGCCGGCTGAGCAAGCGACGACATTCTCGGGTGCGCGGTACCGCCGCAGCTGGTCAGCGACGAGGGCGATCCGCGCCCAGCGGGCGCCGCTCAGACTAGTGTCCGTCCACAGGTCGAGGGCCAACCTCCACAGCTCGAAGTCTCCGCTCTTCTTCGAGAGCAGCAACGCGGATGCCATGAAGCGCTCGAGGCGGCGGCAGTCGGCCATGCTCTGAAGGGACCATCCGAGCTGTGGGCGCGAATTGGCACGGGCGGGCGTTCGGTAGAGGGAGCCGCACGCGACCGTCTCTTGGATCTCACACAGTAAGGAGGCGTCGTCATCACGCAAACGGAGGGCAAAGCCGCAAGTCCAAGAGGATCCACCATTGTTCGGGCGGACCGAGAAGGAGCCCTCGCCAGCGATTAACCCTGCAATTACAGCCTTTTCAAGCACCCACGGAGAGTATCGACACGAACGGACGTTCGAAGTCAGCTTAACCTAACGTACCTTATCGAGCGTTGCGCTTTCGCCCGCGGCCTACGCAACACCGCTATATCGTCCGCCCGGATGCCCCCCGATCACCTCGATGTGCTGATTGTCGGCGCCGGGCTGTCGGGCATCGGCGCCGCCGTTCACCTGCAGGAGCGCTGTCCCGGCAAGACGTTCGCGATTCTGGAGGCCCGCGAGGAGCTCGGCGGGACCTGGGACCTGTTCCGCTACCCGGGCGTCCGCTCGGACTCCGACATGCAGACGCTCGGCTACCGCTTCCGGCCGTGGACTGAGGCGAAGGCGATCGCCGATGGCCCCGCGATCCTGCGGTACGTCCGGGACACCGCCCGCGAACACGGCGTGGACGAGCGGATCCGTTTCAACCATCGCGTGGTGCGCGCCGAGTGGTCCACCGCCGACGCGGCCTGGACGGTGGACGTGGAGCGCACCGACAGCGGCGATTCCCTCCAGCTGACCTGCGGCTTTCTGTACATGTGCAGCGGCTACTACCGCTACGACGAGGGCTTCACGCCCCATTTCGAGGGCACCGAGCGCTTCGCCGGCCAGATCGTGCATCCGCAGCACTGGCCCGAGGACCTCGACTACGCGGGCAAGCGCGTCGTGGTGGTCGGCAGCGGCGCCACGGCGGTGACGCTCGTGCCCGCCATGGCTCCGGAGGCCGAGCACGTGACGATGGTGCAGCGCTCGCCGAGCTACATCCTCTCGATTCCCGACGAGGACCCGATCGCCAAAGTGCTGGGCCGCGTTCTGCCGCCCCGCGTGGTCTATCCGATCGTGCGCTGGAAGAACATCGTGCTGGCGATCCTCGTCTACCAGGCGAGCCAGCGCCTTCCCCGCCAGATGAGGCGGCTGCTGCGCTGGGTGGTCAGGCGCCACGTCCCGGCCGACTACGCGGTCGACACCCACTTCAAGCCCCGCTATGACCCGTGGGACCAGCGCCTCTGCCTGGTGCCCAACGGCGACCTCTTCGAGGCCATCAGCGCCGGAGACGTATCGATGGTCACGGACCACATCGAGACGTTCACCGAGCGCGGGCTCGAGCTGCGCTCGGGCCTGGAGCTCGACGCCGACATCGTGGTCACCGCCACCGGCCTGAACCTGCTGGCCTTCGGCGGCGTGCAACTCGCGGTCGACGGCGAGGACGTCGAGTTGCCCGACACCATGGCCTACAAGGGCATGATGCTCAGCGGAGTGCCCAACTTCGCCTACACGATCGGCTACACGAACATCTCCTGGACGCTGAAGGCCGACCTCGTGGCCGAGTACGTCTGCCGGCTGCTGAACCACATGGACGGCCTCGGCCGGCGGCAGATGGTGCCCGAGCGGCGCGATCCCGAGGTCACCGAGGAGCCCTTCCTCGACTTCCAGGCCGGTTACGTGCTGCGGTCGCTCGACCAGTTCCCCAAGCAGGGCTCCAAGGCGCCGTGGCGGCTGAACCAGAACTACCCGGTGGACCTCGTCGCCCTGCGTCACGGCAGCATCGCGGACGACCAGCTGCGGTTCTCCAGCCCTCCCGCTCGGGCGGTGGCGGCCGGGAGCCATACGCTGTAGGTGTGATCGAGCTCCAGGCGCACTCCACCGTCTCCGACGGCGATCTCGAGCCCGCGGCCGTGGTGGCCGCGGCCGCCGCCGCGGGTGTCACGACCTTCGCGCTGACCGACCACGACGCCGTGGACGGTCTGGCAGAGGCCGCCGAAGCGGCCAACCAGCACGGGATCGAGCTGGTGGCCGCGGCCGAGATGTCGTGTGCGCACCCGGTGGCCGAGGAGCTGCATATGCTCGGGTACTGGATCGACGCCGACGCCATGGGCGCCGCATGCAAGAAGGCCCAGCAGGAGCGCGTCAAGCGCGCCGAGGAGCTGGTGGTCAACCTCAACGCCGCCGGCGTGGAGGTGACGCTGGAGGGCGCGATTGCCCAGGCGGGCGACGCCGCGTCGGTCGGGCGCCCGCACATCGCCAAGGCCGCCGGCGTGACCGACATGGGCCCGTTCTTCGAGAAGTACCTCATCCCCGGCTGTGAGACCTACGTCCCGCGGCGCTGGCCCACCACGCCGGAGGCGGTGGACCTGATCCACGAGGCCGGCGGCGCCGCCGTGCTGGCGCACCCGTTCTGGGACCTCGATGACCCCGGCACGGTCGGCGAGCTGATCGCCGAGCTGGACCTGGACGGCGTCGAGGTGTTCTACCCCTCCCACACGCGCGAGCAGGTGCGGTTCCTGGTGGACCTGTGCCGCGACCGCAGCCTGGCCACCACCGCATCGTCGGACTTCCACGGTCCTGACCACAAGATGTTCGCCCGCTTCGGCGCCTACGAGACCTTCGGGCTCGGCGAGCCCGAAGTGCCCTCTCCACGGGGCTGAGCCGTGAGCGGCCCGGACCGCTACGAGCCGATGCCGGGCATCACCGGCCTGCCCGGCTTTCTGTGGCGAAAGCTTCCGCGCGCGGGCAAGGCCCGAGGTGTCCACGCCCGCCGCCTGCGGGGGCGGCTGAGCGCGGCCGGCTACTTCTCGGTGGCCTTGACCACCCCGGCCGCGAACACGGCCTGGAGCGGCAGGCGGGCCCAGAGCAGCCAGCGCGGGATCGGCGGCAGACCCTTGATGTCGTCGGGGTGCAGCGCCATGTGCACGTTGGCGGGGAAGATCGCCACCAGCACGGCGAGCAACCACCAGCGGGCCGGCTTCTCGAGTCCCGGCGTGAGCAGCAGGAAGCCGCCCGCCACCTCGGCCACGCCGCTGGCCAGCACCATCTCGCGGTGGGCCGGGATGTACGGCGGCATGATCGCCCGGTAGCGCTTGGGCACGAGGAAATGCATCGTGCCGGCCAGGATCCAGATCACGCCGTGGACCTTTCGCTGGGAGCTCACGGGGCGGGCATCGTCGCGGATCGGCGCCGCCCGCGCGGCGTTACCCGTCGGGGAAGGGCTGGATCGCCATCCCGTGGTCGGTCTCGCGCATGCCCAGCTCGTATGCGGCGCCGCCCTCGAGGTCCAATTGAGTGGGGGCTTCGCCGGGTCGCGAGACCGTCAGGCGCATGTCGGCCACCGAGCAGTTCACCGTGTTGTGCTCGGACCCGTCGGGGTCGGCGTAGACCCACCCGACGAAATCGTCGCGGGCCGCCTCCACGGTGCCCTGGACGGTGAGGCCCCGGCCGGGCAGCGCGAAGTCACACCGGGTGGGGCTCTCCGACACCTCGGTGCGGCGGGCGCGCTCGGGGCCCCCGAGGCGCAGGCGCTCGCCGCCGAGGGAGAGCACGCCGTTGGCGATCCAGGGCGTGGTGTAGGGCCCGACCTTGATGCGGCCCAGCGCCGCGTCGAGCCACGCCTCGCCGTCCTGCGCGAACCCGGCGCCGTGCATCCAGATCCACCGCTCGGCGTGCTGGGTGCCCCAGTTGTGCCCGACCATGCCGCGCCAGCCGTCGAGCTCCACCGAGTGCCCCTCCACCTCCGCGCGCCCGCTGAAGCGCGCACCGGGGTGCGGGCTGAGCAGCTTGGTGCGCGGAATCGGCGCGCGGTACATCCACCGCCGGGGCAGGTGGTGCAGCGCCTCCTCCCCCGCGTCGAAGGAGAGCTCCCAGGAGGCGCTTCTCCCCTCCCCCTGCGCATGCCCGGCCACCGATCCCGGCGCGAACACGCTGTCGCCCACGTGGATGTACTCGTCGTCGCGGCCGCCCACGTCTGACGTCGTCTGCTTCACCGCCCACGGGGCGCCTTCCTCGGAGCGGTCGAACAGCGTGCACCACAGCGACCCCTCAGGCCCCTCCCCCGGCCGCTTGTGCACCGTGTAGCGGATCCACAGTCCCACGCGCTCGGACGGGTGCGCGGCCTTCATGTAGAAGCTCTCGTAGTGGCCCGCCGCCGGGTCCAGGGCGGGGAAGCGGGCGCTGGAGCGCCGGGGCACGGCCATGGCGCGGGCAGCCTAACGCGCCAGGCCCACGGGCCGGGACCGGGCGGCTGGTAGAACACCTCTCATGGCCGACGACCCCGTACTGCTCATCACCGGCGCCAGCAGCGGCATCGGCGCCGAGACCGCCCGCCACGCCGTCCGGGACGGGTGGCGCGTGACCCTGGCCGCGCGCTCCGAGGACAAGCTCGCCAAGCTGGCCAAGGAGCTGGGTGGCGACGAGCACGCGATCGCGCTGCGCTGCGACGTGACCAGCTGGGAGGACCAGCAGCGGATAGTGCAGGAGACCGTCGAGAAGTTCGGCCGTCTGGACGCGTTCTTCGCCAACGCCGGATTCGGGGCCGCGCGCGGCTTCCTCGAGGAGTCCGTGGAGCATTGGAAGGCGATGGTCGAGACCAACGTCTACGGCTGCGCGCTCTCGATCCGTGCCGCCCTCACCCACTTCCGCGACCAGAACGCCGGACACATGCTGCTCACCGGCTCGGTGGCCGGCCGCCGGGCCCTCCCCGGCTCGCTCTACTCGGCCACCAAGTGGGCCGTGACCGCGATGGGCGAGAGCCTGCGCGCAGAGGTGGCCGACACGCCGATGCGCGTGACCCTGATCGAGCCCGGCATGGTGGACACCCCGTTCTTCGACGAGCCCAAGGAGGGCGCACTGCAGGCCGACGACATCGCCCGCGCCGTTATGTTCGCCCTCTCACAGCCTCCGCACGTGGACGTGAACGAGATCCTCGTGCGCCCCGTGAACCAGCCGCTGTAGCGGATCCCCGTCCACGAGCGACCACAGCTTGACGCGCGACCGGCTCGCCGAGAAGCGCTCCAGAAAACGGTCGTCTGGCGACCGCTGCTTGGAGCACCTTTGCGAACGATCATCGATCGTCAAGTAATGGTCGTTCGCCGACCACGTTCCGGGCGTCGCCCTTTACTGCGCTGTTGAATCTCCCGCGGAAGCCGAAAAAGCGGCCGACCCCCCGCGTACCCTCGACAACGTGCGCCCGCCCGAACGGCCCCGCGTCATCGCCCACGTGGACATGGATGCGTTCTATGTCAGCGTTGAGCTCCAACGCCGTCCAGAGCTGCGCGGCCTCCCCGTCGTCGTGGCCGGCAGCGGACCGCGGGCCGTGGTCACCACCGCCAGCTACGAGGCGCGCGCGTACGGTGTGTTCTCGGCCACCCCCGCCTCGCGCGCCCGGCGGCTGTGCCCGCAGGCGGTGTTCGTGCAGCCCGAGTTCGACCACTACCGCGATCGCTCGCGGGCCGTCATGGAGGTCGTCAGGGAGCAGATCGAGACGGTGGAGGTGGTGGGCCTGGACGAGGCCTACCTCGACCTCACGCCGCTGGGGCAGCCCAAAGCGGCGGCGCGGCGGGTAAAGGCCGCGGTGCGCGAGGCCACGGGGCTGGTGTGCTCGATCGGCATCGGGCCGAACAAGCTGGTGGCCAAGGTGGCCTCGGACGCGGGAAAGCCCGACGGCTTCCTGGCGCTCACCTCCGCGGAGGCGCGTGAGCGCTTCAAGGGCCACTCCCCCGGCCTGATCCCCGGCATCGGGCCCAAGAGCGTGGAGCGGCTGCGGCAGCGCGGCATCGAGACCCTCGGCGTCCTCGCCGAGGCGCCCGACGCCACGCTGGCCGAGTGGTTCGGCTCACGGCTGGGGCCGCACCTGGGCTGCCTGGCGCGGCTCGAGGACGAGCGCCCGATCGAGACGGCGCGGATCCGCAAGTCCGAGTCGCGCGAGACCACCTTCGACCGCGACCTGCGCGGCCTCGGGGAGCTCGAGCCGGTGCTGGAGTGTCTGACGGCGCAACTCTCAGCCGACCTGGAGCGCCACGGCCGCCGCGGACGCACCGTGGGGATCAAGGTCCGCCTGGATGACTTCTCCACCCTTACCCGTGCGCGGACGCTCACACGCGCGGTGAACGACACCCCGACGGTGCTCGGCGTGGCGCGCGGCCTGTTGGTGGCCCTGAACCCTCAGCGCCCCGTGCGGCTGCTGGGCGTGAGGGTGGCCGGGCTCGACGCCGAACCGCCGGTGGGCCCGGCGGCCGGCGTCGATCCCCAGCTGGAGCTCACGCTCTGACTACACAGCGATTTGGCATGGATGCCGAATCTCTGGCACCTCTACCTCGTGGTCCAGACCGTGCCGGTCGAGGGGAAGTGCAGCTTGCGCTTGAGCGCCTCGGTGAGGTCCCACTCGCGCCCGGCCACATACGGGCCGCGGTCCACGACCCGGGCCGTGACCGAGCGCCCGCGGTAGCGGAAGGTGACCCTGGTGCCGCACGGCAGCGACTTGTTCGCCACGCCCACGGTGCTCGGGGTAAGCGTGCCGCCGCAGCCCAGGTTGTTTCCGTAGAGGCCGGGGCCGTACCACGACGCGCTTCCGGCGCGATAGCTGTTCACCCGCAGGCGGTCGCCCGCGGCGGCCGCGAGGCGGTCGCCTCCGAAGCGAAGGCGCAGCTTGTGGCGGCCGGGGCCACTCGGGCGCCAGGCGGCGCGGAGGCGACCTCCGCTGCGTGTGCGGGTGGTGTCCACGGTGCGCCACCTGCGCCCGCTACGCACCTGCAGCTTCACCTTGCGCCCGCTCACGGCGGGCAGCAGGCGGCCGCTGGCGGTCACCTTGCGCCCACCGATGGAGTGGCGGGTGGAGGTGCGCGCCTTGAGCGAACCGACCACCGTCACCCGCTTGCGCGCGCTGGCGGCCACGCCGTCGGCGACGGCGCGGTAGGAGCCCGACCGGCGCGCCCTCGGCACGAACCGGTAGGAGCCGTCGGCCGCGGTCGTGGTGGTGGCCAGCTGCTTGAAGCTGCCGCCGTTCTGGGCGTACTGCAGGCTCACCGTGCGACCGGCTCCGCCCGGCGACACGGAGCCCGCCACGGAGACGCGGTTGCCGTACCTGACCTTGTCGGTCTTCTTGCCCGCCATGCTCACGGACGGACTGCTCTGGCCCGCCTCGGGCTGCTGCGGTGCGGCCGCCTGGGCGGTCCCTACTGAAGTGCACAGGGTGAGGGCGGCGAGGGCCAGCCCGCGCCTGCGCGCGGTCCATTGCTGTCTCAAACTTTCCTTTCCGCGAAGCAGCCGGCTCGGCCGGCTGCGCACGATCGATTTCTCCGGGCCGTGCCTACGGGGTTAGCTGTCGGGCTCGCGGCACCACATGGCGTCGCTACGGCCGGCGGTCGCCTTGCGACCGAGCGGCCGATTCGCCCCTGCCGCCGGGATGGACGGCGTTGGGTCCCCCGCCGGGACGCTTGAAGCGCGCCGCTCGGCGTGGCCGAATCGAGCAACTGTTCGCACCCTACGGACGCGATCCGCCGTCTCTGTGCGCGAGATCACAGTTACAAGAAGCCGTGCACACCCGGCCCTCCAGCGGTACCGTCCCTCGCGACCCGCTTCAGAGAGGGAGAGATGTCCGACCGACTCACCGCGCTCGACTCGTCGTTCCTACACCTGGAAGACGGCTCCGCCCACATGCACGTGGCCTCGGCCATGATCTTCGACGGCGACGCGCCCTCACACGAGGAGCTGCTCGAGTCGATCGACCGCCGCCTGCACCTGGTGCCGCGCTACCGCCAGAAGCTGGCCTTCGTCCCACTGGCGCAGGCCCGCCCGCGGTGGGTGGACGACCCCCACCTGAACCTCGGCTACCACGTGCGCTCCACGGCCCTGCCCTCCCCCGGGTCCGAGGAACAGCTGCGTGCGCTGGCAGGGCGCGTGTTCGCCCAGCAACTGGACCGCGACAAGCCGTTGTGGGAGGTCTGGCTCGTGGAGGGCCTGGAGGGCGGCCGTTTCGCGATGCTCTCCAAGACCCACCATTCGCTCGTGGATGGGATCTCCGGCGTGGACATCCTCAGCGTGCTGTTCGACACCTCGGCAGAGCCTGCCGCGCCGACGGACCCCGGCCCGCGGTGGCTGCCGCAGCCGCTTCCCTCGCGCTCGCAGCTGCTGGGCGAGGCGCTGCTCGAGCGCGCGACGATGCCCGCCGAGGCCGTGCGCGCCGTACGGGCAGTCCTGCGTACCCCGCGCCAGATCGTCGGCTCGCTGGTTGGCGCGGCGGCCGGCGTGGGCGCGATGGCGTGGGCGGGCCTGAGCCCGGCGCCGGGCACGCCCTACAACCAGCCGATCGGCCCCCACCGCAGGTTCACGTGGGTGCGCACCAGCCTCGGGGACATGAAGGCGATCAAGAACGAGTTGGGCGGCACGGTGAACGACGTGGTGCTGGCGACGGTGGCCGGCGCGCTGGGGCGCCACCTGCGCCGGCGCGGTGAGCGCACCGACGGCCAGGAGCTCACGGCCTTGGTGCCCGTGAGCGTGCGCAGCGACGACCAGCGCGGCGATCTCGGCAACCAGGTGGCGGCGATCATGGCCCCGCTGCCCGTCTGGTGCCAGGAGCCAGTGGCGCGCCTGGACGTGGTTCGCGAGGCGATGGCAGACCTCAAGGAGGGCGGGCAGGCGCTGGGCGCCGAGGTGCTCACCAGCCTGAGCGGCTTTGCTCCGCCGACCGTGATGGGGCAGGCCTCCCGGCTGATGAGCCGCCAGCGGTTCTTCAACGTGGTGGTGACCAACGTGCCGGGCCCGCAGTTCCCGCTGTACCTGATGGGACGGGAGGCGCTGGACCCGTTCCCGATGGTCCCGCTGGCCAAGAACCAGGGCCTGGGCGTGGCGATCATGAGCTACAACGGCCACATGAACTTCGGCCTGGTCGGCGACTACGACGTGATGTACGACATCGACGACCTGGCCCGCGACATCTACGACTCGCTGGCCGAGCTGGCCGATGCGGCGGGCGTGGAGATCACCACCCAGCCGCCGCCGGCCGTGCGCGACGAGATGGCCCCCGTAGTCTGAGACTCCTCAGATGCGACAGAAGGTGATCGACAGGGCCCGCGAGCTGGGCCTCGAGGTGGACGTGCGCCGCCTCTCCGAGACCACGGCCACCGTGGGCGACGCCGCTCGCGCCGTGGGCTGCCAGGAGGCCGAGATCGCCAAGTCACTGGTGTTCGTGGCCGACGGCGACCCGGTGCTGTGCATCGCCTCGGGCAGCCACCGGGTGGACCCCGGCCGCCTGGCAGACGCCCTCGACGTGGCGGAGGTGCGCCAGGCCTCGGCGGACGAGGTGCGTGCCGCCACCGGGTTCTCCATCGGCGGGGTGCCCCCCTTCGGCCACGACCTGCCCGTGGTGTTCGACGAGTCGCTGCTGGAGCACGACCGGGTCTATGCGGCCGGCGGAGACGGCCACAGCCTGTTCGAAGTGGACCCGCGCAAGCTGCTGGAATGCACTGGGGCTACCGCGGCCCCGGTGTCAGGCGACCACAGCTAGCCGCGAGCCCTGGGCACCCCTGCGTAGGCAGCAACGCGTGCGCGCACGGGGACCGATCACGGCCGTCGCATTCGCCTTCGCCGTCGCCCTGGTGGGCGCCCTTCCCTCCCCCGCCGCCGCTCCCGGCGAGGCCGGCTCGCCGGCGCACCGCCGCGCCGGGCTGGTGGACGTGAAGCGCTTCGCGCCCGGCGTGAGGCTCGACATCCGCTACGCCACGAAGCGCAACGTGACCGGCAGGCTCCTGCCCGGCTACTGCCGCGCGTGGGCGCTGATGCGCCGCGCCCCCGCCCGGGATCTCGGCCGCGTGCAACGTCTGTTGCGCCGCCGCGGACTGAGCCTGTCGATCCTCGACGCCTACCGGCCCGCCCGCGCCACCCGCGCGCTGGTGCGATGGGCGCAGCGCAGCGGCAAGGGGCACCTGGTTGGCACCTACATCGCGCGCCGGAGCAACCACAACCTGGGCAGCGCCGTGGATCTCACGCTCCTTCGTGCAGGGGACGGAAAGCGCGTCAGGATGGGGCCGTACGACGACCTGGGGCCCGGCGCGAACACCTACAACGCGCGCGGGCGCATCCTGCGCAACCGCCTGATCCTCGTGCGCGCCATGGAGCGCTTCGGCTTCACCAACTACAGGCGCGAGTGGTGGCACTTCGACCACCGCGACAGGGGCTCGCGCTACCTGGACATCCCCCTCGGCTGCAAGCGCTGAAACGGCCCGCCGAGGGTGCATACTGGACCCATGAGCCCACATCCGGAGCCCATGCGAGTGGCGCTCGCCCAGATCAACGCCACCGTCGGGGACATCGACGGCAATGCCGCGAAGATCGCCGAATACACGGCCCGTGCTCGCGACGCCGGCGCTGCGCTCGTGGTCTTCCCCGAGCTGACGCTCACGGGCTATCCGCCCGAGGACCTGCTGCTGAAGACGCATTTCCTCGACGCGACCGGCGCCGCCCTCGAGGAGCTGGCCGGCGGCATCCACGGCATCGTCGCGCTGGTGGGCTTCCCCGAGCGCGCGGACGACGTCTACAACTCCGCGGCGGTGCTGGCCGACGGCCGCGTGGCCGCCGTCTACCGCAAGTGCTACCTGCCCAACTACGGCCCGTTCGACGAGCAGCGCTACTTCCAGGCCGGCACCGAGCCGGCGCTGATCGAGCTGAACGGCACCACGATCGGCCTGACGGTGTGCGAGGACATCTGGGAGCCCGGCCCGCCCGCCAGCTCCGAGGCGCTCGCGGGCGCACAGGTGATCCTCAACCTCTGCGCCTCTCCCTACCACGCGGGCAAGGGGATCGAGCGCGAGCGGATGCTCGTGCAGCGCGCCAAGGACAACATCGTGTCGGTGGTGTTCTGCAACACGGTCGGCGGCCAGGACGAGCTGGTGTTCGACGGCCACAGTGTGGTGATCGACCAGGACGGCGAGGTGATGGCGCGGTCTCCGCAGTTCGAGGAGGCGCTCACGCTCTGCACCGTCGACCCGGGCGCCGTGGCAGCCGCGCGGCTGCGCGACACCCGCCACCGCGCCGCGGCGCGCAGGGAGCGCAAGGCCGTGCCGGTGCTCGCCTCACTCACGGTGGGCGCCCCCGCGCCCGACCAGGTGGGCGGCTCGGTCGCGGAGCTGCTGGCGCCCGAGGAGGAGGTATACGCCGCGCTGCGGACCGGCCTCGGGGACTACGTTCACAAGAACGGCTTCGACCGCGTGGTCATCGCGCTGTCGGGAGGCATCGACTCGGCGCTGGTCGCGCTCGTGGCGGTGGACGCGCTGGGAAGCGACCGCGTCGTCTGCGTGTCGATGCCCTCCCCCTACTCCTCCGAGGGCACCCGCGCGGATGCGCGCGCGATCGCCGCCAACCTCGACACCGAGTTCCTCGAGCTGGACATCGAGGACGCGATGGGCGCCTACGAGCGCCTGCTCGCGGAGCCCTTCGGCGGCACGGACACCGGGATAGCCGAGGAGAACCTCCAGGCACGCATCCGGGGCAACGCGGTGATGGCGCTGTCGAACAAGTTCGGGTGGCTCGTGCTCACCACCGGCAACAAGTCCGAGCTATCGGTTGGCTACGCCACGCTCTATGGCGACATGGCAGGCGGGTTCGCCGTGCTCAAGGACGTGTTCAAGGGCTTGGTCTACCGGCTGGTGCGCTGGCGCAACGGGCATGCCGAGCGTGAGCTCGTGCCCGCCTCGGTGCTCGATCGCCCGCCGTCCGCCGAACTGCGCCACGAGCAGCTCGACGAGGAGTCGCTGCCTCCCTACGACGTGCTGGACAGGATCCTCGCGGGCTATGTGGAGCAGGACCTGGACGCTGAGGAGCTCGTGAGCCAGGGACTGCCGGCAGGGGAGGTCGAACGCGTGATCCGGATGGTGGACCGCGCGGAGTACAAGCGTCGCCAGGCCCCGCCGGGCATCCGCATCTCCACCAAGGCCTTCGGACGCGACCGGCGCCTGCCGATCACGAACCGCTACGCGACTGCTCTGGCGCCGGACGGACGGCCATCGTCACGCGCGTGATCGCGCACAGTCGGCCGTCGTCGTCGGTGAAGTCAACCTCCCATACCCAGCTGGTGCGCCCGCGATGGCGGCGCCGGGCCGCGGCATGCACCGTGCCGCCGGCGACTGGCCGCAGGAAGTTCGTGTGGTTGGACTGCCCTACGGCGATGTTGCCGTCGCCGGTCACGTGCATGTAGGTGGCCGCGGACACCAGCGACTCGGCCATCGCGGCGTAGGCGCCCCCGTGGACGATGCCCATCGGCTGCCGCACGCGATCGGTGACCGTAAAGCGCCCGCGGGCCAGCTCCTCCCCCGCCTCGATCAACTCGAACCCGAGCGTGCCATCCATGGTGACGGCCGATCGCTCGGCCATGTCCGTGGGCGGTTCGGTCATCCTGGCAGGCTATCTTTCGGCGCCCATGGCCACGTTCGACCAGCTCTCTGCCGAGCAGAGGGCGATCATCGAGCTCGTCCTCAAGCGGGGGCAGACTTATCAGCAGCTGAGCGAGATGCTCGGCATGCCTCCCGCGCGCGTGCGCGAGCTGGCGCGCGAGGCGCTCGTGCGGCTGTCTCCTGTGAGCGCCGCGGCCGTGGACGACGACTGGCGCGGCCAGATCGCCGACTACCTGCTCAACCAGCAGACCGGCCCGGAGTCCACCGCCACCAAGGGCCACCTGCGCCGCTCCGAGGCGGCTCGCGGGTGGGCGCGCTCGGTGCTCGACTCCCTCGACGAGTTCTACGAGGGCGGCGGGCTTCCCTCGATCCCCGAGGGCGACCCGGCGGCGGCCGAGCCGAGGCGCCGCCGCGCGCCGCGCGGTAAGCGCTCGCGCCGCGCCAAGCAGGACGACGACGAGGGCGCGGAGGCGGCGCCCGCGAAGCCCCGGCGGTCGCTGTCGCCCGCCGCCAGCGCGGCCGTGCGCCGCCGCCGGCTGGTGGCCGGGGGCGGGGCCGCCGTGCTGCTGGTGTTGGTGGTGTTGTTCGTTTATCCCTCCCCGGGCAACATGGGCCCGCTGGCCCTCGGCGGCGACGACAGCGAGCAGAGCGACGGCGGAACGGACTCAACCCAGAATGCCGCCAGCCAGACCCGCCTCGTCGGTCAGCTGGCATTGACTCCGGTGGAGAGCACCGAGGGGCAGCGCAACGTGCGCGGCGTGGCCGTGATCGCCCAGCGCGGCGGGCAGCGCCAACTGATCGTGCAGGCCCAGCTGCCCCGCAACGAGGATGGCCAGGCCTACCAGGTGTGGCTCTATAACTCCGACGGCGACGCGCGCTCGCTGGGCGCCCAGGTGGCCGACCGCAACGGCGCCTTCCAGGGCGCCGGTCCACTCCCCGAGGGCTTTGACCGGTACAAGTTCATCGACGTCTCGCGCGAGGACATCCGCGGCGACGACGGCCACGGCGGCGACTCGGTGTTGCGCGGGCGGCTGGACCAGATCCAGGCCCCGCCCCAGGACCCCGCCGGCCAGGGCGACGCCCAGGGCGGTGCCGCACCCGAGCAGCAGACTCCCCAGCCCTAGGCCCCCGGCAACAGCTTCCCGGGGTTCATCACGCCCGTGGGGTCCACTCGCTCCTTGACCGCGCGCAGCGCCTCGATCCCCAGCGCGCCCACCTCAGCCTCCATCCAGGGGGCGTGGTCCGTGCCCACGGCGTGGTGGTGGGTGATCGTGCCGCCGGCGGCGTGGATCGCGTCGCAGGCCGCCGTCTTGGCTCCACGCCACTGCTCCAGCTCGGCGCCCTGCTCCTGGCGGGCGAGGAAGGTGAAGTACAGCGAGGCGCCCGACGGATACAGATGGGACACGTGGCACATCACCGCGGGCGGCGTGCTGCGCGCCGCCAGAGACTCGCGCAGCGCGCCGCCGACGGTTGCGTAGAGGCCGTGCAGCCCGCTCCACGTGGTGGCGGTCTCGAGCGTCTCCACCATCACGCCGCGGTCCAGCAGCTCGTCGCGCAGGTAGGGCGCCGAGAACCGCCCGCGCAGCCAGGAGCGCCCCGGGCGCTCGCCCAGCGACACCGCTCCGGCGCCCCGCAGGATCGACGCGCAGCGCCCGCGCCGGCGGGACACGTCCTCCCCCGGCCCCTCGAAGCCCGTGAACGCGAGGCAGCCGCCCTCGTGGCCGCGCAGCCGCAGGTAGGCGCGCCCGGCCCGCTCCGCCGTGCTGCCGGTGGAGCCCAGGGCCATGGTCAGGCGGGTCTCCTCGGCGTCGGACAGGCGCGCCACGTCCGGGGCGGCTCGCCGCTGCTCCAGCGCCCGCAGCGCCTCCACCCCGTCCTCGAAGGAGCGGAACGACCAGCCCTCGTAGTGGCGCTCAGCGGGCGCGGGGCGCACGCGCACGGTGGCCTGGGTGATCACACCCAGCGTTCCCTCGGAGCCCACCAGCAGCTCGCGCAGCGACGGCCCCGCCGCCGTGGCCGGCACGTCGCGCGTGGCCAACGGGCCGGCCGGCGACTCACACCGCAGGGACTGCACCAGCTCGTCGATGCGCCCGTACCCGGTGGACGCCTGCCCGGCCGAGCGGGTGGCCACCCAGCCGCCGAGGGTGGAGAACTGAAACGACTGCGGGAAGTGGCCCAGTGTGAGCCCCTCCGCTGCCAGCAGCCGCTCCAGCTGCGGTCCCATGAGGCCCGGCTCGAGCGAGGCGGTGAGCGAGGTGCGGTCCACGCCGAGCACCCGGTCCATGCGCCTCAGGTCGAGCGTGATGGCAGCCGCATGGCGGCCGCGAAGCGCCTCCACCCCGCCCACCACGCTGGTGCCGCCTCCGAAGGGGATCACGGCCACTCCTGCGCCTGCACAGGCCCTCAGCACGGCCGCAACCTGCTCCCCGCTGTTCGGGAGCACTACGGCGTCCGGGGCACCCGACGCGTCCCCGCGGCGCAGCCGCACGAGGTCCGGGTAGCTGCGCCCGGCGGCATGCGCCAGGCGCTCCTCGGTGCCATCCAGCACGTTCTCCGACCCCACCGCCTCGGCAAGCGCGCGCCGGGCGGCCTCCGGAAGTGACGGCTCGGGCAGGCGTACGTCCGCAAGTTCCACGCGCCGGCCCCGTTCCTCGCCCGCCTGTCCTACCGGAGGTAGGGAGAGGTCCAGCTGCTCTCGCAGCAGGTGCGCCGCTGGGCCGGGGAGCGTGATGGCGGCGGCGTCCTCGCCCCACCCCCACCAGCGCACCTAGTCCCTCCAGCCCTCGGCGAGCTCCTGGAGGCCGTCCAGGGCGGCGTCGAACTGCCGCTTGGTCGCCCGCGTGACCTGGATCCCACCTAGCCGCGAGAAGCCCCGCAGCTGGATGCGCGCCGTGAGGCGCACCACGGTGGAGCCCTCCCCCGCGGGCTCCATCTCCAGCTCGGTGACCGAGGAGGCCATGATCCGCTCGAACGGTGACTCCTCCACCTCGTGGCGCCAGCGCAGCAGCGTCGGCTGCTCGGACTTCTCGAGCGAGTAGTCGGCGCGCATGGTGCGCCCGTTGGCGCTCGTGAGCACCGCCGTCCACGCTCCGGGCGCGGCCTCCTCCACGCGCGCCACGTTGGGCCACCAGCTGGGCCAGCGCCAGGGGTCGGATACGAGCGACCAGATCCGCTCGGGGGCGGCGGGCACCGTGCGCGAGCGAGCGATCGTGGGCACCGCTACTCGTCGTAGGAGATCAGGCTGTGAACGTCGCGTGGCGCCAGCCGCCCGCGACCATCGAGGAAGGCCAGCTCGATCACGAAGGCGCAGCCGGCCACCTCCGCCCCGGCCTGCTCCACCAGTCCGCACAGCGCCCCGGCGGTGCCGCCGGTGGCCAGCAGGTCGTCGTGCACGAGCACCCTGGCGCCGCCGCGCAGCGCGTCGCTGTGCATCTCCAGGGCGTCCACCCCGTACTCGAGCTGGTACTCCACCGAGTCCGTGTCGCGCGGAAGCTTGCCCGGCTTGCGGGCCACGATGAATCCCGCGCCGATGCGCGCCGCGATCGCCCCGCCCAGCACGAAGCCGCGCGCCTCGGCCGAGACCACGTACTCGGCTTCTACGTCCGCCGCATACTCGGCCAGCGCTTCGGTCGCGGTGCGCAACGCCTCGGCGTTCAGGAACAGTGGGGTGATGTCACGAAAGACGATCCCCGGCTTGGGGAAGTCGGGGATGTCGCGCACGTGGTGCCGCAAGGCGAGGAGCGCAGCCCGAGATCCATCCGTGCGAGCGCCGGAGCCACCCTTGGCGAGGAGCGCAGGCCGATCGTCGATCCCTACCTCCGGTAGGACAGGCGGCCGAGCACCGGAGCTACTTCTCACTTGGCGATCTTGCGCAGGTCGCGGATGAGCAGCAGGTGCTTGAGATAGGAGGCGGTGCTGGCAAGGTCTTCGAGGGCCTGCATCGCCTCCTTGCGCCGCTCGGGGTTCCGCGACCGCAGCGCCGGGGCGAGGATCTGCTCGAGCAGGGCCGCCTCGCGATCGGCCGAGGTGCGGAACACGCGCAGGTTGCGCCCGCCCACGCCGTAGCGCTTGAGCTCGGTGACCGCGCGCACGATCTCGCGCTCGGTGTCGTCGTACACCGTCTCGCCGTCCTGCTTCTCCCCCCGGATCACGCCGTACTCCTCCAGCTCCTTGACCAGCCCGGCGTCGGCGCCGGTCTCCTCGAGCACCTCGTCGAGGCCGTACAGCGATCCGCCGGAGCGCATCGCCACGGTGGCCCGGCGGCCGGCGCCGCGCGGGTCCGAGCCGGAGCCCTCGCCCGGGGCGAGCTCGTCCTGCTCCGCGCGGCCCGAGGCCAGCTCCTGGCGGATCACCCGCAGCGGCAGGAACTCGTCGCGCTGCAGGCGCAGGATCGTTCGAAGGCGCACCACGTCGGACGGGGTGAACAGGCGGTAGCCGCCCGCCGTCCGCCTGGGCGCCAGGAGCTTCTGGTCCTCCAGGTACCGGATCTTCGAGATCGAGATGTCGGGGAACTCGCGCTCCAACTGCTTGCAGACCGCCCCGATGGTGAGGGCCTTGCCGCTGCCCGCGGCGGGTGCCTCTGCTCCGCGCTGAACGCTCATGACCGTCTCCTCACCGCTCCAGGTAGGTGAGCTTGTACTTGCCCACCTGCAGCTCGTCGCCGTTCTGGAGGCGGTGGGATTCGATCCGCCTGCGATTCACGTAGGTGCCGTTCAGGGAGCCGAGGTCGTCGATGTAGAGGTCGTCGCGGCGGCGCACCAGAAGCGCGTGGTTGCGTGACACGGTCACGTCGTCGAGGAACACCTCGGCCTCGGGGCTGCGCCCGATCGTCATCCGTTCGCCCGCCACGGCGAACACCTCGCCCGCCCGGCCACCGCCGGAGCGGATCGCCAGCGTGGCGCCCTCGGCAGCCAACTGCTCCATGTCCACCGGCTTCAGCTCCCCGGTCTCGTCGAGCTGGTAGGCAGCCGTGGTGTCGCCTTCCTGCTTGTCGGCCTCGGCCAGGAAGGCGCCGCATTTCTGGCAGTAGTTCGCGCCCTCCGCGTTGGCGAAGCCGCATTCGGGGCAGTGCATCTGGCTCCCCGGCCCCCGCCGGTTCCTACTCGTTCGATCCGTCGTCGGGCATCGACTTGCCGGACAGGATGTCGGTGAGCGCCTGGACATCGGCGCCGCTGATCGCGGACTCGCCGTCCTCGTGCTTCTTGCGCAGGCGGTTGACCAGCTCGGCTCGCAGGATGTCGATCTTCCCGTGGAGGATGCGTCGCTGGTAGGACACCTCCTGCTCCTCGTCCGTGAGCTGCTGGATCATGTCCTTCAGTTCGTGGTCGGAGAGCGCCCCAAGGTCGGGGAACGTTTCCATTCGCAGGTCCTTTCAGGTCAAGGAACGGCGAGTATAGACCGGGGTGTCAAGCTGAGCTTGAGGGTGTTGCAGTTCGACCCCGCCGTGGTGGATGCCTTCGCCCGCGTGCGCGCCCGGCCGGCGAGCTCTACCGAGTCCGGCTCGAGCGCCGGAACCGCAAGCCGTCCCGCACGTACAGCACCGTCGCCCAGAGGGTGAGCGCCAGGCCTAGGTAGAGCGAGGCCTCGGCCACCCAGGTGTCCACGAGGAGCGTGAGGAAGACGGCGAGCATCACGGGCCACACCGCCCACCGCCCCACCATGTTGATGCCGAGGTCCATCCCCGTGCGCAGCCCGTACTGGGTGAGCCCGAGCATGAACAGCTCTCGCGCCGCGAGCGCCACCAGCGCCCAGCGGGGCAGCAGCTCGTGGTGAAAGCACACCACCGCGCCGGCCAGCACCAGCGCGCGGTCGGTGAGCGGGTCCAGCAGGGCGCCGAGGCGGCTGTACTGACCGGTGACCCGCGCGAGCAGGCCGTCGAGCTGGTCCCCCCAGGCGATCAGCCAGAAGAGGGCGGCGGCCCAGAACTCGCGTCCGTCGTCGGAGCCCAGCGCCACCGCGAGAAACACGGGCAGCAACGCGATGCGCGCGTAGGAGACGACGTTGGGGATCGTGAACGGCCGCAGCGGCTGGCCCTTCTGGGTTGCTGGCGGTGGGCCGCCGGAGCGGTCGATGCCCAGCAGTCGCTTGCGGGTCAGCTGCTTCTTCACGGCAGCGACCGGTACAGGTCGGCGGCCGCCGCGGCCGCCCCCTCGAGGGGCAGGGAGCGCATCTGGAGCCCCCTGCGCACCTGCGCCTCCACCTCGCCGGCCTCCAGCCCGCGCTTGCCCACGGTGAGCCGCAGCGGGCAGCCGAGCAGCTCGGCGTCGGCGAACTTCTCCCCCGGGCTGGCGTCGCGGTCGTCGTAGAGCACGTCCAGTCCTTCGTTGCGAAGCTCCTCGTAGATGCGTTCGGCCACCTCGCGCGCCTCCTCCCCGGGCTTGCCGAGGGTGACCAGCTCCACGTCGAAGGGCGCCAGCGGGCGCGGCCAGGAGATGCCCTGCTCGTCGTGGAACTGCTCCACCGCGGCGGCGGCGATGCGCGCGGGGCCGATCCCGTAGGAACCCATCCAGATCACTCGCTCGGTGCCGTCCTCGTCGAGGTAGGTGGCGCCCAGCGGCTCGGCGAAGCGGGTGCCCAGCTTGAAGATGTTCCCCACCTCGATGGCCGGCTCGATGTGGATCTCGGCGCCGGCCGGGCACGTGTCGCCGGCCTCCACGGAGCGCACGTCGGCGAAGCGCGCCTCGAAATCCCGCCCCGGCTCCACGCCGCGGAGGTGGCGATCCGGCTCGTTGGCCCCGGCCACCATGCCGGCCATCCCCTCGAGCGCCTGGTCGGCCAGCACCGGCGTGCGCGCCCCTACGGGGCCGATGAAGCCCGGCGGCGCGCCGAAGCGCGACTCCACCTCGTCCTCGTTGGCCGCACGCACCGGCTGCCCAAGCACCGTCTGCAGCTTGAGCTCGTTGAGGCGGTGGTCGCCGCGCACCAGCACCAGCAGGGGCTCGCCCTCCCCCACGATCACCGGCAGCGCCTTGATCAGAGCTCCCGCGGGCACGCCCAGCTGGCGCGTGACCTCCTCGATGGTCCGCGCCCCCGGCGTGTCGACCGGCTCAGGCGCGTCGAGGCGCTCCGGCAGGCCGTCCACCGGCTGCGGCGTGGCGCTGGCCACCTCCACGTTGGCGGCGTAGCCGGCGTTCGATAGCGCAACGTCGTTCTCTCCCGCCGGGCAGGGCGCCATGTACTCGTGGGCCCCGAAGCCGCCCATCATCCCCACGTCGGCCTCCACGCTGTACCACTCCAGCCCCGTGCGGTCGAAGATCCGGTCATACGCGCCGGCGTAGAGGTCGTAGGAGGCCGCGAGGCCCTCCTCGTCACGGTCGAAGCTGTAGGCGTCTTTCATCACGAACTCGCGCGTACGGAGGACCCCGGCCCGCGGGCGCGGCTCGTCGCGCTCCTTGACCTGGAAGTGGTAGAGCAGCTTGGGCAGGTCGCGGTAGGAGCGCACCTCCCTGGCGACGTGGTAGGTGAGCGCCTCCTCGTGGGTCATCGCGAGCACCATGTCGGCGCCGCGGCGGTCCTTCAGCTTGAACAGCTCCTCGATCGGATACCGCCCCGACCGCTGCCACAGCTCCGCGGGCTGGAGCACCGGCATGAGCATCTCCAGGCTCCCGACGGCGTCCATCTCCTCCCGCACGATCTGCTCCACACGGCGATGCACGCGCCAGCCGGCCGGCATCCAGGTCCACATCCCCGCACCCAGCTGGCGTACAAGCCCGGCGCGCACCATCAGCTTGTGCGACACCGCCTCGGCGTCCGCGGGGGCCTCCTTCTCGGTGGGGAGCAGGTAGGCGGACAGGCGGGTCATGGGCGCCCGCAGTCTAGAGGGGGTCCCCCGGGTGGCCGGTGGCCGCAACTCTCGCCGCGTGCCCCTCTTCACGCTTGCAACCGACCCAGGAGCGAAGTGCATGGGCACTAGGGCGAAGCGGATTGTGGCGGGGGCCGTGGCGATGGGCGTGCCGGTACTCGTCGTGGTGCTGGCGGGCTGCGGCGGCGAAGCCGACCGTGCGGCGGCCCAAGGCCCCCAGCGGGACGACCGCCCCAACGTGGTGATGGTCATGACCGACGACCAGACGGTCGAGCAGATGCAGGCGTTGCCCAAGACCCGCGCGCTGATCGGCGACGCCGGCACCACATTCGTGAACACCTTCTCGACGTTCCCGCTGTGCTGCCCGTCGCGGTCCACCTACATCACCGGCCAGTACCCGCACAACCACCATGTGCGCGGCAACAGGCCGCAAGAGCTGGGCGGCTACCGCACCCTCTACCGCGGGCGGCGCCCCAACGGCAGGGACACGCTGCCCGTCTGGATGCGCAACGCGGGCTACTCGACGGCCCACATCGGCAAGTACCTCAACGGCTACCGGGCGGAGAGACAGCCCAACGGCACGCCCGAGCGGCCCAACGGCTGGCAGAACTGGCAGGGCTCGGTGGACCCCACCACCTACAACTTCCGCAACTACTGCCTGAACGAGAACGGCACCCTGGTCTGGTACGGCCGCAGGAACCGGTGCCCGCAAGACCAGCCAAGCAGCCCCGGCGGGCAGATCTACCAGGGCGACAAAACACACCGCGCTGCGGCGGCAGATCCGCCGGCGCTACCAGTGCCGGCGGGAGTCCATGCTGCACGTGGACGAGGGCGTGGAGGAGATCGTGAACGCCCTACGCGCCAGGGGCGATCTGGACAACACGGTGATCATCTTCACCGCCGACAACGGCTTCTTCACCGGTGAGCACCGCATCCCGGGCGGCAAGATCCACCACTACGAGGAGGCGTCCCGGGTTCCGCTGCTGATGCGCGGGCCCGGCGTGCCCCGGCGACGCGTGTTCGAGCAGGTGGCCAACGTGGACCTTGCTTCCACCATCCTCGACGCCGGCAACGCCCGCCCCACCCGGGCGCAGGACGGGCGCTCGCTGCTGCGGACGGCCGCCGACCCGAAGGCCACGATCAACCGCGACATCCTGCTGGAGAACGGCCCCAGGCTGCCCGAGCGCTTCCAGTACTACCGCGCCATCCGCACGCCGCGGTTCAAGTTCGTGCGCTACGGCAACGGCGAGCGCGAGCTGTACGACCTGCTGGCCGATCCGCTCGAGGACCGGTCGCGCCACCGGGTCAAGCGCTACAACCGGGTCGAGCGGCGGCTGGCCCGGCGCCTCAGAGCGTTGCAGGACTGCAAGGGCGCGAGCTGCCGGAAGGAGTTCCGCGAGTAGGGCTCAGGCGCGGGTGAAGCGGCGGCCCGAGGTGGGCGAGGCGTCCTCGTCGAGCTTCACGGGTCGCCGCTCGGTGTTCTTGGAGGGCGCCATCGGCAGTTCCTGGCCACCGGCCATGGCCTCCTCGGCGGCGGCCTTGGCCTCCATCGCCGCCATCCGCTCGGGGGTCATCTCCCCGGCGTTCTCCTCCTGGATCTTGGCCAGCCACTCCGCGCCCTCGGCGGCCTTCGCCTCGTTGCGCTCCACGCGGCCGATCTTCAGCGACCGGTCGATCTCGGTGAACAGCTCCTCCACCAGGCGCTCCTGAGGCACCTTCCGCAGCGGCTCGCCGCCGGCGAAGATCAGGCCCTCGTTCTTCGCACCGGTGATGCCGAAGTCGGCGTGTGACGCCTCTCCGATGCCGTTCACCGCGCAGCCAAGCACGGCCACCTCGATCGGCTCCTCGTAGGCCTCCAGGCGCTGCTCGATCTCGGTCACCACGGTGTCCATGTCGAACTGCAGCCGCCCGCAGGTGGGGCAGGCGATCAGCACGGGGCCGCGCTCGCGCAGCTTGAGCGCCTTGAGGATCTCCCAGGCCACCTTGACCTCCTCCTCCGCGTGGAAGGTGGAGAGCGAGATGCGCACGGTGTCCCCCACGCCGTCGGCCAGCAGCGTGCCGAGGCCCACAGCGGACTTCAGCGAGCCGGTCCACTTGGTGCCGGCCTCGGTGATGCCGAGGTGCAGCGGGTAGTCGATGCGCTCGGACAGCAGACGGTTCGACGCGATCGTGTTGGGGACCGAGGTCGACTTGATCGACACCTTGAAGTCCTCGAAGTCCAGGCGCTCCATCAGCTCCACGAACTCGGTGGCGGCGGTGACCAGCGCCTCGACGGGATTCTCGCGCTCGAGCTCGTGCAGGTGGCGCGGCAGCGAGCCGGAGTTCACGCCGATGCGCAGCGGGGTGCCGTGCCTACGCGCGAGATCGGCGACCTCCCCCACCTTCTCGGGGCCGCCGATATTGCCCGGGTTCAGCCGCACGCAGTGAGCGCCGGCCTCGATGGCCTTCAGTGCCAGCGTGTGGTTGAAGTGGATGTCGGCGATCACAGGGATCGGCGACTCGACCACGATCCGCTTCAGGGCGTGGACATCCTTGTCGCGCGGCACGGCGCAGCGCACGATGTCTCCCCCGGCGTCCGCGATCGCGCGGATCTGGCGCATCGTGGCCTCGTAGTCGGCCGTCTCGGTCTTGGTCATCGACTGGACGGCCACGGGGGCTCCCCCGCCGATCTTCACGCCGCCCACGTCGATTTGCCGCTTGGAGGCCATGCGTCAAGGGTATCTGGGAGCCAGGCCGTCCCGGCGCCGCACCCCGACGAGGTGGCCGTAGGGCGAGCGGCGCCGGGGGGTCCGGGGGGCGGAGCGCCCCCGGGCTACTCGCCCGACTCGTACTTGAACGAGATCGCCAAGCGCACGCGGTAGTTCACCACCGCGCCCTTCTCGATCGTCACGTCCTGGCGCACCACCTCGGCAACGCGCAGGTCACGCACCGACTTTGCCGCAGTCTCGACGGCATTTCGCGCCGCCTCCGCCCAGCCCTCACTGCTCAATCCGATCACTTCGGTCACGCGATAGACGCCGCTGTCGGCCATCTGCTCCTCCTCCGTCGGGTTGGGAAGACCCTACCCCGAAGCGTCGTGGTCGAATACCACCGCAGTCGGCTTGAGCGTCTCCTTAGAGGTGGCGCGAGCCCCCCGCCTCACTCACCGTAGAGGGCCTCGATCTCCTCGCCGTACTTCTCGTTGATCGGCTTGCGCTTGAGCTTCATGGTGGGCGTCAGCTCCTCGCCGCCCGGCTGCCATTCCGTGGGGAGCACCTTGAACTTCTTGATCTGCTCCACCCGCGCCAGCTTCTCGTTGGCCGCGTCGACCCCCCGCTGGATCTCCTCGGTCACCTTGTCCGACCCCGCCATCGACTCGAACGAGTCGTCGTCGATGCCGTTCTGCTGGGCGAAACCCGGCGCGAAGTCGGGGTCGAGGGTGATCAGCGCCACGTTGTAGGGGCGGCGGTCCCCGATCGCGATCGCCTGCCCGATCAGCGGGCTGCCCGACTTGACGTGCGACTCGATGTTGGCCGGCGACATGTTCTTGCCGGCGGCGCTGATGATCAGCTCCTTCTTGCGGTCAACGATCTTGAGGTAGCCGTCGTCGTCGAACTCGCCGATGTCGCCGGTGAGCAGCCAGCCGTCGTCGGAGAACGCCTCGTCGGTCTTGTCGGGCAGGTTGCGGTAGCCCTGCATCACCACGCCGCCCTTGACCATCACCTCGCCGTCGTCGGCCAGCTTCACTTCCACGCCCGGCGTCGGGGGGCCCACCGTGCCGATCTTGATCTTGTCCGGCGGGTTGATGCACCCCGCCCCGCAGGTCTCGGACATCCCCCACAGCTCGGCCAGCGGGATGCCGAGCGCATGGAAGAACTCGATCACCTCGGG
>DASROS010000136.1:0-9192 GCA_035646775.1 Thermoleophilaceae bacterium | reverse complement strand
CGGCCAGCACCTCGCCGTGGTCGCGGAGCATGCGGGCGGCCGCCACGCCCGAGCGCGCGAGCCCGACGATCAGGTAGGGCCCGTCGGGGAGCGGCGGGCGCCCTGCGGCGGTCAAGGCGTGATCGACTGCTGGTAGAGCGTGAACCCGATCGCCGAGCAGATCGCGGCCACGATCCAGAAGCGCAGGATGATCTTGGTCTCCGACCACCCGAGCATCTCGAAGTGGTGGTGGATCGGGGCCATCAGGAACACCCGCTGCCGGAAGCGCTGGAAGGCGAACACCTGGATCAGCACCGACAGCGCCTCGATCACGAAGATGCCGCCGATGATCAGCAGCAGCTCCTCGGTCTTGGTCATGACCGCGAGTGCGGCGATGGCGCCGCCCAAGCCCAGCGACCCGGTATCCCCCATGAAGATCCCGGCGGGGAAGGAGTTGAACCACAGAAAGCCCACGCACGCGCCCACCAGGCAGCCACACAGCAGTGCGATGTCGGTCTGGCTGGAGCCGGTGGTCACGAACGTCATGGCGGTGAACGTGAGCAGCACGATGGCGCAGCAGCCCGCCGCGAGCCCGTCGAGCCCGTCGGTGAGGTTCACGCCGTTGGTGGCCCCGAGCAGCACCAGCAGGATCAGCACCGGATAGAAGTAGCCCAGGTCCACGGTGTAGTCGATCAGCCGCAGCCGCAGCGTGGGCTGCAGGCCCACGTACTCGGTCACGATCAGCCACAGCGCGATCGCGATCGCCGCCTGGATCGCCAGCTTGGTCTTCGCGTTCACACCCAACGAGCGCCGCTTGGAGATCTTCTGGAAGTCGTCCAGGAAGCCCAGGCCCGCGGACGCGATCGCGGTGCCGAACACGGCCAGGCTGGCCGCCCTGTAGTCGGTGAGGATCAGGAACGGCACCGAGACCGCCAGAAAGAGGATCAGCCCGCCCATCGTGGGCGTGCCCGCCTTCTCGTGGTGGCCGGCGGGTCCGTCCTCGCGGATGTGCTGGCCGAACTCGCGCACCCGCAGGAAGTCGATGAACTTCGGCCCCAGGAAGATGCAGATGAGTAGGGAGGCAATCCCCGCGATGAGAATCTCGCCCATTACGCAAGCACCCTCTCAAGGCCGGCGGACCGTGAGCCCTTGACCAGCACGCGGTCGCCGGGCAGGGCGATCTCCTCCAGCAGCGCACCGGCCTCCTCGGGGGTGGCCACGGCGTAGGCCTCGCCCTGGAATCCCTCGCCATAGGGGAGGGCCTGCTCGCCCACGGTCAGCAGCACATCGATCCCGAGGGCCGCGGCCTCCTCCCCGATGTCGCGGTGAAAGGCATCGGAGCCGTCGCCCAGCTCGGCCATCGTGCCGAGCACGGCCAGCCTACGGCCGGCGGGCGTCTCGGCGAGGTGCTGGAGAGCGGCCCGCATCGACATCGGGTTGGCGTTGTAGCAGTCGTTGATCACGGTGACGCCGCCCGCCAGTTCCACGATCGCCCCCCTCAAGGAGGAGAACTCGGCCTCGACCCGGCCCTCCGGGTGCACCCCGATCGCCGTCGCCGCGGCCACGCCCGCGAGCGTGTTGAGCAGGTTGTGTGGCTCGGAGTAGCCCAGCTCCAGGGTCACGGCCTCGCCGCGGGCCTCGATCTCGGCGATTCCGCCGCTGCCGCGGCGCTCGAACGACAGGAGCTGCACCTGCCCGCCCGGGCCGAAGGTCACGGTGTCGAGGTCGTCGCGCAGGTGAGCGTTGAGGAGCGGCTCCGCGGCCGGCACCACGCAGGTCGCACCAGCGGGGAGGTCGCGGATCAGCTCTGCCTTGGCCGCCGCCACACGCTCCACAGTGCCCAGCAGCTCCAGGTGCACCGGGCCCACGTTCACGATCACGCCGCAGTCGGGCTCCGCCACGCCCACTAGCTCGGCGATCTGCCCCTCCCCGCGCATGGCCATCTCCAGCACGAGGGCCTCGGTGCCCGCCGGAGCCTCGAGGATCGTGAGCGGCAGCCCAATCTCGGTGTTGAGGTTCTCGCGGTTGCGGTGGGTGCGCAGCCGCGGCGACAGCAGCGCGGCCAGGATGTCCTTGGTCGAGGTCTTGCCGGTGGAGCCGGTCACGCCCACCACGCGGCCGCCCAGCTCCCGCCGCCAGGCGCGGGCCAGCGACTGCAGCGCCACCAGCGGGTCGTCGGCCTCCAGCACCGCCGCGCCTGCAGGCGCGGCGGCGGCCGCTCGCTCGCCGTGCTCACGCGCAACCAGCACACCCCAGGCTCCGGCCTCGAGCGCGCCCGGCGCGTAGCCGCCGCCGTCGACGTTCTCGCCCCGGAGCCCCACGAACAGTTCGGCCTCGCCCGCCTGGCGGGTGTCGACCACGGCCCGCTGCGGCCCCGGGGACCCGGGATCGCCGGCGCGGAGGTCCGCCCCGGCCGCTACGGCCACCCAGCCGGTGGTGCGACCGTTCACGCGCGCACCCTCAAGGCCTCGCGCGCCACCGTGATGTCGTCGAAGGGCTCCTTGCGCCCGCCCTCGAACTCCTGGCCCTGCTCGTGGCCCTTGCCGGCCACGACCACCACGTCGCCGGGCTCGGCGGTGTCGATCGCCCGGGCGATGGCGCGACGGCGGTCGGGCTCGCGCTCCACGTCGGGTCCGTCGCTCGTGCCTTCCATCACCTGGTCCACGATCGAGTCCGGGTCCTCGGAGCGCGGGTTGTCCGAGGTCACGATCACGCGGTCGGCCAGCCGGGCCGCCACCTCGCCCATCAGCGGGCGCTTGCCGCGGTCGCGGTCGCCGCCCGCGCCGAACACCACGTGCAGCCGCCCCCGGGTGATCCCGCGTGCCGCGCGCAGGACGTTCTCCAGCGAGTCGGGGGTGTGGGCGTAGTCCACGAGCAGACCGAAGTCCTGGCCCTCCTCCACCGGCTCGAAGCGCCCGGGGACGCGGCCGGCCCCGGCCAGTCCGTGCACGGCGATGTCCGGCTTCACGCCCAGCGAGCGCGCGGCCGCCAGCGCGGCCAGCACGTTCTGCACGTTGAACAGCCCCGGCAGGCGGGTGGTCAGCTCCAGCGTGCCGTCGGGCGTGTCCACGGCGAACGTGGCGCCAGCCACGTCGAAGGTCACGTCACGCGCGCGGTAGTCGGCCGCATCGGCCTCCACGCCGTAGGTGATCGCGTCGCCCAGCTCGTCGGCCAGGCGGCGGCCGTAGGGGTCGTCGAGGTTGACCACAACGGCACTGGGCGCTTCGCGCCGGGTGACCGCGGCTTCGCCGCTTGGCTCGTCGAACAGCCGGCGCTTGGCCAGGTAGTACGCCTCCATGTCCTCGTGAAAGTCCAGGTGGTCCTGGGTGAGGTTCGTGAACACCTTGCAGGCGAACCGGATGCCCGACGCGCGACCCAGCTCGAGCGCGTGCGAGGAGACCTCCATCGCGCACGCCCGGTCGCCCCTCGAGAGCATCCGCGCGAAGTCGGCCTGGAGGTCGATCGCCTCGGGGGTGGTGCGCTCCACGGGCTCCTCCCGGCCACCCACCACGCGCTTCACGGTGCCGAGCAGGCCGGTCTGGATGCCGGCGGCCTCCAGCACCTCGCGCACGAGGAAGGCGGTGGTGGTCTTGCCGTTGGTGCCCGTGATGCCCACGACCTCGAGCTCGTGGGAAGGGTCGCCGTAGAAGCGCGAGGCCACCGACCCCATCGCGGCCCGTACGCTCTCGACCTGGACCTCGGGCACCCCGAGACCCAGCGGGCGCTCGCACACCAGCGCCGCGGCTCCCCGCTCGACCGCATCCGGGGCGAAGTCGTGGCCGTCGGCGGTGAATCCCGGCACGCAGAAGAAAAGCGCCCCCTCGGAGACGCTCGCGCTCGAATAGGCCAGCCCCGAGATCTCGACCTCGGGCGCCCCATTCCCCATCAGCTCGCGAAGGGTCATGGAGGCAGGGATGCTAGAGGCGGGCGCGGCGGCTCACGGCCTCCGCGAGCGACGGGCCCCTGAACGGTCACCCGCTGGCCAGCGCTGCGGAGCCCTCATGGGTGGGAGCTACCTGAGGGCGCGGTCCGTGGATGCGATCCCTCCAAGATCCATGGGCGGGCGAGCCGACCCCGACAGGGCGCGAGGTATCAGCGGCGCTCAGCCGGCGCGTGCGGCAACACGAAGTCGCTCGCGCACGCTCCGATTGGTTGCGGAGCGCTCTAGGAGGTCCCGGGCGCGAGCTGACCCGCCGATGACTTCGAGGACATCAGCATGCCGCAGCACGAGGATCTCCTTGACCACCTCATCCAGAAACGATGGAGTGCCAACGACGAGCTCAGAGCAGTCCAAGAGGACCGTCTGCCCTTCAAGGTCTGCGGGAAGTACCGCGGCCAGCGCCTTGGCTTGGTCGCGCGACCCCGCGTGGTCGGGCGTTTCGACTCGAATCATCGTTACTAGCCAGGGTATAGCGGCAGGCTGAGTGCCACGATGACGCCCGTTATCGGCGCCACCTTCCGGTTCGCCCTACCGGCTTGGTCGATCGTTACTAGGGCATCGCCGCTCCGGATGATCATTCGTCCTTGTAGGCCCACCACCTGCTCCGCAGTCGTGAAAAGACCTTGTCCTCTGCCCGGATCGTCGGGGACGGAGGTGACCAAATACTCCAGAGCGAGATGGATTGCTTCAAGCTCGTCGACCGGATCGCGGACGCCCGTTGCTTGGAACGACGCACGTATGCCACGGCCTACATCCCCGATTACCACCTGAACCCGATCGTCGTGGTCCGGCGGCTGCCCGCGATTGGCCCTCGTATAAACCTGGGCCATCGCCTGTGCGTCTGAACCCGAGTGCTCGAGCGCATTGGCGACTACCTCCCAAACACCCTCAGCGACGGCTTGGAGAACCTGGGGGTCAACGTGCGCCCTGAGCTGTTCCCACAAGAGGTGCGAAAGCGCCTGATCTCCTCCAGCAACTCGGGCGCTCTGGAGCGGGACGACCACGCCCGAAACGTCAGCCGGCAGGCCTGCGGGGAGATCCGCCGAGAAATCATGCTCCTCCAGAAAGCGTCCAAAGCCCATGGTCGTCAGGTGGGCGCCAGTGGCCTGGTTGCTCGGAGGAAGAACTTGAAGATCGGGCGAGACGGTCAGCCCGGCCCGCAGCGCGCAGGCCGTGCCGACGAGGCCGTATGCATCGATGAATACGAGGTCGCTGAGGGCGCATGAGGCGGCCCGGGGATCCAAGTGGGAATCGAAGGTGCTGATCGTCAGCGCCCGAGCGTTACGCGGCAGAGTCGGCATTGCGCTCGTTCCTCAGTCCGGCGGGATGCGCATGTACGGCAGCGCGAACTCCACGATCCTTTCGAACGCAGGTGCCGCCACCTCGGCGCCGTAGTAGCCGCCCTTGGGCTCGTCCACCATCACGCCGATCATCAGCCGCGGGTCCTTCGCGGGCGCGTAGCCGATGAACGACGAGAAGAACTTGAACTCCGAGTAGCCGCCCGTCTCGGGATCGGGCTTCTCAGCCGTGCCGGTCTTGCCCGCCAGCCTGTAGCCCGGAACCGAGGCCTCCTGCGCGGTGCCACCCGCGCCGAGCACGCCCTCGAGCATCTTGGAAACCTGGGCCGCCGTCTCGGCCGAGACCACGCGGCGCCCGTTGTCTTGCTCCCCGGCGACCACGTGCGGCTTGTGCATCACGCCGCCGTTGGCCAGGCCCGAGTACGCGGCAACCATCTGCAGCGGGGTGACCGCCAGGCCCTGGCCGATCGGCATGTTGCCCAGCGAGGAGCCGGAGTAGTCCTCGGGCTTGGGCACGATCCCGCCCGCCTCGCCCGGAAGCGAGATGCCGGTGGGCTTGCCGAAGCCGAACCGCCGCACCCACTTGTCGAAGCGCACCGGGCCGAGGTCGAGCCCGATCATCACCGAGCCCACGTTGGAGGAGCGCGCGAGGATTTCGGCCACCGTGAGGGTGCCGGCGCCGCCCTCGTGGGCCTCGCCGATCGTGCGGTCGGCAACCTGGATCTCCTGCGGCACCTCGAGCGTGGAGTCGGGCCGGACCAGCTTCTCCTCGATCGCGCCGGCCACCGTGAAGGGCTTGAAGGTCGAGCCCGGCTCGAAGCTGGACATCACCGCCCGGTTCATGCGCGCCTCGACGGGCGCGCCGCCCGGGTTGTTGGCGTCCACGCGGGGCCAGTTGGCCAGCGCCAGCAGCTCGCCGTTGCGGGGGTCCATTACCACCGCGGTGGCACCCTCGGGCTGGTAGTTGGCCCCCACGTCGGCCATCACCGCCTCCACGCGCTCCTGCAGCGTGGCGTCGATCGTGAGCCGGATGTCCTCGCCGGACTCGGCGCGGTCGGTCTCCACGAAGCTCACGGTCTCGCCGGTGGCGTCCTTGACCAGCCGGCGGTGGCCGTCCCTGCCGTGCAGGCGGTCCTCGAACTGGTGCTCCACCCCGGACAGCCCGTAGTTGTCGGTCCCCACGGTGCCGATCAGCTGGCCCGCCAGCTCACCCTGGGGGTAGGTGCGCCGGGGCTCGACAACGGTGCCGATGCCCTCGATCCCCAGCTTTTCGACCTTGTCGCCCTTGTCGGAGTCGAGCTTGCGGCGCAGGTAGACGAAGCCCTTGTCCTTGTCGGAGAGGGTGTCGAGCAGCTCCTCGCGGTCCACCTTCACCAGCGGCGCGAGCTTGGTGGCCGTGCCGGAGGGATCCTTGATCAGGAACGGGTTGGCGAACACGGTGACCGCGTCCTCGGAGACGGCCAGCTCCAGCCCCCTGCGGTCGGTGATCGTGCCGCGGCGCGCGCTCACCTCGAGGTCCTCCACCTGCTGGCCCACAGCGCGCTCGGAGAGCTCGCCGGCGCGCACGGTGCCCAGCCAGGCGGCCCGGCCGCAGGCCAGTCCGAGGAGAATCAAGAAGAGGAGGAAGAGGAGGCCGATCCGGCGGTCTACCAGACCAGTCACCGGCCGGCCGCTACTCCCCCGTGCCGGCCGGCGCCGGTGTCACGGGTTCCGGTGTCACGGTCTGCTGCACCGGCGCGGGCTCCACGGGCGCGGGCGCCACCGGCTCCACGGGCGCGGTGGCGGCCGGATCGGTCACCGTGGCCTCGGGGGCCACGGGCTCGGCGGGCACTACCGGCTCGGCGGGCGGGCCCGACACCTCACCCTTGTCGATGCGCTTGGCGGCGCGGCGGGCGTCCACGGTCGGGCTGGAGTTGAGGTAGCGCACCTCGCCGGGCGCGGGCATCACCAGCCCCGCGTCGGCCGCCACGCGCTGGACGCGCTCGCTGGAGCCCAGCCTCGCCAGCTCGGTGCGCAGGCGCGCGTTCGAGCGCTTCACCTCGCCCGCGCGGTCGGCCGTGGCGGCGATGTCGCGGTTCATGCGCAGCAGGTCGACGTTGAAGAACACGATCCCCACCAGCAGCACGAAGACCAGGGCGATCCAGCCGCGTCCCTGCAACAGCCTGTCGAGCACCGCGGCGCCGCGCGGGCGCGCCTTCACACGCGTTGTGGTGGACGGCTTTGCCGGGGCGGGACGGCGCGTGGGCGCGGTCCGCCGCGCCGGGGCCGGCCTGGCGGGGCGCGTGCGGGTGGGCGTGCGTGCGGGAGCACGGCGTGCGGGCGCAGCGGCCATCTAGACCCTCTCCCCTTCGGTCAGCTTTCGTGCCACGCGCATGCGGGCCGAGCGCGAGCGGGAGTTGTCGGCCATCTCGCCCGCGGTGGGCACGACCGAGCGGCGGGTGAGCAGCTCGGCCTCCGGGGTCTGGCCGCAGGCGCACACCGGGAGGTCGGGCGGGCAGATGCAGCCGCGGGCGCGGTCGGCCAGGAAGCGCTTCACAGGCCGGTCCTCGAGCGAGTGGAAGGAGATCGCGGCCAGCCGCCCGCCGGGCCGCAGCACGGCCCACGCCGCCGGGAGCGCCCGGTCGAGGGAGTCCAACTCGGAGTTCACCGCGATCCGCACGGCCTGGAACACCCGCTTGGCCGGGCTGCTGCCGCCAAAGCGACGCCGGACCGCGGCCGGCAGCGCGGCCTCGATCGCGTCCACCAGCTCGCCCGTGGTGCTGAGCGGCGACTGCTCCCGCCGCCGCACGATCTCGCGCGCGATGATCCGCGCGTTGGGGTCCTCGCCCAGGCGCCGGAAGAGCTGGGCCAGGCGCCGCTCGTCCCAGCCGTTGAGGATCTCGCGCGCGTCGAGCTCCTGGGTGGGGTCCATGCGCATGTCCAGCGGCGCGTCGTAGGAGTAGGAGAAGCCGCGCTCGCGCGCGTCGATCTGCATCGAGGAGACGCCGAGGTCGAGGTAGACGAGGTCGGCCCTGAGCCCCTCCTGCACCAGCAGCTCCAGCGCCTCGGCGTAGTCCATGCGCAGGAAGCGGATCTCGCACGCCACGTCGGCGGCCAGCTCGTCGAAGCGCTCCTGGGCCGCCGGGTCACGGTCCACGCAGACCAGCGTTCCCCCGGACCCGATTCGGTCGGCCATCAGACGCGCGTGACCGCCGGCGCCGAAGGTGCAGTCCACCACCGTGTCGCCCTCACGCGGATTGGTGAGGTCGATCAACTCACCGGCGAGGACGGGTACGTGAGAGCGCGTCATGTCAAGAAGGATCGCCAAGGCTCTCGGTCACCTCCCCGATGTCTTCGTCGAGAGCCTCTTGATCGGCATGCCAGGCCTCGCGGCCCCAGACCTCCACGTGGGTGCCCACGCCGGCAACCACGACGTCCTTCTCGATGCGGGCGTGCGTGAGAAGAGGGGGCGGAAGAGTCACCCGGCCAGATGAGTCCAGCTCGAGGTCGAAGGAGTTGGACTGGAAGTAGCGCTGGATGCGCTTGAAGTCGCGGCCGAGCGGGTTCTTGCCCGCGAGGGCCTGGGCCACGGTGGTCTCATGCTCCTCCGGCGTCCAGACCGCGATGCAGGCGTCGGCGTCCTTGGAGAGAACGAGGCCGTCGGAGAAAGGGGCGCGGTACCGGGCGGGGATGCTCAGTCGGTTCTTCGCGTCCAGCGAGTGTTGGTAGTGGCCTCTGAATGCCATCCGGCGGTCCCGCTCCGGGGTTTGCTCGGACCGGAGTGGCGGAGTGGGAGGAGCCCCGCCACTCCGGTCCTTATCGAGCGCCGCCACTGTAGCCCACATAGTCCCACTGTGCAACACCTCTCCCCACTTGGTTGTCCGGCGGGGCTGCCTCGGAGGCGCATTTCGCCCTGATCCGGCTCCACGAGCGGGATCACCGCTAGAGGTCGCGGTGGGATGTCGGCCCGGGGAATGCGGGCGGCGGCTTGCACGG
>DASROS010000135.1:0-3061 GCA_035646775.1 Thermoleophilaceae bacterium | reverse complement strand
GGAAGGGGCGGGCAGAGGCCACCGAGGGTGAGCATCGCCAGGGCGATCAGCGCCTCGGCGGAGTGAAAGCCGAAGGCGCGGCGGGTGATCAGGCGGATGGTGGTGTTGGCCGCTTCCATGCGGGCGTTCGAGAGGCGATGGGTGAGGCTGGCCACGATCGCCTGGCGGTCGGCGCGGATCGTGGCGGCGAGCTTCACGAAGCTGGGTAGCCGGGAGCGCTGGGCCCAGACGATCCAGGCGTCGAGCATCTCGATCGCCCCCGCGATGCTCGGCTCATGGAACACCACCCGCAGTTGCTCCTTGAGCAGATAGGCGCGGTAGAGGCGCTGGTTCGTCTGCTGGATCTGGGAGAGCTTCGCCTGTTGTCGGCCGGTGAGCCGCTCGGGGGCCTTCCACAGCGCCCAGCGGGCGCCCTTCAGCCACCTCGCGCCGGCGGCGTCCTTGCGCTTGCGTGCCGTGTTCCAGACCTCGCGGCGCACCTCATCGAGGGCGTCGGTGGCGAGGCGGACGACGTGGAACGGGTCCATGCAGACGATCGCCTCCGGGCAGTGGTCGGCGACCGCGCGCCGCACCCAGCCGCCCTGATCGCAGGACACCAGGGCGATCCTGCGGCAGCGCTCGGGGCCCAGGAGCGTGAAGAACTCGCCGAGGATGGTCGAATCGCGCCCATCGGCCGCCCACACCAGCCGGCCGGAGTCGTGGTCGATCACGCCCATGATGTAGCGCTGGCCGCGGCGGTAGGAGATCTCGTCGATGCCGATCCGCGTCAGGCCACCCAGCGGGTCGGCGACCCGCGCCCGCCGATCGGCCACCACCCGGGTGAGGATCCCGCCGACCCCGCGCCAGGAGACGCGCATCAGACGGGTGATCGCGCTCTTGGAGCACTGGGTCGCCAACCACGCCGCCTGGTCCTCGAAGTGGCGGGTGTGCCAGGCCCCGTGGCGGGCCCAGGGCACCCTCGCGACGACCACCCCGTGATCGGCGCAGCTCACCCTGGGCGCCTCGGCCTCCACGTAGGCCCGGATCGTCCCCAGATCGAGCGCCCGCCAGCGCCGGCGGCCCTCGCCGCGGTCATATCCGGGCGAGCGACGACCGCAGCGCCCGCAGCGATCGCGCTCCTTGGCCTTCGGTCGGGCGTGCACGACGACGACCCAATCGTCGGCCTCGACGTCCTCCACCACCGCGCCGTGTAGCCCGCACAGGCGAGCGAATACCCTGGCTACGCGCACGTCGCCTCCTGCTTCCTCGGAGTTTCAGCCTTCGAGAAGCCGAAACCCTAGGCGCAGAGCGGCGTGCGCACCCTTCTCAGTAGCTCAGCGACCCACGTAACCCGCAGGAGCGCCCTTTTTGTGTTCGCTCGTTCACGGGTCATACGGCCCGGACGCTCGCCCCCGCCCCGGCCGCCTCAGAGGTAATAACGGGGCCGGACGAGACACATACCAAGCACAGAGGCATAAATGAGAAGGAGAAGAGCGTCATGGTGGCTCTTCCGATCCGAGTGGGGCGAGGCGGTAGCGAGTAGCGGTTGAGCGGGCGCCAGGAGCCCCGTCATCGTTGCGGCTGTTCGAGGGCTGCGACGACGAGGAGGCTCCTGACGATGGCTGACGCTACTGGCGTTGCCGAGGCGATGCTCGGCCTTGACGGCTTCCGGGTGTTGGAGGTGCACGAGAGCGCCGCCGAGGTGGTGATCCACATCGAGACCGACGCCTGCCTGGTGGGCTGCCCGGGGTGTGGGGTGGTGGCCAGAGCGCACGATCGGATGGTCGTCGAGTACCGAGACCTCGCCGCCTTCGGCCGGCCCGCTCGGCTTCGGTGGGACAAGCGGCGCTGGCGCTGCGAGGAGCCGATGTGCGCGATCCGCTCCTGGACCGAGTCCTCGCCGCAGTTCTCGGCGCGCTGCGTGCTGACCAACCGGGCCGGGGCCGAGTGCTGTCGCCAGGTCGGGCGCAACGCCCGACCGGTGACCCAGATGGCGGCAGAGCTCGGTGTCGGCTGGGACACGGTGATGGACGCCGTGCGCGAGCACGGAGAGCCCCTGGTCGATGACCCGGACAGGGTCGGCGAGGTCCGCGCGCTCGGGGTGGACGAGACCACCTGGCTGTCGGCCAACAAGGACCACCACACCCTCTTCGCCACCGGCCTGGTGGACCTCGATCGGCGGGTCGTGATCGACGTCGTACCGGGCAACAGCGCTCACGACCTGGGCTCCTGGCTCGATGCCCAACCGCATTCGTGGTGCGAGCAGATCCGGGTCGTGGCCACCGATCTGGCCGAGTCCTACCGCGCGGGCCTCGATGGCCGCCTCGATCACGCGCTCCGGGTCGCCGACCCGTTCCACGTGGTGCGGATCGCCAACCGCTGCCTGGATCAGGTCCGCCGACGGGTCCAGAACCAGACCCTCGGCCACCGCGGTCGCAAGCGCGACCCGCTCTACCGGATCCGCAAGCTGATGCTCACCGGCACCGAGCGCCTGGAGGGCCCGGGCCTTGAGCGGATGCTCCTGGGCCTGCGCCTCGGCGATCCCGACAACGAGGTGCTCGGGGCGTGGGTGGCCAAGGAGTCGGTGCGCGACGTCTACCTCGCAGACGACCCCGCCGACGCCGCGCTGCTGCTCGACAAGACGATCGAGGGCTGCCGGCTCGACGAGGTTCCCGAGATCGGCTCGCTCGGCAAGACCCTCGCCCGCTGGCGCACCGAGATCCTCGCCCATCACCACACGGGCGCCTCCAACGGGCCGACCGAGGGGCTGAACCTGCTGATCAAGAAGGTCAAGCGCGCCGGCCACGGCTTTCGCTCCTTCGCCAACTACCGGCTGCGGATCCTGCTCCACACAGGGGGCGTCAACTGGCCCGCCCAGCGACCTCCGGCGCCCCGCATCCGAACTCGCTCTCCCCACTCGGATACGTAGAGCCACATTAGGGGCCCTTCCGGTTTCAGTGGGGCGAGCGGGTTCGGATGTGCGGCGCCGGGGGCGTCGTGGCGGGCCAGTTGACGCCGCCTGTGTGGAGCAGGATGCGTAGCCGGTAGTTGGCGAAGGAACGGAACCCGTGGCCGGCGCGCT
>DASROS010000134.1:0-50938 GCA_035646775.1 Thermoleophilaceae bacterium | reverse complement strand
ACGCGCCCGACAGGATTCGAACCTGTGACCTTCGGTTCCGTAGACCGACGCTCTATCCAGCTGAGCTACGGGCGCAAGCGGCTGCGTAGGTTAGCGGCGCCAAGCCGACGGGCTTGGGCCGGCGGCGGCCATCGGCTTTACCGCCGTCAGCCTGAGTTGTCGGCTTGGCAACCTGCGCCGCCAACCGGCGCGATGGGCCGCTTTGCGAGTATCGAGCGATGCCCTCCGTCGCGACCATAGGCGTCTATGGCTTCACCCTAGCTGCGTTCATCAATTGCCTGCACAGCGGGCACGTTCCCTTGCTGCTCGACGTTCGCCAGCGTCGCGGCGTGCGCGGCAGTGAGTATGCCTGGGCCAACTCGAAGCGGCTGCAGGCCGCCATGGCCGACGCCGACATCGCCTACAGCCACCATCCCGAGCTGGCCCCAACCACCGAGCTGCGCCGGCTGCAGTACGCCGAGGACGCGCGCCGGGGCGTGGGCAAGCGCTCGCGCACCGAGCTGGCCCCCGAGTACGTATCGCGCTACACGCGCGAGATCCTCGATCACGCCGACCTCGGCGCGATCGTGGCAACGCTGCCGCGCGACGGGGCTTGCGCCCTTCTCTGCGTGGAACGCGACCCGGAGGCCTGCCACCGCTCGCTGGTGGCCGAGCGCTTGGCGGCCGAGCACGGTGCGCGCGTGACGCATCTGCGCCCCTAGGGCACCATCGCCACCACGCGCGCGGGCGCGCCACTCGCCCCCACGATGCGAAGCGGAAAGCATGCGACTTGGAAGCCTGTCGGCGGCAGCTCGCCCAGGTTCACCAGCCGCTCGATCTGCGAGTAGGGAAGGTCGGCCTGGTGGGCCTCCCAGAACACGCCGGTCTCGCCCGACTCCTGCGCGCGCTGGGCCTGCAGGTGAAGCGGTGCGTCCCAGCCCCAGGCATCGATGCCCATCACGCGCACGCCGCGGTCGAACAACCAGCGCGTGGCCTTGGCGGTCACCCCCGGGCCCTTGATCATGTAGTCGGGTGCGTCGGCGAACTCGTCCCGACCGGTGTGCACGAGCACGATGTCGAGCTCTGAGAGCTCGTGCCCCACGCGTTCGAGCTCGGCCTGGATCTCGTCGGAGGTGACGGCGTCGCCGTCCTCCTTTGCTCGTGAAATCGAGCACCACCCCGTCGGAGTGAAACCACTCCAGCGGCAGCTCATCGATCTTCTGGGCGGGCTAGCCCCGGATCGTGGAGTTGTAGTGCCACGGCGCGTCCAGGTGGGTGGAGTTGTGGGTGCCGAAGCGGGTGAACTCCTCGGTGGCCCACCCCTCGCCGTCCCGGAGCAGCTCGGCCCCGACCCCGAACATGGCCTGGATCTGCTCGGCGCCCTGGTCATGACCCGAGAAGGAGATCTCGGTCTTCAGTGCGGGAGGGTGTCGGGAGGGCTCGGCCGGATCGGCCAGGAGAGGTCCACGTACCTCATCGGCGCAGCCTATGCGTCTTCCCAGGTAGCCGCTCCTTCCGCGAACGCTTGCGAATCCGCTCAGGACAGAGAGAAGGCCCGCAAACGCGGGCCTTCTCTCCTACAGCGAACGACCTCGAGGCTGCTACGCCGGGACGAGCTCGCGCGTCTTCTGAACGACGACCTCGCCGCTCGTGATCTTCGGCGGGTTCGGGAGTGCCGTCTCCAGCTTCTGCTCGCGCACCCAGTTGGATGCGAGGCGGGTCGACTCGTCGGCGTGCGCCGAGGTGTCGAAGAAGCCGATGGAGCTCATGACGCCGTTACCGGCCTCGATGAGGAAGTAGCCACTGAAGCCCGGCAACTCGCTCAGGCTCGGCACGAGGGTCTCGTCGGCCTTCTTGACGAGCTCGCTGGTGCGGCCCTGGTCGATCGCCTCGTAGCGTCGAATGGTGGCAAACATGAATGATCCAACTCTCTTCTCTGGCGTGGAGAACTCGGTTGAGTCCTCCTGGTGCGCTCAGGCCCGAGGTGACAGTCGAAAGGAACTTGAGAAGCTCGACGACGTCGGCAGTGGGTCTTGGCGCATTACGTACCGTAGCAGCTTCTGGACAACGGTTGTTTACGTAGCTAACTTTTCCTACGTTATCAATGCAGGAGATTTGCGATGTGCCCATTCTCGGTGACCGTGCAGCACGTTCCGGATCGCGAGCTCGGCCCACTTCTGACTCGGCTCGCGGAGGCGGGCTTCAACAATCCGCTCATCAGTCATGTCGGCGCCGATGGTGTCTCTGACAAAGCGGCGGCCCCTGCCCGCAGGGGACCTCTGGACCTCCCGGAGGATTGGCGCCTCGTGCGGGAGCGGGAGGGCGAGTCATATCGGTGGCCGAGCGGGCGCGATCGATACAAGCCCTACCGCGTGTTCATGGGCACAACCCGCGCCGAGGGCGCTGTCCAGGTCGGACTTGGCGAGACCATCCGCAAGAACAAGTGGGGCCGCGACCGAAAGTACGTCGTGGCCTTCCTGAGCGCTGGATCCCCCCAGCAGCCGCTAGTCGAGTTTGTCGCAGTCGACGACTACGAGCAGACACGCGAGCTCGTCGCAGTCGTCCGTGGCAGCGACGGAGGTCGACGCATGTATGGCGTCGGTGACGCCCTACCAGCCGTCTACACCGAACGCTTTCGAACCCAGATCTACAACGAGCGAGTCGTCCACCCGGGCGTCTGGAACAAGATCGTCGTGGTCGCTCGCGAGGACGACGACGAGGCGATCCTCAACCACGCGCTGATCCAAAGCCGTCGGCGCCACCGGACGTAGGCACCGGCGCGGCAGCGGAGAGGGAGGGATTCGAACCCTCGATCGAGCGTGAACCCGATACTCGCTTAGCAGGCGAGTGCCTTCAGCCACTCGGCCACCTCTCCAGGCACACTGGGCGATTGTATGCGCAGCTTCGCCGCCGGAATCGCCGTGGCCGTGCTCCTGCTGTTGGTCGGCGGGCAGGTGGCTCTGCCGCCGTATCTCTCCGGACGGGTCGAGGACCGGCTGCGCGAGGGGGGCGGCAATGCGGACGTCTCCCTGAGCGCGATTCCCTCCTACGCGCTGCTCGCCGGCCGGGGCAGCCGGTTCGAGGCGAACGGTTCCGGCCTGCAGTTCGATCCCGACTCCCGGCGCGAGCGGCCCTTCAATCGCCTCGACGGCTTCGACGAGGTGTCGATCGACATCCGGGACTCGCGCGCGGGGCCGTTGCGGATCGCAGAGATGACGCTCGCTCGCGATGGCGACGACGTTCCGTACGAGCTGGACCTGCGTGCCAGCACGAAGCCGCGAGAGCTCGCGGCGGACCTGGGCAGCCGCGCGGGCGGGGCGCTCGGCGGGCTGGCGGGGGATCTGGCGGCGCGCGCGCTGCCCGGCGAGGGCTTCGTCGCCGTGCCGGTGGGCGTTCACGCCGTGATCGCCAGCCAGGACGGACGCGTGAGCGTGACCGACGCCGACGGCTCGGTGGCCGGCCTGCCGTCGGGGCCGCTCACCGAGATCGTGCTCGCCGCCGTCCTCGAGCGCCTGTAGGAGCGCTCAGCCCCGCTCGAGCGCGAGCAGGAACTCCTTGCGCTCGATGCCGCCGGTGTAGCCGCCGAGCGCGCCGCCGGTGCGCACCACGCGGTGGCAGGGGACCACCACGGGCATGGGGTTGGAGCCCAGGCCGTTTCCGGTGGCGCGCACCGCCTTCGGGCTGCCGGCCTTCGCTGCGACCTCGCCGTAGGTGAGCACCTTGCCGTAGCCGATGCGCGCCGTGGTGCGGAGCACCTTGCGGAAGAAGCCGTCCGCGGTGAGCGACCAGTCGATCTTCGTCGCGAAGCGACGCAGGTGGCCCTCGAAGTACTCGTCCAGTTCGCGCCGGATCGGGTCCAGGCGTTCCGGCGCCTCGAGCACCCGCGGCGAGATCTCGCGCGAGAGCACCTCGAGCACCGAGTCCAGCGTGTGGTCGGGGTATGCCACGCGCACGAGGCCGCGGTCTGTGGCGGCGACGGTGAGCGGGCCCAGCGGCGAGTCCACCTGGGCGTAGGCCACATCGAGCACCCCCTCTTGCTTCGCACGCTTGGCCAACCTGCGCAGGGCGTCCAGCGAGGGGCCGGTGGGCAGCGTGCCCGCCGCCTCGGCCAGGTCGCGATCTAGTCCGTCGTTCATGACTGCATTTCCTCTCTTAGGCGCTTGAGCCCCTCGTGCACGTTGCGCCGGGCGGCGTCCTGCGAGCAGTCGAGTGCCCGTGCCACATCGGCATAGGACAGGTCGGCGACGCTGCGCAGGAAGACCGCCATCCGCTGCTTCTCGGGCAGCTCGCGCACGCGCGCCCAGACCGGTTGGCCGTTCACCGGCACGGCCGGCATCCCCGGGCTCGCCGGTTCCGGGGCATGCTCCACCGGAACCGGCCGGCGTGCCCGCGCGCGGTGCGCATCGATCGCCTTGCGCTGCGCGATCTTCAGCAGCCACGCCCGCAGGTTGTCCGAGTGCTCCAGCCGCGGATAGGCCCGCAGCGCGGCGATGCACGCCTCCTGGAAGCAGTCTTCGGCGTCGGAGGGGCCGACCGCGGCCACCAGGAAGCGGTGCACCGTGGCGCCGTGCGAGTCCAACAGGGTCTGGAATGGGGGCAGGGACATTACGTCTGGAAAACGGCTCGGCCCGCCGGTGTGTGAGATCGCCGGCAGCCCGGCCGCGACGCTCTCACTTCTCGATGAAGACCGGCGCGCCGAGCGGGATGGTCTCCATCATCCAGTGCGTGTCCCGCGGGTCGGTGCGAACGCAGCCCAGGCTCACCGCGCGGCCGATGCCGGTGAGGTCGTGCGTGGCGTGCACGGCCAGGCGGTCGCCACCCGGCCACCCGGCCGGCAGCTTGGTCTGGTGACCGGTGAGCGCCAGCACGCAGCAGCCGTAGGGCGAGTCGGGGTCCTTGACCCTCAGCTTGTCGGTGACCGCGAAGCGACCGGTGGGGGTGGCATGTCCCTTGCGCCCCACGCCCACGCCCAGCCGGCGCACGGGCGTGCCGTCGCGCTTGACCACGAGCTCGCGCTTGGAGAGGTCCACGTGGACCGCCCACTCCACGCTGGTCAGCCTGTCCACCTGGTTCTCGTGGATCCAGCCGACCTCGCCGTTGCGCAGCTCCGGGACCTGCACGGCCAGCCAGGCCCCGTCGCGCCGGACCACGCTCAGCACGCGCGGCGTGCCCCAGTCGGTGCGGCGAGCTATGCGCACCTTCACGTCAGTGCCCCTGGCCATCGCGTAGAGGTTCGACGCCTTGTTCACATACGCCAACGGGTAGCGGTACGTGGTCTCGTCCTCGGCCGGAAAGGGCTGGTTCACGCTTCCGCGCTGCGTCTCAAAGGTGCGGGTGCCCGGGGCGGTGGCGGGCCGGCTCCCCGATGCCTCGTCGTCGTCGCTGAGGGTGAGCGCGGCGAACATGCCCGCGGGCACGAGTACTGCCACCGCGAGCGACATCGCCAGCGTGAGCCAGCGCCCCGCGTGCTCGGAGCGCTCGCTCTTCTGGTGCCCGTTGCGCACGAGCATGTCGAGCACCGGAGACTCCTGCGACTCGGGCAACTCGGTCTCCTCTGCCTCCACCGCCGCACCGTCCCCGTCCTCGGCGGTGATCCACGCCGGGGTGACCCCCGGGCTCGGCGAGGCAGGCTCCGCGCGCTGGGGCGGCAACGCTGTGACGCCCACTGGGCCGTGGTCGGCCACCCCGGCCTCCTCGAGCTCGGCCGGTGGCACCACCTCGGCCCAGGTGGCGGGCTCCAGCAGCTCGCGCAGCAGGTGGCCCAGGTCAGCGCCGCGCTGCACGTCGAGCTCGGTGGACAGCCGCTCGACGGCGGCGGCGCGCAGCCGGGCGATGTCGCCGGGCGCGCCGCCGAACAGCTCGGCCAGGTCCTCGTCGGGCACACGCCGACGCAGCGAGTAGTCGAGGATCTCCCGATCGCGAGGATCGAGACCGGCGAGCGCGGCGGCGAGCTGTTCGCGATCGATCATGGGCGGGCGGTGGTCCTTCCACGGACGCGATGAGGAGGTCCTGGCCAGCAGAGTAACCGCCGGGCCCGCGGATCCGGCGCGCCAGTCGGGCAACCGGCGTTTCCCGCCTGGGGCCAGGGGTAGTTTCGCGGCACCCCTACGTTTGAGGAGGTGACGGGGCTTTCCGTTGGGGACAGGGTCTTCGGCGTCTCTCTCTACGGCGGCCACGCCGAGCGCGTCAACACGCTCGCTGACAACGTGCGCCCGCTTCCGGCAGCGCTGACCTTCGAGCAGGGGGCCGCCGTAGGCATCAACTACGCGACAGCATGGATGTCACTTGGTCAACTACGGCGGCATCCAGCACCGGCGAGCGGCACGTGTGCTCATTCATGCAGCAGCGGGTGGTGTCGGGATCGCCGCCACGCAAATTGCCAAGCGCTACGGGGCTGAGATTTGGGGCACCGCGTCGCCGTCGAAGCACGCGTCAATACGCGACCTCGGCGTCGACCATGCCGTCGATTACCGGTCGAAGGGATGGGAGCGCGACCTGCCGACCTTCGACGTCATTCTCGACCCCCTCGGTGGCGCCAACTGGCGGACTAGCTGACCTGCTTCGTGCCGGGGGACGCACCATCAACTACGGAGCCTCCGCAGCCGTCCCCGACGGAAAGCGAAGCCTGTGGAGCTTCGCCAAGGCAATGGCCCAGATGCCGCGCCCCAACCTGCTCAAGCAGTTGTGGGCCTCGAAGGGGATCATCGGGCTCAGCATGCCCGCACTCTGGGAGGACCGCGGCAGCTACGGCCCGTTTCTCGATCCGCTTGTTGAGCTGATCGAGGACGGCACGGTCGAGCCGGTCATCGATGCGAGCTTTTCGTTCGAGCAGGCGCCCGAGGCACATCGGCGGCTGAGCGAGCGTAAGAACATCGGCAAGGTCGTCCTGCGCGCAGCCTGAGGACAGCGAGAGCTCGTGCTCGGCACGCGTTCGTCGTTGCCTTGTGCGTCGAGTCCTCGTCTGCGACGTTGGGGGTGGCGCGGTCGACCGCGAGTCAGAGGCAATGTCATCCACCATCAAGTCCGTCGCCCTCAGCACCGGGTTGACGCTGCCCTACGTGGAGCGGGGCGAGGCGTCGGGCGTTCCCGTGATCCTGCTGCACGGCTATGCCGACTCGTGGCGCTTCTTCGATCTCCTACTCCCGCACCTCCCGGAGTTCGTCCACGCCTTTGCCTTCAGCCAACGCGGGCACGGCGACGCCGACCGCCCCCCACACGGCTACCGACAGGAGGACTTCGCGGCCGATGTGGCGGCCTTCATGGACGCCGTCGGGCTCGAGGCGGCTGTCATCGCCGGCCAGTCCAGCGGCGGCTACACCGCCCAGCGCTTCGCGGTCGACCATCCCGAACGGATCCTGGGCCTCGTTCTCATCGGCACGCCTCGCGATTTCCGGGACAAGCCCGCCAGCTTGAAGCGCACGCTGTCCGAGCTGACCGATCCGGTCGACCCGCGGTTCGTGCGCAATTTCGCCGAGAGCACCATCACCCGGCCGGTGCCGCCCGTCTACCTCGACATGCTGATCACCGAGTGCTGCAAGGTCCCAGCGCGAGTGTGGAAGGCCACCTTCGAGGGGCTGGTGGAGGCCGAGGTCCCGACCGAAGGCGGCACGATCACCGCGCCCACGCTGATCCTGTGGGGCGACCAGGACCAGTTCTGCTCCCGCAGCGAGCAGGAGGCGATGGCGGAGACCATCGCCGCTGCTGAGTTGGTGACATACCACGGCACCGGGCACGCCGTGGCGTGCGAGCAGCCGGAACGCACCGCGGCTGACCTCGCCGCCTTCGCGCGACGGGTCCAGGGCATCAAGCCCGGGGCGACGTTCGAGCCCAGCGCCTAGCAGGCGGGACGGCGCTACCGCAAGGCGCCGAGAGCGATAATTGAGTTGATACTCGACAGCGGGAGGCATTGATGCTTGAGGACGCAAGGGTCGTTCCGACACTGCCGGTCTCAAGCATGGAGCGGGCGAGACGCTTCTATGAAGGCCAGGTCGGGCTGACCCGGATCGAGGACGAGGTCGAGGGAACCATCCGCTATGGGTGCGGCGGGGGCACCGGCTTGGCTCTATTCGAGCGGCCCACGGAGCCGCTCGATCGCACCGTCGCCGCGTGGGAGGTGGAGGACATCGAGAAGGAGGTCAAGGAGCTTAGAAGCCGCGGAGTCAGCGTCGACGGAGTAACCACTCTGCCGAGCGGGGTCAAGCGCGCTTTCTTCAGCGATCCAGACGGCAACGTCCTCGGGATCCGCCAGCTCTAGCGAGGTCTCGGCCGCCAGCCCTTTGCGCCGAAAGTAGAAGCCGGCGTCCCACGACGAGGGCGACGGACGCAGGGTGCCGCAACCCCATGAGCCTGCTTAGCGGAGGGGGAGGGATTCGAACCCCCGGACGAGCGAAAGCCCGTCAGCGATTTTCAAGACCGCCGCATTCGACCACTCTGCCACCCCTCCAGGGTCGCGCGGCAATGGTGGCAGGGCCGTGCCCTACTGCGCCGCGTCGATCCGCTCCGGCGCGCCGTACTGCGCCAGCTCGCCAGGGAGCACCACGCTCCCGTCCTCCTGCTGGCCGTTCTCGACCAGCGCGATGATCATCCGCCCCACCGCCACCGCTGTTCCGTTGAGCGTGTGCACGTGGCGCGGCCCTCCCTCGGCCGGGCGGTAGCGCACGTCCAGGCGGCGGGCCTGGAAGTCCGTGGTGTTCGAGCACGAGGTGAGCTCGCGGTAGCGCTCCTGCCCGGGCAGCCAGACCTCGATGTCGTACTTCTTGGCGGCCGAGTTGCCGAGGTCATCCACCCCGATGTTCACCACGCGGTAGGGGAGGCCCAGCGCCTGCATCAGCTCCTCCTCGATCGCCAGCAGGCGCTCGTGCTCGGCGCCCGAGTCCTCCGGCCGGACGAACGTGAACATCTCGACCTTGTCGAACTGGTGCACGCGGAAGATCCCGCGGGTGTCCTTGCCCGCGGCGCCGGCCTCGCGACGGAAGCAGGGCGAGAACCCCGCGTAGCCCAGCGGCAGGTCTGACTCGGCCAGCATCTGGCCGGCGTGCAGCGAGGCGAGCGGCACCTCGCTCGTGCCGGCCAGGTAGAGCTCGTCCTCGGGCACGGCGTAGATCTGCTGCTCGGTGTCGGGCAAAAAGCCGGTGCCGAACAGCGCCTCCTCGCGCACCAGCACCGGAGGCACCACCGGCTCGAAGCCATGACCGCTCAGGCGCTCGAGCGCCCAGCGCACGAGAGCCAGCTCGAGCATCACCAGCGGGCCCTTGAGGTAGGCGAAGCGCGAGCCGGCCACGCGGGCGCCTGCCTCCAGGTCCACCAGGTCGCCGAGCAGGTCGAGGTGATCGCGGCCCGACGCACCGGCCTCGCCCACCTCGCGCAGCACCGTGTCCTCGGGCGCGGCGGTCTCATCCGGCGGGTTGGGCAGGGCGGCCAGGGCGGCGTCGAGCTCGGCCTGCACCTGGCGCAGCTCGGCGTCGAGCTCCTTCTCGCGCTCGGACACCGCGCGTACATCGGCGATCGCCTCCGACGCGTCGCCCCCCTCGCGCTGCACCTCGCCGATCCGCTTGCTCGCCGCGTTCTTCTCCGCCCGCAGCCGTTCCAGCTCGGGTAGGAGCGAGCGGCGGCTCTCGTCGAGCTCGAGGGCGCGGTCCAGCGCGGCCACGGGAGCGTCGCCGCGGCGCGCGAGGGCCGCCCGCACACCCTCGGGCTCGGCGCGGATTGCCTTCAGGTCGAGCACGCGGACGGCTAGCCGGCGACAGCCGGGACGCTCACGGGCTCTCTCTGCCCGAGTACTCGTCGAGGAAGTCGGCGAGCGTCTCGGCATCCTCGCCGGTCACGATGTTCGCCGGCATGATCGCCCCGGAGAAGCCTCCGTTGCGGATCGCGTAGAGGACGTCGTCGCGAGCCACCTTGCGCACGTTGAAGTTGGGGCCGTTGGTGCGCTCCCCGCCCTCCAGCTGCTTGACGGGCTTGGAGCCGTAGGAGTTCGCGGACTTCAGCGAGTGACAGCCCGAGCAGCGCTGGTTGAACAGCGTCGCCGCGGAGCGGCTGTCGTCCTCGACGCTCAGGCCGCCACCGCAGCCGGCGGCGGCCAGGGAGGCCGCACAGGCCAGCGCGAGGAGCGCGGCGCGGGCGGGCGAGACGGACGAAGGGCGGCTCACGCGGCCGCATACTATCCCCCGCCGATGTGGCGGTTCGTCCCAGTCCTCTGCGCGTGCGCCGCGGCCCTCGGCGGCTGCGGGGGCGGGGATGACGCGCCCACCCGAACGGTGAAGGTAGGCGCCGGCGAGCCGGTGCGGGTGACCGCCAGGGAGTACTCCTTCGATCCCCGCGGGCTGGTCGTGAACGGCGGCGGCAGGCTGCGCATCACGCTCGACAACCGCGGCAGCCTGGCCCACAACATCAAGGTGCTCGACGACGGGCGCGAGATCGGCGGCACGGAGAGCTTCCCCGGCGGCGGGCAGCGGTCGGCCGCCGTGAACGTGCGCCCGGGGGAGTACCGGTTGGTGTGCACCGTGGGCGATCACGAGGAGCTGGGCATGGACGGCACGCTCGAGGTCCGCTGAGAGCCTCCGGTGCGGTGCTCGCCGGAGAGCCATCCGTGCGGTGCTCGGCCGATCAACGATCGGCCTCCGCTCCTCCGGCAACGTTCCGGCTGCGCTCCTCCCAACTGCCCGAGGGGGGAGGAGCCGCCGCCGCTGCGGCGAAATCCCCTCTGCCCCGGCGGCGGCCGAGGCGACCATGGCGTGACGGTTCGCGTACCGGTCGCCCACATCGGCGGCGATAAAGTGCCGGCGTCGGGGCGGAACCTTCTGCTAGCCCGAGTTCGCCCGCCGAGGCGCTAGGCCGCGTGGCGGTGCTTGGCGAAGCGCAGGACGCTGCCCTGCTCGCCCTGATCCAGCTCGACTTCGTCCATCACCAGCGAGACCAGCTCCAGCCCGCGGCCGCCTTCGTGGAGGCGCTCCACATGCCCGTTGCCCTCGGCGCCGCAGTCACGCACCTCGAAGACCAGCGCGTCCTGCTCCTCGCGGGCCTCCAGCTCCACCGCGTCGCAGTCGCTGCCGGACCCGTGGAGGATCGCGTTGGTCACGGCCTCGCTCATTGCCAGCCGGATCAGGAAGCGCTCGTCCTCGGCCAAGCCGAAGTCCTGGGCCGCCCGAGCTGCCCAATCGCGCGCCTCGCCGATTCGGGCCAGGTCAGCCCGAATGCTGAGATCGCGCACCTTGAATGCGCTCGCGTTCAAGAGCATGAGGTAAGTATCGCCTTCATCTAGAGGCTCCAAACGCTGCACTGGGCGTAATCTTGCGCCGCTTTGCAGGAAAGAGCCGGTCAGCCGCCACCGGTTTGGTATGCGCGCAACGCCAGCGTGAGGATCAGAAGCGCGCCCACCGTCATCACGCCCATCTCGGCCAGGGCCACGCGCCGGGCGATCGCGATCTGCTCGCTTCGCTCCAGTGCGTCCACGTCGGCCACGTCCTCCAGCTCGCGGTGGGCCGCGCCGGCGCGCATCAGCTCGCTGACCAGCGTAACCACCAGCGGCGCGATCCCATACGCCACGTGCAGGCCGTCAGGTGCGCTCTCCCCGCGCGCGAGGAGAATCAGGCCGAACATCACCTGAACGACCACCACGGCCTGCGCGAAGCGCAACAGGACCCAGAACCAGTTGGCGATCTCGCGGCGCAGCCAGAGAACCGCGCCCCCGATGCCGGCCACGCCGTTGGTGGCCAGCACGGCTATCCCGATCCACATGTGGACGCCGGTCATGAAGAGTTCTCGACACCGTTCATAAAGAGCCCTTTAGCACTATGTAGCAATGGCGCAAAAGCGTGCGTTATACATGCGGGCCTTGCTCCGCAGCTATCTGCCAGCGCTCGTGTTCATCGTCCTGGGAGTGGGGGTCGGCGTGGCCTTCACGCTGGCCAACTCGTTCCTGGGGCCCAAGCGGCCGACCAAGGTCAAGCGCGAGCCCTACGAATGCGGCCTGCCCTCCGACGTGCGTAAGAACTTCCGCTTCGGGGTGAGCTTCTACCTCATCGCGATGCTGTTCATCCTGTTCGACATCGAGGTGGTCTTCCTCTACCCGATCGCCGTCCAGCTGGAGGCCATCGGCGTGTTCGCGCTGGTGGAGATGATCGTGTTCGTGGTGCTCCTGCTGGTGGCGTTCGTGTTCGTCTGGAGACGGGGTGCGCTGGAATGGAAGTGACCCGCAGCAAGCCCACCGACGACTTCCGGGTCAAGCAGCTGCGCGCCCAGCAGATGCTGCGCGGCGACCTCGAGGGCGACGACCTCCAGGAGTACGTGGAGGAGCGCCTGCTGTTGACCAAGTTCGAGGACGCCCAGAACTGGGCCCGGCGCAACGCGATCTGGCCGCTGGGCTTCGGCCTGGCGTGCTGCGCGATCGAGATGATCACGGTGATCGGCTCGCCGCGGAATGACCTGTCGCGCTTCGGCGCCGAGGTGATCCGCTTCTCCCCCCGCCAGGCCGACATGCTGATCCTCTCGGGCCGGGTGTCGATCAAGATGGCTCCGGTCATCCGCCGCATCTACGACCAGATGCTGGAGCCCAAGTGGGTGATCTCGATGGGTGCCTGCGCCTCGAGCGCCGGGATGTTCAACAACTACGCGCTGGTGGCCGGCGCCGACAAGTTCTTGCCGATCGACGTGTACGTGCCGGGCTGTCCCCCGCGGCCGGAGGCGTTGATGTACGGGATCATCAAGCTGCAGGACAAGATCACCAATGCCCCCAACCTGGGCTGGCGCGAGCGCTACCACTCTCACGGCACCGAGGAGTACGACGGGAGGCCGAAAGCCGACAGTCAGACCGCGGGGCCGGATGCCTGACGCGACCGGTCTGGAGCTGGTCGCCCAGCGCGTGCGCGACGCCGTGGGCGACGACGCCGTGGTGGGCGCGCACCACGCCTACGACAGGGCATCGCTGGAGGTCGCGCCCGCGCGCGTGCATGAGGTGCTCACCCACCTGCGCGACGCCGACGAGGAGCCCTACGGCGTCCTCGCCAGCCTCCATGGCTGCGACTACCTGCCCTCCGAGCCGCGCCTGGGCGTTCACTACGAGCTGCTGTCGATGCAGCGCCGCGAGCGGCTCAACGTGAAGACGCGGGTGACCGTGGAGGACCCGCACGTGCCCACCGTCACCGACCTCTTCCCCACCGCCGACTTCCACGAGCGCGAGGTGTACGACTTCTTCGGCGTGGTCTTCGACGGCCACCCCGACATGCGCCGCATCCTCATGCCCGAGGACTACGAGGGCCACCCCCAGCGCCGCGACTTCCCGATGGGCGGCGAGCCGGTGCTGTTCACCTTCAACGAGCACAAGCTCCCGCGCTGGTATGACTGACCGCCCGGCCAACGGCGGTGCGGACGGCGGCGAGCACGACCCGCTGACGGTCCCCTATCGCGACCGCGAGAAGTCGATCACCGTCGGCACGCTCGAGCGCACCGACGAGCCGCTGTCCGGCACCGAGCTGGCGCCCGAGACTGAGCTGCTCACGATCAACCTCGGCCCGCACCACCCCGCCACCCACGGCGTACTGCGGCTGCTGTGCACGCTCGAGGGCGAGGTGGTGCGCGACATCCACCCGATCATCGGCTACGTGCACACCGGGATCGAGAAGAGCTGCGAGGACCAGGAGTACTGGAAGGCCATCACGTTCGTGGAGCGGATGGACTACCTGTCCTACTACTTCAACGCGATGGCCTACTGCATGTCCGTCGAGCGGCTGCTCGGCGAGGAGGTGCCGCCGCGGGCGCAGTACCTGAGGGTCATCCACCTCGAGCTGAACCGGATCGCCAGCCACCTGTTCTGGCTGGGCACTGCCGCGCTGGACATCGGCGCGATCACGATGCTCTGGTGGGGCCTGCGCGAGCGCGACCTGATCCTCGACCTGTTCGAGATGTCCTCCGGGCAGCGTCTGCACACGCGCTTCTTCCAGGTGGGCGGCGTATTCGAGGACATCCCGCCCGGGTGGGAGGCCAAGTGCCGCTCGTTCCTGGCCGAGATGCCGTCGCGCATCGACCAGTACGAGGCACTGCTGGACCGCAACGAGATCTGGCTGCAACGCATGAAGGGCACCGGCATCGTCTCCCGCGAGCGGATGCTCGAGCTGGGCGTGACCGGCCCGCTGCTGCGCGCCACCGGCGAGCCGTGGGACCTGCGCAAGGCCACCCCCTACTCCTCCTACGACCACTTCGACTTCAAGGTGCCGGTGGGCACGGTGGGCGACAACTACGACCGCTACCGCGTGCGCTTGGCCGAGATGCGCGAGTCGCTGAAGATCGTGGAGCAGGCGCTGGACGGGCTGCCCGAGGGCCCGTACATCACCACCAACCGCAAGGTGGCCCTGCCGCCGCGCCACGAGCTGGCCACCTCGATGGAGGCGCTGATCCACCACTTCAAGCTGGTCACCGAGGGCTTCCGCGTGCCGCCGGGCGAGGTGTACACCCCGATCGAGTCGCCGCGCGGCGAGCTGGGCTGCTTCGTGCTGGCCGACGGCTCGTCCAAGCCGTCGCGCGTGCACATGCGCGACCCGTCCTTCACCAACCTGCAGTCGCTGGCGGACATGGGCCGCGGCTCCCTGCTGGCCGACTTCATCGCGTGTATCGCGATGCTCGACCCGATCCTCGGGGGGATCGACCGGTGAGCCGTCGCGATCCGCGGAAGGTCCCTCTCGGCTGGGACGAGGCGGTCGACCTCGAACGCGATCCGGCTGTCGTGCCCGACCCCGCCGATGTGGACGTGCCGCCCGCGCTTCGCACCTCGATAGACGCCGCCATGCAGCGCTACCCCGACTCGCGCTCGGCGACGCTGCCGGCGCTGGCCGCCGCCCAGGAGGTGCACGGCTGGTGCTCGCCCGAGGCGATCCACCAGGTGGCCGCGGTGATGCAGGTCACGCCCGCCTACCTGTCCTCGGTGGCCACCTTCTACGACATGCTGCGCACCGAGCCGATCGGCGACCCGTTTGGCGAAGCAGCCGGCTCGGCCGGCTGCGCACGACCCACTTACGTGTACGTGTGCACCAGCGTGGCCTGCCACCTGCGCGCAGCGAAGGACGTGTACGACGCGATCACCGAGGAGGCGCGCGACCAGGGCCTGGAGGGTGTGGACCTGCGCGAGTTCGAGTGCCTGGGCGCGTGCGACATGGCGCCGATGGCGTCGGTGGACGGCCGCTACGTCGGGCCGCTCACAACCGACGACGCGCGCGAGTTGGTGACCGCCATCAAGGAGCGCCGCGAGGTGCTGCCCGGCCGCGGGCTGGCCGATCCCGGCTACCGGCTTCCCTGGGCCGAGGAGCGTCCCGTATGAGCGAGTTGAAGTTCCTCACCGCCAACCTGCACGAGCCGCTCCTGCACGAGATCGAGACCTACGAACGGCTCGGCGGCTACAAGGCGGCGCGCAAGGCGCTCATCGAGATGGCCCCCGAGGAGGTGCTTGAGGAGCTCGAAGCCTCGGGCCTGCGCGGTCGCGGCGGTGCCGGCTTCTCGATGGGCAAGAAGGCCGGCTTCATCCCCAAGGGCTCGATGGACAAGTACCTCTGCTGCAACGCCGACGAGTCCGAGCCGGGCACGTTCAAGGACCGCCTGCTGATGCAGCGCAACCCCCACCTGCTGATCGAGGGCTGCATCATCGGCTCGCTGGCCGCCGGCGCGAACAAGGCGTTCATCTTCATCCGCGGCGAGTACGAGACCCAGGCCAAGATCCTGGACGCTGCCGTGGTCGAGGCCTACGACAAGGGCTACCTCGGCGCCGGCATCTTCGGCTCGGACTTCGACCTCGAGCTGGTGGTGCACCGCGGGCAGGGCGCCTACATCTGCGGCGAGGAGTCGGCGCTGCTGGACGCGCTCGAGGGCAAGCGCGGCAACCCGCGTCTGAAGCCCCCGTTCCCCGCCAACCAGGGCCTCTACCAGGGCCCCACGCTGATCAACAACGTCGAGACGCTGTGCAACGCGCCGGCGATCATCGAGAAGGGCGCCGACTGGTTCAGCGCGATGGGCGAGGGCAAGTCCACCGGCACGAAGGTGGTGTCCGTGTCGGGCAACGTGCAGCGGCCCGGCAACTACGAGATCGAGCTGGGCGTCACGGTGCGCGAGATCGTGGAGGGCCTGGCGGGCGGCCCGCCCGAGGGGCGCACGGTGAAGTGTTTCTTCCCCGGCGGATCCTCGGCGCCGGTGCTGACCGCCGATGCGCTGGACCTGCCCTACACCTTCGAGGCGATGGCCGAGGCCGGCTCGATGCTGGGCTCGGGCGCGATCATCGTGGTGGACGACTCACAGCCGCTGGTGCCGCTGGCCCTGCGCCTGGCCGAGTTCTACCGCCACGAGTCCTGTGGCAAGTGCGTGCCCTGCCGCGAGGGCACCAACTGGACCGTGAAGATGCTCGAGCGCATCGACGACGGCGAGGCCACGCCCATGGACCTGCACATCATGAGCGAGGTGCAGGCCAACATCATCGGCAACTGCCTGTGCGTGCTGGGCGACTCGATGGCGATGCCGATCGGGTCGATGATCAAGCACTTCCGGGAGGAGTTCGAGACCCACATCGACGAAGCGCGTGCGCACCGCAACGGCGGCGTGGCCGTGGGCGAGCACGACGCCGGCGAGCTGGCCGCCGCCACCGCCGCGGGGCCGCAGTAACGATCATGGCCCGCCCCGAGGTCAAGCAGGTCACCTTCGAGATCGACGGACGCGAGGTCACGGCTCCCGAGGGCACGATGCTCGTGGACGCCGCCAAGCACGGCGACGTGGAGATCCCCTACTTCTGTTACGAGCCCAAGCTGGGCGACCCGGTGGGCGCCTGCCGCATGTGCCTCGTGGAGATCGAGGGCATCCCCAAGCTGCAGACCTCCTGCTCCACCCCCGTCCAAGACGGCATGGTGGTGGTGACGACCTCCGACCGCGTGAAGCACGCGCAGAACGCCATCGTGGAGTTCCTGCTGGTCAACCACCCGCTCGACTGCCCGGTGTGCGACAAGGGCGGCGAGTGCCCGCTGCAGGACATCTCCTACGGCTGGGGCGGGGGCACGTCGCGCTTCATCGAGCCCAAGCGCCACTTCCGCAAGCCGCTGGAGCTCTCCCCGCTCGTGGCGATCGACCGCGAGCGCTGCATCCTCTGCTACCGCTGCGTGCGCTTCTCCCAGGAGATCGCCGAGGACTACCAGCTGGTGTTCCTCGAGCGCGGCGACCACACCTTCGTGGGCACCCACGACGGCCGCCCGTACGTGGGGCCGTTCAGCGGCAACATCATCGAGCTGTGCCCGGTGGGTGCGCTCACCTCCACCGCCTACCGCTTCCGCGCGCGCCCGTGGGACATCGAGGGCGGCGGCACCGTGTGCACGCTGTGCCCGAGCCAGTGCAACGTCGAGCTCACGGTGCGCGACGACTCCAAGGTGCTGCGCGTGCTCGCGCGCGACAACCACGAGGTGGACGACGGCTGGCTGTGCGACAAGGGTCGCTTCGGCTACCAGGCGATCCACTCCCAGGAGCGCGTGACCGCTCCGATGGCGCGCGACGGCGGCGCGCTGCGCGAGGTGCCCTGGGACCGCGCGCTGTCCGAGGCCGCCGGCGCGCTGGGCAAGGCGGGCGCCAAGGCGGCTGCGCTGGCCGGCGGGGCCACCACCAACGAGGAGGCGTTCCTGCTGCAGCACCTGATGCGCAAGGCGCTCGGCTCCCCCCACCTGGACTCCCGCGCGGGCAACGCACTGGACCCGGAGCAGGCTCGCGTGCTCGCGCGGCCGGACCTCTCCGCGCGCGTGTCGGACATCGACCACGCGGCGGTGGTGCTCGTGGTGGAGACCGAGCTGGTGGAGGAGGCCCCGATCCTGGACCTGCGCGTGCGCAAGGCCGCGCGGCGCAATCACACCAAGGTCGTGACGCTCACCAGCCGGCCGAGCTCGCTGGACCGCAACGCCGGTGCCACGGTCCGCTTCGCGCCCGGTGCCGTGGAGGCCGCCCTCGGCGCGCTGGCCGCCGAGCTGCAGTCGCCGCGCGCCTCGTCGGGCACGCGGCTTCACTCCAGCGCGGGCGCCGAGCCGGGCAGCGTCGGCGTGGCCGCCGAGTTGCTGCAGGCGGCCGCCAACGGCGGTGACGTTGTGGTGCTGTGGGGCGAGCGCGCCACGGCCGGCGAGCGCGGCGCGCAGGTGCTCGACGGCCTGCTGGCAGTGGCGGGCGTCCTGGGCGTGGCCGGGAAGCCCGAGTCCGGCCTGATCGAGGTTCCCGCCGCAGCCAACGGACGCGGCATGCGCGAGGCCGGCGCGCTGCCGGGGGTGGGCCCCGGACTGGCCGACGCTCCCGAGGCCGGCATGGGCTCCGCCCAGATCGCGTCGGCCCTGGCGGACGGCGAGCTGGCCTCGCTGCTGCTGCTGCACTGCGACCCGCTGTCCACCCACCCCGAGCGCCCGCTGTGGGAGCGCGCGCTGGACGGCGCGGGCTCGGTTGTGGCGGTCACCGAGTTCCTCACCCCCGCCCTCCGCGAGCACGCCACCGTGGTGTTCCCGTCCGAGTCCAGCGCCGAGAAGGAGGGCACCCTCACCCATCCCGACGGCCGCGTGCAGCGCGTGCGCCAGGCGATCGGCCACGTGGGCGAGGTGCGTCCGATCTGGAGCGTGCTGGCGGAGCTGGCCGAGCGCTGTGGGGCTGGGCTGGACGTGCTCACCTCGGCGATGGTCACTGCCGAGCTGACCAAGGCAGTGCCGTTCTACGACGGCCTCACGTTCGAGGAGATCGGCGGCAAGGGCGTGCGCTGGCAGGATCGCGACGCCGCTTCCAGGCTCCCCGCCGCCGAGCCGCCCGACTCCGAGCTGGTGCAGCCGCCCGAGCTGCCCGAGGGCGTGCGCCTGGGCGTGGCCACCTCCCTGTGGTCCGGGCCCACCGTCGAGAACTCACCCTCGCTGCGGTTCCTCGCGCCGGACCAGCGCGCCGAGCTGGCTCCCGCCGACGCCCACCGCCTGGGCGTGACCTCGGGCGACGAGGTGGAGGTGGCCGCCGGCGGTGAGACCGTGCGCGCCCGCGTGGCCCTGCGCCAGGCGATGCAGCCGGGCAGCGTGTTCCTCGTGGCCGGTACCGCGACGGACAACGCCCACGCGCTCACCAACGGCGTGCCCCGCACGGTGGAGGTGCGAAAGCCCTGATGGCGCTGCTCGCCCAGGCCGCCCCGGTCCTCGAGACCACGGTGGTCCAGCTGCTCAAGGCGGTGGGAATCTTCGCCTTCGTCTTCTCCGTGGTGCCGCTGCTCACGGTGCTCGAGCGAAAGCTGATAGGCCGCTTCCAGTCACGCTACGGGCCGAACCGGGTGGGGCCCCGCGGGCTCATGCAGCCGCTCGCCGACGCGCTCAAGCTCCTGTCCAAGGAGCAGAGCGCACCCGTCACCGCGGTCCCGTGGATGATGGCGATCGCGCCCGTGATCATCGTGGGCAGCGCAGTGGCCACCCTCGCGATCGTGCCGTTCGGGCCCCAGGGCGCCTGGGGCGGCGACCTTGGCCTGTACGGCATCGACGTGCCGATCGGCCTGCTCTACTTCTTCGCCTTCGGGTCGCTGGCCTTCTACGCCTTCATGCTCGGCGGCTGGGCCTCGGGCTCGAAGTACTCGTTCCTGGGAGCGATGCGCTCGGCCGCCCAGCTCATCTCCTACGAGGTGGCGATCGGCCTGTCGCTGCTGGGTGTGGCGATGACGGCGGGCTCGCTGTCCCTGGTGGACATCGTCGAGGCCCAGGGCTCGGGTGCCGGCGAGTTCGGCATGTGGTTCGTAATCCCGCAGTTCGTGGGCTTCCTGATCTTCATGGTGGCCGGCTTCGCCGAGATTGCGCGCCCCCCGTTCGACCTACCGGAGGGCGACGCCGAGATCGTGGGCGGCTACAACACCGAGTTCGGCGGCATGCGCTTCGGCTCGTTCCTGCTGGCCGAGTACATCGAGATCATCTCGCTCTCCGGCGTGGCCACCGCCTGCTTTCTCGGCGGCTGGCATGGGCCGGGCCCGGAGGCGCTTGCCCCGCTCTGGGTGCTGGTCAAGATCTTCGCGTTCATCCTCTTGTTCATCTGGATTCGTGCCACGCTGCCGCGCCTGCGCTACGACCAGCTGATGAGTTTGGGCTGGAAGGTGCTGCTCCCGCTCGCAACGCTCAACGTCCTCATAACCGCGATTCTCCTGGTGGTCATCTAGTGGTCCCTCCCGAGTCCGACACGCCCTACGCCCTCCCCGAAGACGTTATCGCCGTGCAGCGCGGCCCCGAGCCCGGCGGTCTCGGCGGCGCCTACCGCACCTTCGGCGCCACGCTGCGCGGCCTGCGCACCACCCTCGGCCGCCTGGCCGAGAAGCCCGTCACGGTGGAGTACCCGGAGGAGAAGACGCCCGTGTACCCGCGCTTCCGCGGGCGCCACAAGCTGCACAAGTTCGAAGACTCAGACCTCGAGAAGTGCGTGGGCTGCTCGCTGTGCGTGGCTGCCTGCCCGGCGGAGTGCATCCGTGTGGTGGCCGCCGAGAACACCCCCGACAACCAGGTGTCGGCGGGCGAGCGCTACGCGGCGGTCTACGAGATCAACATGACCCGCTGCATCTTCTGCGGCTACTGCGAGGTGGCGTGCCCCTTCGACGCCATCACGATGGGCAACGACTACGAGCTGGCCGACTACGACCGCTCGGACCTCATCTTCACCAAGGAGATGCTGCTGGCCGAGCCCGTCGAGCGCACGCCGCTGCGCCGCGAAGGCGAGTAGGGGGGCCGCCCAGCCTTGCTCTTCGAGCAGATCCTTTTCTTCATCGCCGGGCTAGGTGCCATCGGTGGGGCGCTGGGCGTGGTGATGCTGCGCAACCCGTTCTATTCGGTGCTCTCGCTCGTGGGCCATTTGATCGCGCTGGCTCTGCTGTTTCTGCTGCTGCGGGCCGACTTCCTGGCCGCCGCGCAGGTAGTGGTCTACGCCGGCGCCGTGATGGTGCTGTACGTGTTCGTGGTGGCCTACGTGGGCGGCTCCGACGAGCCGCTGCGCCCCGAGGGCGGCGGCGTGAGCGCGCTCGGGCCGCTGTTCGCGCTGGCGCTGTTCGTGGAGCTCACGATCGCGGTCGTGGGCTCCTCGCTGGGCGCTCTGGACAGCCCCGGCAGGGACATCGCCGCCGGCTTCGGCTCGCCGGGTGAGATCGGCAAGCTGCTGCTCACCGACTTCCTCGTGGCCTTCGAGGCCGCCTCGTTCCTGCTGCTCGTGGCGGCGGTAGGCGCTGTGGTGCTGGCCCGCAAGCGCCGCGGCCTGGAGGATCCCGAGACCGCGCCCGGCGTGATGTCCGCGCACGACGCCATCTCCGGGCCTAAGGAGGCCGCCCGCTGATGGACACCTCCTGGTTCGTGGTCCTCTCTGCGTTCATCTTCTGCATCGGCGCGGCCGGGGTGCTCACCCGCCGCTCGCCGCTGGTGATCCTGCTCTGCCTGGAGCTGATGCTGAACGCCGGCAACCTCGCGCTGATCGCCTTCTCGCGCATGGCCGGCAACCAGGACGGCCAGGTGTTCGCCCTGATCGTGATGGTTGTGGCCGCCTGCGAGGTGGTGATCGGGCTGGGGATCATCGTCGCGATGTACCGGCGCCGGCTGCCGATCGACGTTGACGCGATGTCGGAGCTCCGAGGGTGAGTCCTACCGCGTACGGCTGGCTGGTGCTGGCATTCCCGCTGGTGGGGACGCTGGTCGTGGCCCTGGGCTGGAAGGCGCTGCCCGGGCGCCTGCCCGGATGGATCGCCAGCGCGGCGATCGGGCTGTCGTTTGTGGCCTCGCTGGGCATGCTCGTCTCGCTGCTGGACCAGCCCGAGGAGGAGCGGCAACTGGTGAGCAGCGCCTACACCTACCTCGAGACGGCCGGGATGAGCGCCGACCTGTCGATCCTGGTGGATCCGCTGTCGGTGTTCATGTGCCTCGTGGTCTCCGGCGTCTCGTTCCTGATCCACCTCTACTCGATCAGCTACATGACCTCGGACCGCGGCTACTCGCGGTTCTTCGCCTACCTGAACTTCTTCGTGTTCTCGATGCTGCTGCTGGTCCTGGCCGGCAACTTCGTGCTGCTGATCGTGGGCTGGGCCTTCGTGGGCGCGGCGTCGTACCTGCTGATCTCGTTCTGGTATCGCCGCACCACCGCCACCGCCGCGGGCATCAAGGCGTTCGTGATCAACGTGATCGGCGACGTGGGCCTGGTGATCGGCGCGTTCCTGCTGTTCGACGGCACCGGCGCGCTGGACTACGTGGGCGTCTTCGAGGCCGCGCCCGACGCCTTCGCCACCAACGACCCGCAGATCGTGGCGGCGTGCCTGATGATCCTCGTGGGCGCGTTCGCAAAGTCGGCCCAGCTGCCGCTGCACACGTGGCTGCCCGACGCGATGGAGGGCCCCACCCCCGTCTCCGCGCTGATCCACGCGGCCACGATGGTGACCGCGGGCGTGTACCTGATCGCCCGCTGCCACCCGCTGTTCGAGCTGGCGCCCGCCGCCGCCGACGTGGGCGCGATCATCGGCACCGCCACGCTGCTGTTCGCCGCGACCGTGGCCATGGCCGCCACCGACCTCAAGCGGGTGATCGCCTACTCCACGATCTCGCAGATCGGCTACATGGTGCTGGGCGTCTCGGTGGCCGCCTACGGGGCGGGGCTGTTCCACCTGATGACCCACGCGTTCTTCAAGGCACTGCTGTTCATGGGTGCCGGCTCGGTGATCGGCGCGATGGGCGGCATCCAGTCGCTGGACCGGATGGGCGGCTTCCGCAAGGCGATGCCGTTCACGTTCGTGACCTTCACCGTGGGCGCTCTGGCCCTGGCCGGATTCCCGTTCTTCTCGGGCTTCTTCTCGAAGGACGAGATCCTGGCCTACACGCTCAACCGCGGCGGCGGCTACGTGGTGCTCGGCGTGGTGGGCTACATCGCCGCGCTCATGACGGCCTTCTACGCCGGGCGGATGGTGTTCCGCGTGTTCTTCGGGCCGCCCGTGTCCGAGGCCCGCGAGCTGGAGCAGGGGTTGCTGCATCACGGCGAGCATGCGAACCCCGCCACCGGCGAGGCCGAGGACACCGACGTGGGGTTCCCCGGAGCCGAGCACCACGTGGCCGAGCGCGAGTGGCCGATGAAGGCGGCGATGGCTGCGCTGGCGGTGCTCGCTGTGATCGGAGGCGTGCTCGGCATCCCCGGCGTGACCGACACCTTCGAGCGCTTCCTCGAGCCCACCTTCGAGGACTCCCGCTTCCACGACACGGCGCCCGGCGACGGCGCGGAGTGGCTCGGCCTGGCGGCCGGCGGCGTGTTCGCCCTGATCGGGCTGGCGGCTGCCTACCACTACCTGCTGCGCGACCCCGAGCTGCGCCTGGTCACCCGCCGGCGCTTCGGACGCCTGCACACGTTGTTCGTGAACAAGTGGTACTTCGACGAGATCTTCGAGGCCGCCGTGGTGCGCCCGGTGGCCGCCACCGGGCGCTTCGGGCGCACGGTGGTGGAGAGCACCTTCGTGCAGGGCGTGATCGTGGGCGGCACCGTCGGCCTCGTGCGCGCCGGCACGTCCTTCGCCCGGTCGATCCAGACCGGTGAGCTGCGCTCCTACGCCGCGCTGCTGCTGGTTGGCGTGAGCGGCCTGGTCCTCTACTTCCTGATCGTGGCCTCCTGACCGACCATGCCGTTCACGATCCACCTCTCGATCGTGGTCTTCATGCCGCTCGCGGCGGGCCTGGTGGCGGCGTTCCTGCCGCCGCGCACCGGGCGCTGGCTGGTGGTGGCCGCGAGCGCGGGCGTGCTCGCGTACGCGATCGCGATGCTCGTGGACTTCGACCCGGACGCGGGCGGCCTGCGCTACGTGACCGACGACAGCTGGATCTCCGAGCTGGGGATCCGCTACCAGCTCGGCGTGGACGGGCTGAACCTGTTCCTGATCGCACTCACCGCCCTGCTGTGGGCGCCGTGCATGCTCTGGGCCGCGCTGCGCACCGAGGACCGCTCGCAGCTCTTCATGTTCCACATGGCGCTGGGCGAGACCGCCGTGCTCGGCGCCTTCTGCGCCCAGGACCTGGCCCTGTTCGTCGTCTTCTTCGACCTGATGCTCGTGCCGTTCTACTTCCTGATCGGGGGCTGGGGAGCCGGCGACCGCGTGCGGGCCACCACCCGCTTCGTGATCTACACGCTGGTGGGCTCGCTGCTGATGCTGGCCGGCGCGATCGCCCTCGGGGTGATCGCCGCCGACGGCGGCAACCTGTCGTTCTCGTTCGCCGTGCTCGAGGACCGCATCGTGGGCGAGGGCACGCAGAAGTGGATCTTCGGCCTGTTCGCGGTGGCCTTCCTGGTGAAGGCACCGCTGTTCCCGCTGCACGGCTGGGTGGTGGACACCTACCGCGCCACGCCCACGCCGGTGCTCGTGGTGCTCTCGGCGGTGCTCTCGAAGGTGGGCGTGTACGGCTTCCTGCGGATCGTGCTGCCGATCCTGCCCGACGCCAGCGAGTACTTCCAGGAGCTGATGCTGGTGCTGGCGGTGTTCTCGATCCTCTACGGCTCGGTGCTCGCCTTCTCCCAGGACGAGGCGCGGCTGGTGGTGGCCTACTCCTCGATCGCCCAACTCGGCTTCATCGTGCTCGGCATCTTCTCCCTCGACGACAAGGGCGCCCAGGGCGCGCTGATGCAGATGGTCAACCACGGCCTGGTGGTGGCGCCGCTGTTCTTCATCATCGCCGTGCTCACCGCCCGCGCCGGCGGCGCGGCCACGCTCGAGCGGATGGGCGGGATGGCGCTGCGCGCTCCGGTGCTTGCCGCTCTGTTTCTCATCGTGACGCTGGCCACCCTCGCGATGCCGGGCTCACCCAACTTCGTGGGCGAGATCCTGATCCTGTTCGGCACCTTCGAGGACAAGCTGGCCTACGGGATCGTGGCCAGCGTGGGAGTGGTCCTGGCGGGCGTCTACATGATCCGCGTGTTCCAGCGCTCGATGCACAACCGCCTCGTGCCGGGCGAGGAGCCGGTGGACCTGGGTGGCCTGGAGCTGGCCGCGATCCTGCCGGTCACCGCGGTGATCGTGGCGCTGGGCGTCTACCCGCAGCTGGTGCTCGACCGCACCGAGGAGGCCACGACGGCCAAGGTGGCCCCGGCGGCTGAGATCGCCGACGGCGGCCCGAGCGTGGCGGAGGCGCGATGACCGCGCTCGCACAGGTCCAGGCGCCTGTCATCGACTATCAGGGCCTCGCGCCGTTGTTCGCGCTTGTCGGCGGCTCGGTGGTCGTGCTGCTCGCGGGGCTCTTCAACGGCGCGAGGGTCCAGCGCGTGCTCGTGCCGGCGCTGGCCGCCGCCGCGCTGCTGTGCGCGATGGGCTTCTCGATCGCCAACTGGGAGACGGGCGACTCCGCGCCGATCATCGAGGGCGCGCTGGCCGTCGACGCGTTCGCCCAGTTCACGTCGATGCTCTTCTACCTCGCCGGCCTGGCCACGGTGGCGCTGTCGCTGCGTGCGCCGGTCACCCGCGAGACCGGGATGGGCGAGTACATGTGCCTGCTGCTGGGCTCGATCGCCGGCATGGTGATCCTCGCCGGAGCCGAGAACCTGGTGGCGCTGTTCGTGGGCTTCGAGCTGCTGTCGATCCCGCTGTACGTGCTGTGCGCCGGCGAGGTGCGCCGCGCGCGCTCGCTGGAGTCGGGCCTGAAGTACCTCGTGGTGGGCTCGGTGGGGTCCGCCACGCTGCTGTACGGCCTGGCGCTCATCTACGGCGCCACCGGGTCCACGGACTTCTCGGGCATCGCTGAGGCGATCCGGCTCGAGGGGGTCACCGGCATCGCCTCGGGCACGGTGAGCACCACCGACCCGCTGCTGCTCACCGGAGTCGCAATGACCGCCACCGGCCTGGCGTTCAAGGCATCCGTGGCCCCCTTCCACCAGTGGACGCCGGACGTCTACCAGGGTGCCCCCACGCCGATCACGAGCTTCATGGCCGTGGCCACGAAGGTGGCCGCCTTCGCCGTCGCGCTGCGGTTCTTCGACCAGGCGCTGGCGGACGCGGTCACGCAGTGGGCACCCGCGCTGGCCGCGCTGGCCACCGCCACGATCCTGATCGGGAACCTCGGCGCGATCGCGCAGCGCTCGCTCAAGCGCATGCTCGCCTGGTCGGGCGTGGCGCAGGCGGGCTACCTGCTGGCCGGCGTCGTGGTGGGCACCAAGCTCGGGCTGCAGGCCACCGCCTTCTACCTGGCCGTCTATCTGTTCATGAACGTGGCTGCCTTCGCCGTGGTGGTCGCGCGTGAGCGCACCACCGAGCTGGGCGACGACATCGACTCCCTGCGCGACCTCGGCCGCGCGAGCCCATGGCTGGCGTGGCCGATGACGATCGCCATGTTCGCCCTCGCCGGCATTCCCGGAACGGCCGGGTTCATCGGGAAGTTCTATTTGATCGATGCGTCCGTGGCGGGGGACTACGCCTGGCTCGGCGTGACGATCGTGGTGGGCTCGATGATCTCGCTCGTCTACTACCTGCGCGTGATCGCGGTCATGTGGATGGGCAGCTTCGAGATCTCCCTGCCCACCATCCCGCCGAGGCGCGTGAGACCGGTCGGCGGCTGGTCGCCGGAGGCGGACGCCCGCGCCCAGCCGGAGGTGGCCGCCGTGGCGATCCTCGCCGCCGCCGCCACAATCGTCTTCGGGATCGTGCCGTCGCCGCTGTTCGACCTCGCGCGCGACGTGGGCAGCTCGTTCAGCGCCCTGCTTTAGGCGCATACCCACATCGTTTGCGAGCACAACTTCCCCACCCTGACGTGTTGTTGCCAGGACGGTTAACCCGACAGAAAGCGACTTCTACTGTGAAGCGCATCATCGCAAGGAAGCCCTCACCGGCTTTCGTAATCGCATGCATCGCCCTGTTCGCGTCGATGGGCGGCGTCTCGTACGCCGTGGCCACCGGCTCCATCGACAGCCGCGAGATCAAGGACAACACGATCCGCGCTCAGGACATCCGGCAGAATGCCGTGACCGCCTCCGAGATCAAGCGCCGTTCTCTCGACGGCACCGACATCAAGATCGAACGCGTGGGCGGCAACGCCGTCAAGGAGCAGGTGCTCGAGGTCGACAAGCTGAAGCAGGTTCCGAGCGCGAAGACCGCCGACCTGGCGGCGAACGGCACCCGCTGGGCGCTCGTGAACGAGCAGGGCCAGATCGAGCAGCAGACGGGTGGCTTCACGATCGTCAACTGTTATGCGGCCAACGCCAACTGCTACATCAATGCCGGTAGCGACGTGACCAAGAGCGGCATCCACGCCCAGATCTCGGTTGCCAACACCGACGGCATCGCCATCCTCTCGGGGGAGACGGGCACCGCGGCCTGCGGCGCCGCCACGGTGGCCTGCGCGCCTCCCGCCACCGAATCCAACGACGTGCTGGTCGTCGCCCCGCGCACGCGAGACGACACCGGCGCCTTGACGGGCACGGCACCCACCCCCGGAACCACCCCGCCGGCCGCTGCGGATGCGGCTCGGTTCTACGTGTTCGTGACGGGTCCGAGCAACCTGAAGTAACCACCCCCGGGTTCCCGCACGATAGGGGGCGCCTACGGGCGCCCCCTCGTCGTTGCGGGCCATCAGAACAGCGATGCCACCCCGTAGATCGCCGGCGCGAAGAGCAGCGCCGGCAGGAAGTTGCCCACCTTCACGTCCCTCACGTCGAGCAGCTTCAGCGAGATCCCGATGATCAGCACACCGCCGGCGCTGGTGAGCACGTCTAGCGTCTCGCCCCGGAGGATCGAGTCGAACGCCCCGGCGCCGAGCGTGATCGCGCCCTGCACCACCAGGACCGTCACCGCCGCGATGCCCACGCCCCACCCCAGCGCGGCTGCCAGGGCGATCGATGCGAAGCCGTCGAGGACCGCCTTGGTGGCGAGCTGGGTGTATTGGTCGGTGAGGCCGTCCTCGATCGAGCCAATCACGGTGAGCGGCCCCACGCAGAACAGCAGCGACGCGGTCACGAAGGCCTCCGATACCCGCGAGTGCCCCTCGCCCGCCACGGCCCGCTGGATGCGATCCCCGAGCTGCTCCAGGCGACGCTCGATGCCGATCGCCTCGCCCGCGATCCCGCCTAGCAGCACGCCACCGAGCACGTACAGCGGGCTGGTGGAGTTCCACGCCAGCGCGCTGTCCACGCCGATCACGAGCGTGACCATGCCCAGCCCGGCGAGCACGCGCTGCTGGATCCCCTCGGGTAGGCGGCTGCCCGCCAGGGTGCCCAGCAGCGTGCCGGCCAGCACCGTGCCCACGTTGATGAAGGTGCCCGTCACGCGGCGGCAGCATCGCAGAGGGCCTCGTGCGCAGCCGGCCGAGCCGGCTGCTTCGCAAGAGGCATGGCTCAGGCCGCAACGGGTATGTATTCATACAGCGTCAAAACGAGGGAGAGGGCAGAGATGAGTGACAACCTGGCCAAGATCCTGGTCGAGGCCGCCGAGGCCAAGCCCGACGGAATTGCCGTGAAGTTGGACGACACAGAGGTGTCCTACGGGATGCTCAACGAGGGCAGCGCGCGACTCGCGGCGCTCCTCAAGGAGAAGGGAGTGTCACCCGGCGACCGCGTTGGCGTGATGCTGCCCAACGTCCCCTACTTCCCGATCGCCTACTACGCGGTGTTGCGCCTCGGCGCCACGGTGGTGCCGATGAACGTGCTGCTCAAGCCGCGCGAGGTGGGCTACTACCTCGATGACCCGGGCGCGAAGATCGTGATCGCCTGGGGCGACTTCGCCGAGGCGGCGGAGAAGGGCGCCGAAGACGCCGGCGCCGAGGTGATCCTCGTCAAGCCTGGCGAGTTCGAGAAGCTGCTGGCCGACCACGAGCCGGACCACGACCTGGCCGACCGCGACCCCGAGGACACCGCGGTGATCCTCTACACCTCGGGCACCACCGGCAAGCCAAAGGGCGCCGAACTAACGCACGCGAACCTACTGAAGAACTGCACGGTGGCCGCAGACACTCTCGGGCAGATCACCGACGAGGATCGGCTGCTGGGCGCGCTGCCGCTGTTCCACTCCTTCGGGCAGACGTGCACCATGAACGCCGGCTTCGCCAACAGGGCGATGATCTCGATGATCCCGCGGTTCGACGCCGCGAAGGCGCTGGACATCATCGAGCGGGACAAGATCACGCTGTTCCAGGGCGTGCCCACGATGTACAACGGCATGCTCGCGGCGGACAACGCCGACTCCGCGGACACCTCCACGCTGCGCCTGTGCATGTCGGGCGGCTCGGCCATGCCCGAAGAGGTGATGCGCAAGTTCGAGGAGAAGTTCGGCTGCAAGGTGCTGGAGGGCTACGGCCTGTCCGAGACCTCGCCGGTGGCCTCGTTCAACCACCCCGACAAGGAGAACAAGGCCGGCTCGATCGGCACTCCGATCGAGGGCGTGGAGATGAAGGTGGTGGACGACGACGGCAACGATCTCGAGCAGGGCGAGGTCGGCGAGATCGTGATCAAGGGCCACAACATCATGAAGGGCTACTGGAACCGCGACGAAGCCACCGCCGAGTCGATCAAGGACGGCTGGTTCTACTCGGGCGACATGGGCAAGGTCGACGAGGACGGCTACTTCTTCATCGTCGACCGCAAGAAGGAGCTGATCATCCGCGGCGGCTACAACGTCTACCCGCGCGAGGTGGAGGAGGTGCTGTACGAGCACCCGGCGATCCAGGAGGCCGCCGTGGTGGGCATCCAGAACGACGCGCTCGGCGAGGAGGTGGGTGCCGCCGTGGTCCTCAAGGAGGGCGAGGACGTGTCGGTCGACGACGTGAAGGCCTACGTCAAGGAGGAGGTGGCCGCCTACAAGTACCCGCGCCAGGTGTGGTTCATGGACGAGCTGCCCAAGGGCCCGACGGGCAAGATCCTCAAGCGCGAGATCGAGATCCCCTCGGAGGTCGAGGAAGAGGCCAAGGAGGGCGCCGAGACCGAGGCGGCCGCGAAGTAGCCGCGGGTGGGCCGGATTGTGGCTGACATACAGCCCTGATCCGGCCCAGCGACTCAGGAGAACGTGATCACGCTGCGGATGCCGTCCTGCGCCTCCATCAGCTCGAATCCCCTGTTCACCTCGTCGAGGCCGAGCCTGTGGGAGATCAGCGGGTCCACGTCGATCTCGCCCTGCAGGTAGCGCTCCACGAACTGGGGCACCTGGTCGCGGCCCTTGCAACCGCCGAACGACGATCCGGCCACACGCCGGCCGGTGATCAGCAGACGGGGCACGATGTCCAGCGTCTCGCCCTTGCCCGCCACGCCGGCCATCGTGGCCAGGCCCCAGCCCATGCGCGCGGCCTCCACCGCCTGGGCCATCACCTTCACGTTGCCGGTGGCCTCGAAGGTGTAGTCGGCGCCCATGCCGCCGGTCATCTCGAGGATCGCCTCCACGGCGTCGGGGCCGCCCTCGAGCACGTCCGTGGCGCCCTGTCCGCGAGCCAGCTCCAGCCGGTCATCGGAGAGGTCGACGCACACGATCCGCTCGGCCCCCTGCAGGCGCGAGCCGGCCACCGCGCCCAGCCCCACGAGGCCGGCGCCGAACACGACGCAGGTGGAACCGGGCTCCACGCCGGCGGTATTGATCGCCGCGCCCAGGCCGGTGGAGAGCCCACAGGCGAACGGGGCGGCGTGCTCGGGCGGGGCGTCGGGGCTGATCACCGCCAGGGCGATCTCGGGCATCACCGTGTACTCCGCGAAGGTGGACGTGCCCATGAAGTGGCGGATCTCCCCTGCCGGATTTCGCACGGACGCGGAATCCGGCGCACCCGTATCCACGCGGCTCAGGCGCACGGTGCCGTCGGGCAGATGGCCCTGGTTCTGCTCGGCGCGGATGGCCGTGCAGAGGTTGGTCTTGGGGCTGAGGCAGTGCTCGCACTCGCCACACTGGGGCGAGAACAGCGTGACCACGCGGTCGCCCTCCTTCACGAGCGTGACCCCCTCCCCGGTGCGCTCCACGATCCCGCAGCCCTCGTGGCCGAGTACGGCGGGCGCGTAGCCGGACGGATCGGCGCCCGAGGCCGTGTACATGTCGGTGTGGCACACGCCGCACGCCTCGAGGCGCACCAGCACCTCGCCCGCGCGCGGCTCGGCCAGCTCCACCTCCTGCACCTGGAGCGGCTGGCCGAACTCCTCGAGCACCGCCGCGCGCATCTTCATCTCCGTTCCGCTCCTCTTCTCGAACTCAGGGCGGGGCGATGCTACTGGCGCGGCGCGCGACCGCAGCCAGCATCCGCCGCACCATCACCACGTGTCCCCGCGTGCCGATCACCGCGGCGCGGTAGGCGCGCCCGTGGATGCCGGGAAAGACCGCCCACGTCTCGGCACCGAGGCGGGTTCCCGAGCGGGCGTCCTCGCGCAGGGTGAAGACCAGCTCGTAGCACGAGAACCGGTGGCGTCCCGACAGCACGAGGCGCGACCCGCGCTGGGCCTCCGTCACCGCGAAGCCGGGGATGGTCGAGCCCACGTCGATCGGCCGGGGCCCGCTCGAGGTCGCTGGCTCGCAGCCCAGCAGCCGGGCGAAGGTGGCCGGGCCCCGGCCCTCCAAGCCCGCGGGTGTCACCTCGAGCAGTGCCTGCCAGACGCGCTCGCGCGGCGCGTCCACTGCCAGCGCGTGCTCGTCGATGAACGGCAGGCCGCTCACTCCACCACCAGCCCGTGGCGCATCGTGTTCTCGGTGACCACCCGCGGCTCGGTGAACTGGAGCAGGTAGCCGGGCCCGCCGGCCTTGGCCCCGATGCCCGAGCGGCGGTTGCCGCCGAAGGGCTGGCGGGCCACCATCGCGCCGGTGATGCCGCGGTTGACGTAGAGGTTGCCCACGGGCAGCCGCGCCGCGACCGCATCGACTGTGGCCGGGCTGCGCGAGAACAGGCCGCCGGTGAGGGCGAACGGCAGCGAGTCCACCACGTCGCACGCCGCCTCCACGCTGCGCACTGCCTCCACAGTGAGCAGGGGGCCGAACACCTCCTCGCGCAGCACGGCAGCGTCCTGGTCGAGGTCAGCACACACGGTGGGGGCGCAGAACCAGCCGTCGTCCGGCACGCGCTCGGGCCGCGCCACCAGCCGGCCCGCGTCCTCCGCGTCGCGCGCGTAGCCACGCACGCGCTCCTGCGCCTCCTGCTCGATCACCGGCGGGACGTCGGTGGCGAACCGCTCGGCCTGCCCCACGTCGAGCACCTCCACCGCGCCGGCCAGCCGCCGCAGCAGCGCGTCGTGGGCGGCCTCGTGGACCAGAACGCGCGAGGCGGCCGAGCACTTCTGGCCCGCGAAGCCGAAGGCCGACCCCACCAGGGCCGGCACCACCTCGTCGAGGTCGGCGTCGGCGTCCACGATCACGCAGTTCTTGCCTCCCATCTCGGCTACCACGCGCTTCACGTGGCCCTGGTCCTCGGGGGTCTCGGCCGCCGCCCGCACGATCTCCAGGCCCACCGCGCCCGAGCCGGTGAAGGCGATCACGTGCACGCCGGAGTGGCGTACCAACGCGGCGCCGGCGTCGCCGAAGCCCGGCAGCAACGAGAGCGCATCCGGCGGCACGCCCGCGCCGCGCAGCGCCTCGACCAGCGCCAGCGCGCAGGCCGGCGACTGCTCGGCCGGCTTGAGCACCACTGCGTTGCCCGCGGCCAGGCCGGCGGCGGTCATCCCGCAGGCGATCGCCAGCGGGAAGTTCCACGGCGAGATCACCGCCACGACTCCGCGTGGTGCGTAACGCATCGTGTTGCGCTCGCCGGGCATCTGCAGCAGCTCGGTGCCCGCCTCCAGCGACGGCGCCGCGCGGGCGTAGTACTCGAGGAAGTCGATCGCCTCGCACACGTCCGCGTCGGCCTCCGGCCACGGCTTCGCGCACTCCCGCACCATCAGTGCCGCCAGCTCGAGGCGGCGCTCGCGCAGCTTTCCCGCGGCGCCGCGCAACACGTCCGCGCGCTCGGCGGCCGGGCGCGCCGACCACTCCCGGAAGCCGCGCGCGGCGGCCTCCACCGCCGCATGCGCCTCGACCTCTCCGACACGACCGGCCCTCGCCACCAGCCGCGACGGCGCGCCCGGGTCGGTGGAGTCCAGCCCGTCGATGGCGCCGCGATCGCCGCCCACCAGGACCGGCACCTCCAGCGGCAGCCGGGAGTCCAGCTCGCGCAGCGCCTCCAGGAGCGACTCGCGCACGGGCCCCCGGCGCAACTCGAGCACCGGCTCGTTGGAGAACTCGCTCACGGCGCGGCCAGCAACTCGTCGATCGAGGCGCCGCGCTGCTGCTCGCCCAGGAACGAGTCGTTGGAGGTGTTCTCGAGCAGCCGCCGCACGAGGTAGGCCATGCCCGCCACGAGATCGCCCACCGGGCAGTACGCGCGCACGCGCAGGCCGTTGTGGGCCAGCGCCTGCTGCAGCTCGTCGCCCAGGCCGCGCAGGATCTGGAGCTCCAGGTCGGCGTCGTCCGCCCCGCTCGCGCGGTTGCAGGCCACCGCGTGAGCCACCGAGCGCAGGTTGTGCGAGGCGATCGCGACCCGTACCCCAGGCCGCGCGTCCAGCAGCCGCGCCGTGAGCGCCTCGAAGTTGCGATCCGACTCGGCCTTGACCTCGAACACCGGCGGCTGCCAGCCGTGCTGCCGCGCCTCAACCACCTCGTGGTCCCAGTAGGCACCCTTGACCAGCCGCACCGTGAGTGGCGGCGTGCGCGTCGAGCCGTCCGCCCACTCCAGCAGGCGGTCGAGCTGGGCCGGCGAGTCGCGCAGGTAGGCCTGCAGTACCACGCCCGCCGACGGACCGTCCGCGAACTCCTCCTCGTCGAGCAGCTCGAAGACCAGCTCCATCGTGGTCTCGAGCGCATCGAGCGACTCCATGTCGATGTGCAGGTGCGCGTCCAGGTCGCGGGCCCGGCGCAGGAGCGGGCGCATGCGCTCGGCGGCGTCCTCGCGCCCGACCTCGGGCGCCTCCGGGCGCATCAGCGGCGTGAGCGCCGACACCTTCACCGACAGGTTCACCCGCGGCAGGGATCCCGAGGAGTCGCACTCGAGCGCGGGCCGCGCCGGCCAGGGGCCCATCGAACCGGCGAGGGCGTCCAGCGCCTCATGGCAGCGCTCGGCGTAGCGGTCGGCCTCCTCGCGCGTGACCGTGGCCTCGCCCAGCAGGTCGACCGAGGACGCCACGCCGTCGTCCCACAGCCCGCGCAGGGTGCGCAGCGCGGCCTTGGGCGATTCGCCCACGATGAAGCGGTGGGCCATGTGGCGCACGCCGGCGGCGGCCGCCAGTCCGAGCGCGCGGCGGCCGGCGGCGTTGTGCGTGGCGCGCAGCGCGGCCTCGATCGGCGGCGGACGCTCGCCCACCTCCTCGAGGTAGGCGCCCAGGTGAGCGGCCAGGTCGTCCAGCGAGCGGCAGGCGGGGGTCACGTCCACCAGCCGGAAAAGCGCCGCGCGCAGCTGGTCGTCGCGCGAGGCCATCTCCATCGCCCGCGCGTCGATGGCCTTGACCGGGTTGCGGGAGCGCCCCGGGAGGGCGGCATGGAGGTCGCGGCCGATGCGCTGCACCTCCGGCTCGACCTCGGTTTCCGGCATTCCAGTCAGCCTACCGGCGACGCCCCAGGTTCCGCCCCGCGTCTGCGCGGGTACGAGCCGCTCCATGCCCGCTCTCACCCTTGGTCCGCTCCTGCGCTACGTGGGGGAGACGTGCGCCGCCTTCTGGGTGGAGACCGACGGTCCCTGCGACGTGACCGTGCGCGTGGAGGAGAGCTCCGAGACCGAGCGCACCTTCCACGTCGAGGGCCACCACTACGGCCTGGTACAGGTGGAGGATCTCGAGCCCGGCGAGTACCACTCCTACGAGGTGGAGCTCGACGGTGAGACGGTGTGGCCCGAGCCCGACTCGGCCTTCCCGCCCAGCCGCTTCCGCACCTACCCGAAGGCCAAGCCGCTGGAGATCGCCTTCGGCTCGTGTCGCGTGGCCGTGCCCAACGAGGAGCCCTACACGCTGAACAAGAGCGACGACGACCGCGGCCGCGAGCTGGACGCGTTGCGCGCGCTTGCCTTCCGCATGCGCATCGAGGACCCCGAGGACTGGCCCGACATCCTGCTGCTGCTCGGCGACCAGGTGTACGCCGACGAGGTGTCGCCGCGCACCGAGGAGTTCGTGCGCACGCGTCGCGACGTTGACGAGGAGCCCGGCCTGCTGGCGCTGGACTTCGAGGAGTACACCCACCTCTACAGCGAGTCGTGGGGCGAGCCGGTGATCCGCTGGCTGCTGTCCACGGTGTCGACGGCGATGATCTTCGACGACCACGACGTGCACGACGACTGGAACACCTCCGCCGAGTGGGTGAAGGCGATACGCAAGACCGACTGGTGGGACGAGCACATCGTGGGCGGGCTGATGAGCTACTGGGTCTACCAGCACCTCGGCAACCTGAGCCCCGACGAGCAGGCCGACAACGACATCTTCGCGCGCGTGCGCGGGGCCGACGATGGAGGACCGATCCTGCGCGAGTACGCGCTGCGCGCCGACCGCGAGACCGAGGGCATGCGGTGGAGCTTTTTCCGCGACCTCGGCGACACGCGGCTGATCATGATCGACTCACGCTGCGGACGGGTGCTCAAGGACGGCAAGCGCGAGATGCTCGACGACGACGAGTGGGCCTGGATCTCAGACCACTGCAACGGCGACTTCGACCACCTGCTGCTGGCCACGTCGCTGCCATGGCTGCTCTCGCCGGCGATGCACCACCTCGAGGCCTGGAACGAGGCCGTCTGCGACGGCGCCTGGGGCCCCCAGGCCGCGAAGTTGGGCGAGAAGATCCGCCAGGGCATCGACCTCGAGCACTGGTCCGCCTTTCACGACTCCTTCGAGCGCCTGGCCGAGCTCCAGCGCGCGGTCGGGGCGGGCGAGAAGGGCAAGCCGCCCGCGTCGATCGTGACCCTCTCCGGCGATGTGCACCACGCCTACCTCTACGAGGTCGGGTTCAAGAACGGCTCGGGGCTGAAGAGCGGGGTCTACCAGGCCACCTGCTCGCCGTTGCGCAACCCGCTGGATCACAAGGAGCGGCGCGTGATGAAGCTCGCGATGACCGGCGTCGCGGAGAAGATGGGCCGGGCGCTGGCCCGCAGCGCCGGGGTGGAGCCGCCGCCGATCCGCTGGCGCCAGGTTGGCGACGGCCCCTTCTTCGACAACATGGTGGCCTCGCTGCACGTGAACGGTCGGCGGATGGACATGGAGATCGAGAAGGCGCTGCCGGATCCTGAGAAGGGTGGCGAGGAGCCGCATCTCGAGCAGGTCTTCGAGCGCCGGATCGCCTGACGCCGGGACGCGATCTACACTCGTCGGCCCCGAGCATGGAATACCCGGTCGAGAGCTTCAGCGAGTCCGAGCGCACAGCGCTCGCCCCCCACTTCACCAACCTCGACGGTCCGGTGTTCGCGCTCGTGAACCTGCCCGAGACCGTGAAGGGCGCGCTGTTCGCGCGCTACTCGCGCTACCAGGGCACGCTGCGCCGCCTCTACCTCGACGAGTTCGCCCAGGACGCCCAAGAAGGGGTCACCACTGCCTTCGACGGCGCGGAAGGCGAGCGTGCCCGCAAGCTCTACGAGCGGATCTTCCTCGGCTACGGCGACGACTCGGTGGCCCAGCTCGGCGGCGCGCACGTGGCCTGCGAGTGGGTGTCCAACGTGATGACCAAGGTGCTGCAGCGCGGGCGCTTGGCCGCCTATCTCGAGCAGTCCACGCGCTACATCCCCTACGACGTACCGATCGAGGGCACCAGCGCCTACCGCTACTGGCGCGATCCTGCGCTCGGCTCCGAGTACGAGGCCGCGATGGACTCCCTCTTCAGGACCTACTCGGACAGCCTCCCGCGCGTCCGCGAGTGGGCCGCCGCGCGCTTCCAGCGCGCCGACGGTGAGGACGAGGCGGCGCACGCGCGCTCGATCAAGGCCAAGGCGCTGGACCTCATGCGCGGGTTGCTGCCCGCAGCCTCGCTCTCACACGTGGGCATGTTCGCCTCCGGCCAGGCGTACGAGCAGCTGATCCTTCGCTGCCTGGCCTCCCCGCTACCCGAGGCCCGCGACTACGGGCGGATGATCCTCACCGAGCTGCAGGCCGTGATGCCGAGCTTCCTCACGCGCGTGGAGCGCCCCGAGCGAGGCGGCGAGTGGATCGCCTACCTGGAGGACCGCGCGGAGGCCGCCGAGCGCTGGGCGGGGCGGCTGGGCCTGGATCGCACGCGCGGCGGCACGGCGGAGGACACGGGCCCGTCGGTGCGGCTGCTGTCGGCGGAGGGCTCGGAGGACGACCTGCTCTCGGCGCTGCTGTTCGAAGCCGTCGCCACCTCCGAGGAGGAGGCGCGGCGAGCGGTGCGAGCGCTGCCGCCCGACCAGCGCGGGCAGATGCTGTCCGAGCTGGTGGGCGAGCGGCGCAACCGCCGCCACCGCCCCGGGCGGGGCCTGGAGGCGCTGCGCTATCGCTTCGAGGTGGTGTCCGACTACGGCGCTTTCCGCGACCTCCAGCGCCACCGGATGCTCACCCTGCAGTGGCAGACGCTGTCGCCCGACCTGGGGGCCGGTGTGCCGGACGAACTGGCGCAGGCTGGAGTGGCCGACGACTACCGGGCGGCGCTGGAGCGGTCGGCCGCCGAGCACGCGCGGATCGTGGACGCGGGGCACCCCGAGCTCGCGCCCTACGCGCTGTGCCTCGGCTACCGAATCCGCTACGTGCTCGACCTGAACGCACGCGAGGCCATGCACCTGATCGAGCTCAGGTCGGGCCGCGAGGGGCATCCCGGCTACCGCGCCGTGGCGCACGAGCTGCACGCACAGATCGCCGAGGTTCACCCCTCGGTGGCGGCTGCGATGACCCACGTGGACCGCGACGTCGAGCCGCGCCTGGAGCGGATCCTCAGCGAGATCCGCACTCACGCACGCCAAGTGGCCCGCACATAAAAAAGGTGCGGTGCTCGCCTGATCACCGAGCAGGCTGCGCTCCTCCCTAGGAACCGCAACTCTTCCTCCCCGAAACGGTTTACGGGGCACCCACCGACCAAGGAGGATGCCCCTTGAAGCAGGGTAGCAACACCTTCAGCTTCACCCTCGCAGTGGTTTCGGCCCTCTCGCTGGCCTTCGCGGCGCTCGCCGTGGCCGCCACGATCATTGGCACGCGGGGCGACGACAACCTCACCGGCACCCCCGAGAACGACCTGATCAGTGCGCTCAAGGGCAACGACCGCGTGCGCGCGCTGGCGGGCGCCGACCTGGTGCGCGCCGGCTCCGGCCGCGACCGCGTGCACGGCGGTGACGGCAACGACTCGCTGTACGGCAGCTTCGGCCGCGACCGCCTCTTCGGCGGCAACGGCAACGACGGGGTGTTTGGCGAGCAGGGCCCGGACGTGCTGCGGGGCGGCCAGGGCGACGACCAGATCCACGGCAACGACGGCAACGACACCGTGCGCGGCGGCCGCGGAGCCGACTTCATCACCGGCAACGCGGGCGACGACAACCTCGGCGGCGGCGGCGGCCGGGACCGCGTGTTCGCGGGCCTGGGCAACGACACCGTGACCGGTGGACCGGGCGCGTCCGGCGCCAGGCGCGGCCAGCGCGGCAGGTTCGGCGACCGGCTGCACGGCGGTGCCGGCAACGACACGATCACCGGCAACCTCGGTAGGGACTTCATCTCCGGCGGCATCGGCGATGACACGTCCACCGGAGGCGCCGGAAGGGACCGCATCTACGCCAACCTCGGCGTGGACAAGTCCTTCGGCGGCGACGGCAACGACGACCTGTGGGCGCTGCACCGCGGCGACGTCGCTGCCGGCGACGCGGTGGACACGGTGGCCGACGAGCTCACCGGTGGCAACGGCAACGACACGTTCCACGTGTTCGACGGCGAGGCCGACAAGGTCACCTGCGAGGCCGGCAACGATCGTGTGATCGCCGACATCCACGACGTGATCACCGACGCCACGCCCGACAACCCGAACGGCTCGTGCGAGCGCGTGACTCGCACTCAGCCCGAGTCCGATTCCGAGGAGAACGAGACTCAGTCTCCCGAGGAGGACTCAAAGGAGAACAGCTAGGCACGAAGCCCGCGGTTCATCCGATGCAGTGCGAGGGGGCCCCGCGGGGCCCCTTCTGCCCTTCTGCGGTAGCGTCGCCGGCCGTGCCTGCCGATTGGGACGACCTGATCTCCGAGCGCCGCGTGGCGCCCTCGATCCTCGCCTCGGACTTCGCCCGCCTGGGAGCACAGGTGGAGCAGGTGATGCAGGCCGGCGCCCGGGTGATCCACGTGGATGTGATGGACGGCCACTTCGTACCGCCGATCTCGATCGGGGCGACGATCGTCGACGCTCTGCGCGATCAGGTGCATGAGGCCGGCGGCTGGCTGGACGTGCACCTCATGATCGAGCGCCCCGAGCGCAGCGTGGAGGAGTTCGCCGCCGCCGGCGCCGACTCGATCTCGGTGCACGTCGAGGCCACGCCACACGTGCACTACGCGCTGAAGGCCGTCCGCGAGGCGGGCTGCCGCGCCGGGCTGGCGCTGAACCCCGGCACGCCGGTGCAGGCCGCGGCCACGCTGGCCGGCGACTACGACCTGCTGCTGTGCATGACCGTGAACCCCGGCTGGGGGGGACAGCCCTACATCGCGGGCTCGGAGGCCCGGATCGCCGAGCTCGCCGCCTTGGTACCGGACGGTGTGCCGATCGAGGTGGACGGCGGCATCGGCCCGGACACCGCGGGGCCCGCGGCGCAGGCCGGCGCAGGGCTGTTCGTGGCAGGTTCGTCTGTGTTCGGCTACGAGGATCCGAGCGCGGCGTACACCGAGGTGGCGCGGGCCGCCGGCGCGGCCTGACGGCCCGCGCGGTGCGCCGAGGCGCTAGCGTATGTCACGTGGGGCAGGGGCCCCTCCAGCACAGATGTCCACGCCGGGAGGCACTCGTTTCATGAACCGCACAGTCGCGCTCGCCGCAGCCGTGGTTGGGCTCGCCGTCCTGCCCGCCATCGCCGTCGCCCACGATCTGGACCATCCGGCACCCAGCTTCGTCCCGCCCGGGCAGCCCCTGAGCGCGAACTTCAACGCCGGTGGCCCCGGCGCGGACTGGGACCTCCTCACGACGCTGGTCACGGGGAACCCCCACAGCGATCTCGACTACTTCACCCAGGGCGGCGAGACCTACGCCTCCGTGGGCCTGCTCGGAAGCTCCGCCAACGGCGGTGGCCAGTCGATCGTGAAGCTCACCGACAAGGGCGCGATCAAGCCGGCCGTGATCTCGCAGCACCCGTCCGCTTCCTGCGCCGCGGTGGCGGCCTCGGCGACCGGGCTCCAGCACGACGTGGAGGCCACGCCCAAGGGCAACGTGATCTTCAACACCGACGTGCTGCAGGCCAACCGCAACGAGACGCAGTTGCTGCTCGACGCCAGCGACGCCGCCGGTCGCTGCCATGACAACGGCACGCTCGGAGCCAGGGGCGCCCCGCGGGGCGGTCTAGAGATCATCGACGTGACCGACCCGTCGAACCCACGGAGATCGCTCTCACCAGCCACATCGGCCAGGCCCACACCGTCAACGTCGATCCTCGGCGGCCGCACATCGCCTACGCGGTTACCTCTGACGCCGTCGGCGTGGACAAGGACGGCAAGCGCCAGAACGAGCTCGATCCCGACCCGAGCAATCCCCGCGATCCTGCCCAGCCGAACAACCTCGACGGGTTCGAGGTGGTCGACCTGAAGTCATGCCTGGAGGCTCCGCTCGGGACCATCCCGCCCGGCACTTCGCCGGAGGCCAAGCGCGGTCTCTGCAAGCCGCAGGTCTTCCGTTACCGCTATCCCAGCGTGGCCATCGCCAAGGGGCACAGCGTCAATGAACCCGGCCAAGGCGTCTTCGGCTGCCACGAGCTCGAGGTCTACCCCGATGACCGCCTCACCTGCGGCAGCGGCGCCGCGGGAATCGTGTTCGACATCAAGGGCATGTTCGACGACAACGAAACGCCGATGGACTTCAACGACGACAAGCTCCGCGGCTCACCGCTGCCGTGCGCGGTGCGTCCGTCGAGCTCGGTCGCCTTCGGGACCGACGCCCAGGTGACCGACTGCGTCACCGGCAAGAGCAACGGCGCGGATGTCGATCTGCGGATCCCAAACTGGATCAGAATTGGGTCGCCGTCCGTCGCGGGCGTGAACCATGTCGGCAGCGCATTCCACATGGGCCGAGCGGCCACCCAAGGGGGCGCAACGGCGCCGTTCACCTCGGCCCAGGACATCGACTTCGATCACGAGCTGGAGCTGTCGAACTCGGGCCGCTTCATGTTCGCCACGGACGAGCGCGGCGGCGGGGTCGTGCCCCCGGGCGCCACCTGCAGCCCGGCCGGCGACAACACCCAGGGCAACGGCGGCCTGCATGCCTACTCGGTGGGTCGCCTCAAGAAGTCCACACCCGGCTCCCCGCGGGAGGCGTTCGAGTCCTATGCGCGCACGCCGAAGGGCGAGAAGGCAATCTTCCGCGCGCGGATTCGCACGCAGCCTCAGGGCAGCTTCTGCACGGCCCACGTCTTCCAGCAGATCCCCGGTCAGAACCGGATCTTCATGGGCTGGTACTCCCAGGGCACCCAGGTGATCGACTTCACCGAGAACGAGGACGGCACCCTTGAGTTCAAGGAGGCCGGCTTCTTCATCCCCGAGAACGCGAACGAGTGGGTTTCGCAGATCTTCAAGGTCGAGCGAAACAGCAACGGCACGTTCACCTACTTCGGTGCCACCGGCGACGGCATCGTGGGCGCGGGAGCCGGCCGCAGCGCGATCGACGTCTACAAGGTCACGCTGCCGCCGCCGCCCGCCCCCCGTGGCCGGCTGCCGGGTACCGGCGAGGGCTTCGCGCCCGCGAGCTGCCTGGCTCGCCGGGTGCGAATCGGCAACCGCAACATCGGCCGCCTCAAGCTCGGCCAGACCAGGGCGCGCACCGCGCGCCGCGGGCGCCCGCTCGGCGCCCGTATCACGCGCAAGCAGCGCGTGCTGCGCTACTGCGTCAAGGGCCCGAACCGCAGGGTCCGCGGCGTGGCGGTGTTCGACGGCAAGCGCAAGACGCGCGTGGTGCTCTCAAGCGCCACCGGCCACAAGCGCAAGAAGATCGGCGCCGGCTCGAGCCGCAAGGCGCTGCGGCGCAAGTTCGGCAAGCGCCTGCGCAAGATCGGGCCGGGCCTGCGCGTGGTCCGCGCCAGCCGCAAGAGCCGCAGTCGGGCGATCTTCAAGATCACCAAGACCCGGGTGCGCTACGTGGCGATCGCCGACCGCAGGCTGGCCAACAAGCCCAAGACGCTGCGTGCGTACTTGCGGCGTGCCAAGCTGCTCTAGTACGTGGAGCGAAAGTGGCTGACGGTCGCGGTCCTGGCGGCCGGGCTGGTCGTTGTCTCGCTGCTCGTCGGCCTCACCGCCGACGGCGGTAGCAGCGGCCCGCCGCTGCAGCTGGAGCGCGCAACGGCCGTCGACGGGCGGCCCGAGCTGCTGATCACCGTGGCCGAGGACGTGAACCGCGAGTCCAACGCGCGCGGCCCGGTGGTGGACCTGAAATGCCGCGACGCGCGGGGCGGGGTGGTGATCGAGGCCCAGCACGAGTGGCCGCTGCTGAGCGACGGCAGCCCACCGCTGCCCCACGTTCACCAGCCGGCCTCCCAGATCGAGTCGGGCAAGATCGACCGCTGCGAGATCACCGGAACCAAGGTCGAGCTCACCGGCCGGCTGGGCATCCGCTAGCAGCCGCGCGGCTAGCGGCGCTTGCGCTTCTTGCGCTTGCGCGACACCGGATGCGGCTCGTCCTCGTCGGCCTCGGCCTCGGCCTCGGCCTCGGCCTCGGCCGCCGGCTGTGGGTCGCGCGGGTCGCTGGTGGACAGCGAGCCGGCCATCGTCTGTTCGTGCTCCTCGCGCCGCCGGGCGGCGCTGGGCCACTCGACGGCCTCGCCCGTGTCCCATGCCGGGCCGCGGCCGCCGGGCCAGCGGCCCAGGAACAGGGCCGCCAGCGCGCCGAGCCAGAACAGCTGCACGAAGCTCTGGCCGCCCGGCAGGAGCGGGAGCACGTAGAGCACGCCGACCACGATGCCGAGGATTCCCATGAACCGGCTGAGCAGCCCGGCGCGCATGGCGTTCAGGCTCACGAGCACATACGAGAGCGCCACGCACAGCACCCCGCCCGCCTGCAGCGATCCGCCCACGACATTGCCCTCCAGGAGGTCCTCCGCGCGTGCGTTTGTGCGCGTCCCGGAAGACAGGAACTCGTCGGCCACGTCCGCCAGGGCGATGTTGTTGATCAGGCCCCCCACGGCCAGCAGCACGGGCCCCATCACCAGCAGGGACACCACGAAGCGGGGCGTCTTTGGGCGCCGGTGCCGGGCTGCGCGCAGCAGGTAATAGAGCGCCCCGGCCAGCAGCAGGAACGAGATCGCCTGGGCGGCGATGCTGATGATCAGGTAGGCGCGGTCGTCCTCGAAGCGCAGCAGGAACTCGCGCTCGTCGTCGGGCGCGTTGCCGATCCCGGCGATCCGGATAACGATCGCCACGATGGAGAAGGCGATCGACCCGAACGCGGCCGCGGCGGCCGGCTTGGCCGTCCGCGCCTCCCACTCCATCTGAGCCTCTGGCGCCACCGGGCGCGAATGCTATTCGCCGGGCGCCCGGGCGCCGTTGCCCGCCTGCCCGGGGGGCCGCCTGGGCGCCTCGCCACGGGCGCGCGGCGGGTAGTACTCGTGGTCCTCGGGCTCCACCAGCCTCGAGATCCGCTCCCCCACCGCCAGTACCAGGTTCAGGGCCGGGGCCGCCAGGCGGATCACGCTCTCCACCTGCTCGCGGCGGCGCAGCTGCTCGGGCGTCAGGGGTGCCATCGGAGCCGAGCCTATCGGGCGGGCGCTACGGTCCGGCGGACCCGTGAGCGGCCCGTCCACGATCCGCTGCGCGCTGGCCGCCGCTCTGGCGGCGCTCGCCGCGGCCACGCCGGCCGGCGCCTCTCCAACGCAGGAGTCGATCATCCAGGACGATCCGCTCCTGCTCAGTGCCAAGAGCCGGGGCGATGTGGACGAGGCCTTCGCGCGCTTCCGCTCCGCCGGGGTGGACCGGGTGCGCGTGTCTGTGTTCTGGTTTCTGGTGGCCCCCGCTTCCTCCGAGCAGCAGCGGCCCGCCGGCGCTTCCTATCCCGCCGAGGCGTGGGCCACCTACGACCGCATCGTGCGCGCGGCCGCCCGCGCGGACATGCCCTTGCTGTTCTCGGTCACCGGTCCCGCGCCCGCCTGGGCCACCCCGGGCGAGCGCTGCGAGGACCACCCGGGGCGCGGCTGCGGGGAGGGCGTGTTCCGGCCGGACCCGCGCGAGTTCGCGCGCTTCGTGGAGGCCGCCGGCAAGCGCTACCCGAGCGTGAGCACGTGGTCGATCTGGAACGAGCCCAACTACCCCTCGTCGCTCAAGCCCGTCTGGGAGGACAATCGGCCGGCCTCCGAGGAGGAGATGGTGCCCGCCGCGCCCCGGCAATACCGCGAGCTGGTGGACGCCGCGTGGTCGGGCCTGTCGGCCAGCGGCCACGCGAACCACCGCATCCTGATCGGCGAGACGGCCCCGCGCGGCGGCAAGAACCCGCGCAAGCTGGGCAACGCCATGATGCCCGCTGAGTTCGCGCGCGAGCTGTATTGCGTGGACGGGAACCTCGAGCCCTGGACCGGCGCGGCCGCACGCGAGCGCGGCTGCCCGGAGACCGCGGAGCAGCGGTCGGCCTTCCGCTCCGAGCACCCGGGGCTGTTCCGCTCACAGGGCTGGGCGCACCACCCCTACTCCCTGGCCCGGGGGCGCTGGCGGCTTCCCACATGGCGCCACGAACTGGCCGACAACGTGGCGATCGGCAACCTGTCGCACCTCACCCGCACGCTGGACCGCTCCGCGGCCGCCTGGGGCGGCGACGCGCGCAAGAGCATCTGGATCACCGAGTACGGCTACCAGACCACTCCGCCCGACCCGGTGGCCGGAGTGCCGCCGGCGCGCCACGGCCCGCTGTACGCCTGGGGCGAGGAGCTGGCCTACCGCGACCCGCGCGTGGCGTCGTTCGCCCAGTTCCTGCTGTTGGACGACGGCCCGGTGGAGGGCTTCTCCGGCACCGACCCGCGCCGCTGGGTCACCTGGCAGTCCGGGCTGTTCGACGCCGCCGACCGGCCCAAGTCCTTCGAGCGCGACTACCGGCTGCCGCTGCATCTCGACCAGGGGGCGGGCTCCGTGCGTGTGTTCGGCGGGATGCGCTCGGCGCCGTCCGCCGGCGGGGCGCTGCGCGGCGTAGCCCCCGGCCTGCTGCTCGAAGCGGTGGTGCAGCACGCGCCGGACGGGGGCGCGTGGCGCTTGGTGCGCGAGGTGCAGGTGCGCAACCCGCGCGGGTACATGGAGGCCGACGTGGGCGAACTGGAGCCCGGCCGCCTCCGGATCGTCTGGCTGGACCCCGTCAGCCACCGGCTGGTGACCACCCGTACAGCCCGGGTGCGGTAGCCCCCGGGGCTGCGCGCCCCAGTCCCTAGACTCAGGCCCATGTCCTCCGAAGACCCATTCGGCGGCCTCTTCGGCGACCCGGATGAGCTCCGGCGCCGCATGGAGGAGCTGGCCGAGTCCATGCAGGGAGCCCAGAAGGTGGCCTGGGCCGACAACGCGATCAAGCTGGCCGTGGACATGACCGTGGCCGGCGTGAACCGGCTCAATCTCCAAGGAAACGCCGAGCAGCAGGCGGAGGAGATTCGCGCCGCGATGACCCGCCTGTTCCCCGAGGCCGTCGCGCTCGTGCGCGAGGCCCGCGAGGGCTTCGGCACCTGATGGGAGCCGGCCGCTCCGACGCCACGTTCTCCTCCGAGGGCGTGCGCTGCGCGGCCTGGCTCTACCGCCCGGAAGGCGAGGGTCCCCACCCCTGCGTGGTGATGGCCCACGGCTTCTCCGGCGTGCGCGAGCAGCGCCTGGACGCCTACGCCGAGCGCTTCGCCGAGGCGGGCCTGGCGGTCCTGCTGTTCGACTACCGCCACTTCGGCGCCAGCGACGGCGAGCCGCGCCAGCTGCTGGACATCGCCAAGCAGCTGGATGACTGGCGCGGCGCGGTGGCGTTCGCCCGCGGCCTAGACGGCATCGACCCCGCGAGGGTGGCGCTGTGGGGCTCGTCGTTCAGCGGTGGGCACGTGGTGGAGATCGCCGCGGGCGACGACCGCGTTGCCGCGGTGGTCTCCCAGGCGCCCTTCACCGACGGTCTGACCGCCATCCGCGCGGGCGGGCCGAAGCAGGCCGCCCGGCTCACGGTGGCGGGCATTCGCGACCAGCTGGCCGCCCTGGCGGGCCGCGGGCCGGTGCTGATCCCGGCGGTGGGGCCGCCCGGCTCGCTGGCGGTGATGACCGCGGCCGAGGCCGAGCCCGGCTTTCACTCGCTCGACCCGCCCGGCAGCACGTGGCGCAACGAGGTCGCACCGCGCGTGATGCTGAGGGTGGGCTACTACCGCCCGTACGCGAAGTTCAAGCGGCTGCGGATGCCCGTGCACGTGGCCCTGGCCGACCACGACCACACCACTCCCGCGGAGCCCGCGGCCCGTGCCGCCGAGCGCTCCCCCAACGCCGAGCTGGTGCGCTACGACATCGGCCACTTCCAGATCTACACCGACCCGCAGTTCGAGCGCACCGTGTCCGACCAGACTGAGTTCCTCGTGCGCAACCTGCTGGGCGGCCGCCCGGCGGGCGCCGAGGCCGTCGTGCCCGCTCACGCCTGAGCCGGGGCCCCGTCCCGCTCCGCCTTCTCCGCCTCCCGGTCCTCGCGTCCGCGGCTGACGATCTCCTTGAAGCTGCGCACGCGGAAGATGAAGACCAGCGCGAGGAAGCCCACACCGAACGTGAACGCCCCGATCGCGATCTGCTGGCCCACCGAGTAGGCGGCCACGGTGGCGCCGGGCGCCGTGTCCGCGAACACCTTCACCAGCAGCGCCTGCGCCACCCCCGCGCCCTGCGGCGTGAAGGGCACCGCGGCAGCCACGGCGCTCACACCCAGCACCAGCAGCACGTTCTTCACCGACCCGCCCACGTTGAAGGCCTCGAGCAGGAACCAGAACGCGGCGAAGCGAAACAGCCAGCCGGCGAACTGCACGGCGAACACCTCGCGGAGATAGCGCTGCCGGTCGAAGGCGATCGTGAGCCCCTGGCGCACCCGCGCCCAGAAGGCCTTCACCCGAACCGACAGCATCGCGAAGGCCACCATCGAGGCCACGCCCAGGACGGTGAAGAAGAACAGCGCGAAACGCGGGTGGGAGGCCAGATATGAGAGGTCGAAGGCGTTCAGGTCCGCGAAGTCGGGCGGCTTGGGGAACACGCCCTGCGTGAACGCGAAGGTGAGGATGAGTACGGCCATGGCGATGTCGAAGCCCGCCTCGACCACGAAGGTGGCAGCCACCGCGGGGTAGCTCGACCGGGGCACCGAGGTCTTGGTCAGGAACAGGCGCACCACGTCGCCGCCGCGGGCCGGGATCACCGAGTTGAAGCCGTAGCCGGCGAAGTAGGCGCCCCACACGTCCTTGAAGCGGAAGGTCTCGGTGGGGTAGGCGGCGCGCAGGATGTGGAACGCTGCGCGCGCGCGCAGCGTGAGGTAGACGCCGAAGAACAGCAGCGCGAGCACCAGCGACCCCAGGTGCACCTCGGCGAGGCCGGAGAAGAAGTCCTCGACGGCGTCGAAGAAGGAGCGGAAGGACTCGCCAACGGCGGCAACGGGCGGCACGGTGGCAAGGGTACGAAGTCGGGGCCCCGCTAATCCACCGGCACCGCGCGCGTGGCCGCGGCCCAGGTGCCCTCCTGGGTGGAGGTGACCGGCGTGGCGATGCACCGCGAGCCGGCCGTCAGGCGTCACCCTTCTTCGGCGCGTACCGGTGGTGAAGGTCGAGCGTGTTGCCGTCCGGATCCTCGAAGATCGCCTGGTGGCAGACGCCGGAGTCGATCGTCTCTCCCTTGAACGTGACACTGTGCGACTCGAGCTCGGCGCGTGCGGCCTCGACGTCCTCGACGTGAAGCGCGATCGGGAGCGAGTGCGGCTGGAACTCGAGGCCGAACGCGTCGGACTGCATCACGGCGATAGTCAGGTTGCCGGTCTCGAACTCGGCGGCGGGCATGCTCCCCCAGCGGCCCGAGCAGGGGAGGCCCAGCACGGTGCCGTAGAACTCGCTGGCCTTCTCGAAGTCACGGGTCGGCACCGTGATGAAGTCGACGCCGGTGATCTTCATCGTGACCCCAATCTAGTCACTTGAGCAGCCGCGACAGCCGCCGGTCCTTGAGCACGCGCCCGCCGGTCTGCTCCTGCGGGCAGTAGCAGAGCACGTAGTCCTTGAAGTGGATCGCCTCGATCGTGGTGGCGCAGCGGGGGCAGGGCTCGCCCGAGCGGCGGTGCACCTGCAGCGGCATCGGGAGCTTGTCGGGCACCGTGTCCCTGATGACCTCCTCGTAGTGCTCCAGGGCGGCGCCCATGCGCTCCTGGATCGCCTCCCGCAGGCGCTCCACCTCGTCGCCGTCCAGCTCCGAGCCTTTCTTGAACGGCGACAGCCGCGCCGTCCACAGGATCTCGTCCACCCAGGAGCGTCCGATGCCGGCGATCGTCCGCTGGTTGCGCAGGAGCGGGTGCAGGTGGCGGGGCTGGTCGAGCAGCGCCGCCAGCTCGTCGGCCGGGGGCGCCGGCCAGGCTTCGGGCCCGAGGGTGGCCACGGCCTCGTCGGCATCCACCTCTCCGATTGGGAGGAGCTTGGCCCACGCGCGCTGCTGGGTGCCGAACTCGCGCAGGCGCAGCTCGCGGCCGTCCTCCAGGCGCACCAGCAGCCGCGAGGCCTTGTCGCGCAGCGAGGCGCGCTTGTCCCACACCTGCAACCGGCCGGCGGACATCAGGTGGATCAGCAGCGCCAGCTCGCTTGTGCCCCCTTGTGGGGTGCCGAAGCCGACGACGAACATCTTTCCGCGGCGCGCCACGCCCTCGATCGTGGTCCCGGTGAGGGCGTCGAGCGGGGGCTCGAACGTCTTCATCGTGACCATGCCGGGGGCCAGCGAGGACTCGACGCGGGCCCCGGCCGCGGCCACGCCGATCCGGCGCGCGGCGATCTCGACCTCGGGCAGCTCCGGCATGCCCTCAAACCTACGCGGTTGCCCACTGTTCGCCGGTAGGATCGCGGCGCGATGCGTGCTCTGCGGCCTGCCCGCGCCCTCCTCGCCGCGCTCGCGGTGCTCGTCTTCTCCGCCCCCGCGGCGTCGGCGCGCGACGCCGTGGTGACCTCCTTCGACGGCACCAAGATCCTCACCCACTTCTTCGCCGCCGAGGGGCTGAAGGCCGGTGCGAAGGCGCCTACGGTGCTCGTGGGGCACGGCTACGGGATGACCGGCGACACCGATCCCGACTCCACCTCCGAGGAGCTGTTCGGATCGGTGGGCACCGGACCCCTGCGCAAAGCGGGGTTCAACGTGCTCACCTGGGATGCCCGCGGCTTCGGTCAGTCGGGTGGCCAGGTGATGGCCGACTCGCCCGACTTCGAGGGCCGCGACGTGCAGGCGCTGATCACCCACGTGGCCCGCCAGCCCGAGGCCCAGCTCGACGGGCGCAACGACCCGCGCCTGGGCATGAACGGCCCGAGCTACGGCGGCGGCATCCAGCTCGTGACCGCCGCCATCGACCGCCGCGTGGATGCCATCACCCCCACGATCGCGTGGAACTCGCTGGTCACAAGCCTGTACAAGGACGCCGTCGTGAAGCAGGGCTGGGGCTCGATCCTGTTCGGCGCGGGCGGGACCGCCTTCACAGGCGGCGCGGCGGGCGCCTTCGGCCCCGCGGGCGCCCAGACGGGAGGCACCGATCCCGCGATCCAGAAGGCGTTCACGGAGGGAGCCGCGACGGGCCGCTTCTCGCCCGAGTCCGTGGAGTTCTTCCGCAGCCGCGGTCCGGGCGCGCTCGTGGATCGGATCCGCATCCCCACCCTGCTGATCGAGGGCACGGTGGACACGCTCTTCACGCTGCAGGAGGCAATGGTCAACCACGCCATCCTCAAGGCCAACGGCGTGCCCACCCGGATGGTCTGGTTCTGCGGCGGGCACGGCGCGTGCCTCACCGACCCCGGTCAGCCCGGGCTCGTGGAGGACGCTGTGCTCTCTTGGCTGCGGCGCTACCTCAACAGGGACGCCAAGGGACGAACTCCGCCGCCGTTCTCGATGATCGACCAGGACGGCGCGCTTCGCCGGGGAGCCACCTTCCCGCCGGTCCAGCGCGGCGAGCTGCGGGCCGCGGGATCGGGCACGCTGGCGATCGCCCCTGGTGCCGGCAACGGCACCCTGATCGCCGCCTCCCCCTCCGCTGACGCCTACAACCTCGACATCCCGGCACCCGGCGGCGCGGCGGACCTCGTGGGCGCGCCCCGCCTGAAGGTGGACTACACCGGCACCGGCGCACCCGAGGGCACGCACGTGTACGGACAGATCGTGGACACGGCCCGCAACCTCGTGGTGGGCAACCTGGCCACGCCGATCCCTGTGATCCTCGACGGCAAGCCCCACTCGATCGAGCGGCCACTGGAGCCGATCGCCTATCACGCCGGGCCGGGATCACGCCTGCGCCTGCAGCTGGTCCCGGCCACGACTCTTTACGCCGAGCAGCGCAGCACCGGCACGCTGGCGCTGTCCAACGTGGACCTCCGCCTGCCCGTGACCGACCTCGGCGCCTTGAGCCGCGAGCGGCTGTCGGTGGGCCCCACGCGCGGGGTGCGCCGCGCGCGCCCAGGACGCCGCTTCAAGGTGCGCGTGAGGGCCCGCGGCGCCGGGCTTCGCGGCGTGCGGCTGGTGCTTCGCGACCGCCGCGGCAAGCGGGTGGGACGCAGCACGGCGGTGAACCTGCGAGCGGGCGAGACGCGCAAGCTGCGCGTGCGGGTGGGCCGGCGCCTGAAGCGCGGCCGTTACCGGCTGCGCGGATCTGGCGTGACCGCCGAGGGCCGGCGCATCCCCGGCGTCAGGCGCCTGCGCGTGCAGCGCCGCCGGCGCTGAACCACCGGCGGTACCC
>DASROS010000133.1:0-2320 GCA_035646775.1 Thermoleophilaceae bacterium | reverse complement strand
CGTGACCGACACGGTCGATGAGGTGGAGATCCTGCGCGTGGACCCCGAGTCCGAGCGCCAGCAGGTGGAGCGCCTGAAGAAGTTCAAGTCCGACCGCGACGGCGATGCCGTTCACAAGCGGCTCGAGGAGCTGCGCGACGTCGCCAAGGGCGAGGGCAACCTGCTCGAGCCGATCCGCGCGGCGCTGAAAGACCGCGCCTCGCTCGGCGAGGTATGCGGCGTGATGCGCGAGGAGTTCGGCGAGTACTCCGAGGCCTGATGGGCGAGCTCAGCACGGCTGACCGCCTGCAGGGCGGCGCGGTGCGGGCGCTTACGCGCCTGCCAACGCCGGCGCAGCGTGCGCTGGCCGGTGGCGGCACCATTGTCCGCGACGGGCTGGAGCTCGACCACGAGTGCCAGCTGGTGATCGCGCTGGCCGAGCGGTCGGGGGTGCCGGCGATCGAGGACCTCCCGGTGGCCCAGGCGCGAGCCCAGACGGTGAAGCGAGCACTGGCCACCCGCGGCCCAATGGAGCCGGTGGCGCGGCGCGAGGACCTCGAGCTGGCCAGCCCAGCGGGCCCGCTGGCGGCCCGCCTCTACGGCCCGCCCCGGGACGAGCGGGCCGGCCTGCTCGTGTACTTCCACGGCGGCGGTCACGTGATCGGCGACCTCACCACGTGCGAGAGCGTGTGCCGCTTTTTGTCCCGCCATGCCGGGGTGAACGTGCTCGCCGTGGACTACCGGCTGGCCCCCGAGCACCCGTTCCCCGCCGCCGCGGACGACGCCACGGCGTCCCTGCGCTGGGCGGCCACGGAGGCCGAGGCGCTGGGAGCCGATCCGGGGCGGATCGCGGTGGGCGGCGACAGCGCCGGCGGCAACATCGCAACGGTGGCCGCACTCGACACGGCGACCGGAGAGGGGCCGGTACCGGACTTCCAGCTGCTGATCTACCCGGTCTGCGACTACTCCTTCAAGCGCCCTTCCTACACGGCGTTCGATCAGGGCTTCCTGCTCACCAAGGCGGAGATGGACTGGTTCCGCGAGCACTACCTGCCCGAGGAGCAGATGCGCTCGGACCCCCGCGCGTCACCCCTGCTTGCCGAGGATCTGTCCGGCCTGCCGCCGGCATACGTGGCCACCGCGGGCTTCGACCCGCTGCGCGACGAGGGCGAGGAGTACGCCCGTGCCATGGCCGCCGCCGGTGTGCCCGTGGCGCTGCGCCGCCACGACGGGCTGGTCCACAGCTTCGCCAACTGGACCGGCATGGGCCGCAGCTCGCGCGACGCGATGCTCGAGGCCGCCGGCGCGCTACGTCTCGGCCTGGCCGGCTGACGGCCGCTCGGCCACGAACACGAACTGGCCGCACAGCACGAGCTTGGCGGCGCTGACCGCCGCCGGGTCCATCCTGCGCAAGCGCGCGTAGAGGTCCACCACGCGGTTCACGGGCGACTCGCGGGTCCACCAGCGGTCGAAGAGCGCGCCGCCGCCCACCGCTCGCCGCACGATGAGCGTGAGGGAGTCGATCGACGGCCTGATCACGGTCGTCTGCAGCCCGGCGGCCTCCAGCGCGAGGCTTAAGCCGTAGGGCGTGGGGTTGGCGGTGCTGCGCGAGTGGAAGGGCTCGAGCTGCGAGGTGGAGCCGATCAGCAGCCCGCCGGGCTCGAGCACTCGCGCGATGTCCTTCAGGAGCGCGCGCGGGCTCTCCACGTGCTCGAGCACCTGCTTGCACCACACGAGGTCGAACTCGGCGTCGCCGAACGGCAGCCGTTCGCCGTCGAAGGTGTGGAAGTCCGCGTCGCCGCGGGTGCGCATCCCGACCTCCGCTGACCCCTCGATGTCCACGCCGCTCCAGCGCACCCCCGGAGCCAGGCGGCGGAAGAGGTCGATCGAGTCGCCGGCGCCGCAGCCGAGGTCGAGCACGCGCAGGCCGGCGCGGCCCCCGGCGTCCAGGCGCGCGGTGAGCTCTGCCTCGGCGGACTGCTGGGCTCCGGTGTGGCCCGGAATCCGGTGGCCGAGGAGCTCCCTGAGGTCGTCGCCGAGCACGGCCGCAGTCAACCACGACGGGCCGGGCGGTCCGTTTCGCGCGGGAGGAGTCGGGGGCGAGCGTCCGAAAGGGAGCCCGAATGCCCGACCTCACCGTGAAGCGAACCCTGGTCAAGTCCCCGCCCGAGCTGTGGGCCGAGCTGAGCGAGGTGGAGGGCCTGTCCCGGCACCTGGGCGAGTTCGGCGAGATCAAGATCAGCCGGCTGGATCCCGAGAGGACGGTCGCCTGGGAGGGCGAGCACGCGAGCGGCACCGTCGAGATCGAGGCGTCCAGCTGGGGCACGAAGGTGGTGCTCAC
>DASROS010000132.1:0-15725 GCA_035646775.1 Thermoleophilaceae bacterium | reverse complement strand
CAATACACCTCGATCGACTTCACCCAAGAGCTCACAGACCACGGCGTGCTTGCGTCGGTCGGCTCAGTCGGCGATGCCTATGACAACGCGATGGCCGAGAGCTTCGTCGACAGCTTCAAGACCGAGCTGATCGCAGACCGGATCTGGAAGACCAAAGCACAGCTCGAGCTCGCGATCGTCCGTTGGGTCGGCTGGTTTAACACCGAGCGTCTGCACAGCGAGATCGGCGACATCCCACCCGCCGAGTTCGAGACGCTCGGGGACGCGCTGCGCTCGCCCTCCGGGCTCGCTGCGCGCGACCCCGACCCGATAGCCGTTAGCGTCAGATGAGCAAAGGTGGAACACCACTAACCAGGTCTCCGCGGAACCCGGTTCGGCTCAGGTCGGCGCCACGTTTCGTGTTGCCCGAGACCAGGATGTCAGCGTGCCCCACCGCAGGCTCAAGCGCCAGATCAGCGACCAAGCGGGCGGCCTAGGCGATTACCTGCGTGAGGAGACGACGGGTGGTCAGTGGCTTCTCGCGGCCACGGGGCTCGCGCTCGTCTGGGCCAATCTCGCCGAGAGTTCCTACCGTGAGGTGTGGGGTACCGCACTGGCGATCGGCCCGGGCTGGCTGCACCTCGACCTCGAGCTGGCCGACTGGGTGGCCGATGGGCTGCTCGCCATCTTCTTCTTCGTCGCGGGGATGGAGGTCAAGCGCGAGCTGACCGTGGGCGAGCTCGCCGACCGCCGTGCCGCAGCGCTGCCTGTCGCCGCCGCCGCCGGAGGGCTCTTGGTCCCCGCCCTGGCGGCGATCGCCGTCTCGGGCGGCGAGGCGGCGAGCGGTGGTGCGTGGGCGATCCCCGTCGCGACCGACATCGCCTTCGCGCTTGGCGTCCTCGCGCTCGTCGGGTCGGGCCTGCCCTCGGGCGTGCGGGTGGTGCTGCTGTCGATGGCGGTGATCGACGACCTTGCTGCGATCGCGCTGATCGCCGTGCTTTTCACCGCAGGACTCCAGCCACTCTGGCTGCTGGCCGCCGTGGTTCCGTTCACGGCATTCTGGGCGCTTCTGCGCGACCGTCGCGGAGCGGCTTGGTGCCTTTGGGTCCTTGCCGTGCTGGCGTGGATCTGCGTCCACGCCAGCGGCGTTCACGCGACCGCGGCGGGCATCGTCCTCGGGCTGCTCGTACCGACCCGCCACCGGGACGGGGAGACCACGTCCCCTGGCGAGCGCTTCGAGCACCGGCTGCACCCGATCTCCGCCGCAATCATCGTGCCGATCTTTGCGCTCTCCGCGGCTGGCATCGCGCTGTCCGCCGCCGGCGGGGTGATCTCCGAACCGATCGCCCTGGGCATCATGGTTGGGCTGCTCGTGGGCAAACCGCTCGGAATTCTCGCCGGCGCTCGCCTCGCCGTCTGGCTGCGGCTGGGTTCGCTACCCCCCGAGGTTCGCTGGGGCGACCTGCTGCCCGTCGCGATCCTCGGCGGCGTCGGCTACACGGTCAGCCTGCTGATCGCCCGACTCGCCCTGTCGGACCTCGCGTCGCAGGAACAGGCCGCCGCCGCTGTTCTGATCGCCTCGACGATCGCTGCGATCGCCGCGGCCTGGCTCCTACGCCGGCGCCCCACGACCGACGAACGGCGGGACGATCTCCGGGTGCGCGCACCAGCCCCGCAACCACACGAGAGCAAAGCCGTGGGTCAGACTGAGCCGCTTTGATACCGACCACGATTCCTGGCGATTTTGATCCTCGGCCGCACTGGCGGTAATCGCGAGCGAGCGGGTCGACCGCACCAAGATGGCGCTGCTCGGGGCCGGGCTGGCGGTGGTGACCCGAGACGTCCTCGCGCAGCACTGGGACGAAAGACGAGGTGAATGATCGAGGTCGTGGAGCTCTCGAAACAGCTCGCTCGAGCGCAGCTCGGCGTTGAGGGCCGTCGCCTCGTTGGGCACCAGGTCCCCCAGCGCCCCCACCTGGGCCTCCTGGATCGTCGGAAGCGTGGCCGTGAGGGCAGCGGCGGCGGCGATCCAGAACACGATCACCACCCAGCGCGGCCGCACGACGATCCGCGCCCCCGCCGCCCAGAGGCCGGCGGGCGGTCGTCCGCCGCAAGGCCGGCGAGGTCAGCGACCGAGGAGCCCTCCGAGCTCATCCGTCAGGCCTCGGCCTGTTCGCAGGATGTCGAATAGGTTGCTCACGGGAAGTCGCCCGACGGCCGCGCGCAGCAGCGACGCCTCGATCCCCGAGAGCAGACCTGCGCGTTCGGAGTCGTCGACCGCGCGCTCGAGGCCGCTGCGCACGGCCTTCTCCAGCTGGTCCTCCCCGAGGCGGCGCTCGGCTGCGAAGCGCTCGCGGGCCTCGGGCGACGCGAGCCCGAGCGCGAGATCTTCGCGCGTGACGCGAAGCCGGCAGGCCGCGCCGTCGAGCGCCGACAGGACCACCTGCTGGCCAACCGCCTCGAGCCCTTCGGGGCGCGTCAGCTGTCGTGGCTCGCACGGGTCGGCCACCTCGAGCGGCCTGTAGGTGCCACCCCCGAGCGCCAGGTACGCGCCCACGAGGCCCAGCGCCACGGCGGCGGCGCCGACCACGGCCAAACTCCCGCGCCCGGGGCTCACGCCCGCCTCCGGCGGACCCGCACCGAAAGCGGGACGAGCACGAGCAGCGCGAGCCCCGCCCCGGCGAGGAACGAACGACTGAAGGCCTGGGTCGCCGCGCGCTCGAGTTCATCCTGAAGACCGGTGCGCAGCCGGTCCAGCGGGACCCGCTCCTCGGGTTCGACCTCCAGCTCCCGAAAGGCGGGGCTAAGGCGCGGCAGCCTGCCGTTAGCGGACTGCACCTGCTCGGCGAGGCGCTCGCCGAGGGTCACCTTCAGGCCTGGGCTCAAGTGGGCGTCCAGCAGCAACGCGCTGCCGGCACGCTGAGCCGCCAGCTCCTGGTCGTCGAGATCGCGCGTGAAGATCGGCGTCAGCAGGGCGAGCCCGGCAACCACTCCCGCATGGCGGGCGGCGATCGTCCAGGCCGCGCGGGTCATCACCGCGCCGGGATGGTCGAGGAGAACGATCTCGGTAAGGGCCGACAGCGAGAGCCCGAGGCCCAGCCCGATCAGGACCTGAGGCGCAAGCGTCCAGCCCACATGCGCCCCCGGAAGCAATCCGAGCGCCGCGAGGCCCCCCGTGATCGCGACAGCGCCCACCGCCGCCCTCAGCCGCGGATCGCCCAAGCGGCGTCCCAGCGGCGCGGCGCCGAGCGCGACCAGCGGCATCACCGACACCACCACCGCGGCCGCCGCCGGGGTGAGCCGCCACCCCTCGATCAACATGACCACCAGCAGAAACAGCGCGGCCGTGAGAGCGGCGGAGACGAGCGCGAGCGCAATCGCGGGCCCCGCCGGCGGAGCACGACCCACTGAGGACTCGCGGTGGGCCTTGCGCCCCGCGCGTCGGCCTACGGGAACGAGCGCCAGCAGCGGCACCTGCGCGGCGAAGATGGCCTCCCACGACAGCAGCTGGGTGAGCGCACCACCAAGAGCCGGGCCCACGGACGCGCCGAAGATCCCCGCGCCTCCCCACGCCACCGCGGCGCGCCGGTCGTCCAGCTCGCTACCGAGCAGCCCGAGCGCGGCGGCCACTACCGCGGCGCCACCCAGCGCCTGCACCGCGCGGGCCACCACGAGCACCCCGAGCCCCGGAGCGACGGCGCAGACGAGCGATGCTCCCGCGAACACCATCAGCCCGAGGGTCCATGCCATGCGGACGCCACTCCGCCTGACGAACGCGGCCGCGGGCACCGCTGCCAGCGCCAGCACCAGGTTGAAGGAAATCAGAACCAATGCAGCGTCGGCCACACTCGCGTCGAAGGCGCGCACGAGGTCGGGCAGCGCGAGCGTCACGATCGAGGAGTCCGCCAGCACCACGGCCACGGCCGCGGCGGCGAGTCCAGCGCGCAAGTTGACAGCGCCCACGCCGCGATCGTGGCAGATGCCCCACTCCCGCCCGTTTCTTCCAATTGTTGAGGCGGACCGCAACTATCGAGTCTCCGATGCGGTTAATATGGTGCCGTCGAGTCCACCGGGGATTTGCGCTACGGGAAAGGCTGGAAAATGGGAGCCAATGGTCAGGGGCTGCGGTCAACCGTCGTCATAGGGGGAGCGTTGGCTCTCGCGCTTGGGGCTGCAGGGGTCGGCTTCTCGCAGTCGGGCGGCGGGAAGATCACCGCGGACTCCGGTCGCGGCTCGCGGATCGCGGCGACCAAGATCTCGCGCACGATCGCGGGGCCGAAGTCGATCAAGAGCTCGGCGTTCGCTGCCCGCCCGCCGTACGGCAAGGTGGCCGCGCGCTCGACCAAGAAGCTGGCCGGCTTTCCGCGCAGCGGCAAGTCCTACATGATCCTCTCCAACGGCGACGCTACGCGGGCCGACAACCCAAACAACAGCCCCTCGACCAGCTCGGTCGCCGGCGGGCCGGCGATCCGCGGCAACCGCGACGTCACGATCTTCCGCGTGAACATCCGGGTGCCGGAGGGCCGTAACTGCCTTTCGTTCCGCTTTCGCTTCCTGACCGAGGAGTTCCCGGAGTTCGTGGGCACCGAGTTCAACGACGGGTTCATCGCCGAGCTCGACGAGAGCACGTGGGACTCCCGCGCGGTCGGCGACCCGAAGATCAACGCGCCGCGCAACTTCGCGAACGATTCCGACGGCAACCTGATCACCGTGAACGGCGCCGGTGCCGCCAACACCACGGCCGCTCGCGCCAAGGGCACCACTTACGACGGCGCCACGCGCGTCCTGAGGGCCTCGACGCGAGTCACGCCCGGCGGACATGTGCTGTATTTCTCGATCTTCGACCAGGGTGACCGCCAGTTTGATTCCTCGGTCTTCATCGACAGGCTGCGCTTCGCCAAGCGCAGTAACTGCGACAGCGGGGCCGTGCCCGACCAGAGTTAGGGCTGGACGGTCTCCGAGGGCTCCCGACAGCTGGGGCTCGATAGGTCTTTGAGGCTCAGGCTGCCCCTTCACCGCCAAGCGAAGAGGAGCAAGAGCTGATGAGCAAGGATGACGGCTGCACGTAGCCCGGCCGCTCCGGTAGCAGCCGGGCCGGCGCCGTCGCACGCCAGGAGGCCAGGAGCTCATCCGCCGCCTCGTCTTCGACGCCCTCTCCGTAGCCCTCGGGGTAGAGGCTCTCCGTGCGCGCGAGCGTGGCCCGGGTGATCTTGGCGGTCACGTGCGACACTTGGACCATCTGGGAGACGTGGTTGAGGAACACGATCAGCAGGACCGCGGGCACGAAGCCGGCGTCGCCGGTGGAGCCCACAGCCCGCACTACGAGCAGCGAATAGATGAACGTGCCCACATAGGTGCCGATCGTGATCTGCACGACACGGTCGCCGAAGAAGCCGCGCAGGACGCGGGGGCTGAACTGGCTCGAGGCCAGCTGCAGGACGACCATCGTGTCGAGAAAGTGAGCCCCGCCACCGTGATCAGCGATCCGGCGATCACCGACAGCACGGTCCGGGCAGCCGAGCCCTCGCCCTGGAAGATCACCTCGAGGCTCCCGAGGTCGAGATGATCGTCGAGCTGTACGAGGCCGACGCCCAGCGCGGTGAAAACCACGATGATGAGCCCGGGTATGAACCACAGGTTCTGTGAGAAGTCGAGCCACAGGCTCTTCACGCGTCCCAACATGCCCCCCGATCATCCCGCCTCGGGGCCCAGCCGCGCTGCACGCCCAGTCCCAGTGGACCGCCCGTGAAGAGCGGGTTGCCGGGGCTGCCCGCGGGGCGCCGGCTGGTGGCGCTCGATCTCGCGCTGGCGCTATGGGCGCTGATCTGGCTGGTGCTGGCCCTGGAGGTGGCGACCGAGGTGCGTGGGCTGTCCGAGCTCAGCACGACGGTCACGCGGGTCGGCACGGCGGTGGAGGAGTCCGGCAAGGCGCTGACGGAGCTTCCCAACCGCCCGCTGGGGGTAGGTGACCGCCTGGACGAGCCCGCCAAGCGGATTGTGGAGGCCGGGCGCTCCGCTCAGTCCAGCGGGGGCTCGAGTTGCGAGAGCGTGGATTCGCGGCTCGGCCTTGGCGCGAGGGGGACGAGCTGACCCGACCGCCAGGGGCCGCTGGCCGCGCGGCGTGGCTGATCGTCAAGTTGCGCTACCTGGTCGTCGCGTTCTGGATCCTGATCGCGCTGCTCGCGACGGTCAAGCTGCCGACGATCGGCGAGGCGCAGGGCGGCGCTCTGGGGGACCTGGTGCCCCGGGACGCCGAGGCCCTCGAGGTCGAGCTGCGCTCGTCGGAGCTATTCGACTTCCCCCTGCTCAGCCGGACGCTGGTCGTGCAGCGCGACCGAGAGGGGCTGACAGCCTCGGAGAACTTCCGCGCGGCGCGGCGGGCAGTGAACGTGAACCGGGGGCTCCTGCCGGGCCTCGAGCGGGTGGCGGGCGCGCTGGTGATCAGCAACGCCCTCGGCAAGCCGCCGTTCTCGCGCGAGGCCTCCACCACCGCGCTCACCTACCTGTTCTTCCTGTCCGACGTTAGCCAGAGCGACCGCCGCATACTCGCGCAGCGCTTCATCGACCGCTATGTACGCCCCGGCTACGAGGGCTTCGTGGGATTCACCGGGACGATCGCCGCCAGGGACGCCCAGGCCCAGCAGATCGAGGACTCGCTGCCGCTGGTGGAGCTGGCCACGGTGCTCCTGGTTGCGCTCGTGGTGGGACTGCACTTCCGCTCGGTGGGAGCGCCGCTGGCCACGCTGTTCGCCGTCGCCCTGGCCTATCTGATCGCGCTCCGCTCGATCGCGGTGATCGGTCGGGAGGCAGGGTTCTCGGTGCCCAGCGAGGTCGAGCCCGTGATCGTGGTGCTGCTCTTCGGGGTGGTCACCGACTACTCGATCTTCTACCTCTCGCGAATCCGGCGCCGCCTGGCGGACGGCGAGGCCCCTGTCCACGCTGCGGCGGTGGGCAGCGCCGAGCTGATGCCGATCATCCTCACCGCGGGGTTCACCGTGATGGCGGCCACCGCGTCGCTGCTGGTGGCCAAGCTCGGCTTCTTCCAGGCCTTCGGACCTGGGCTGGCCCTGGCGATCCTCGTGGGCCTGCTCGTGTCGGTGACCTTCGTGCCGGCCGTCCTCGCGATCGGCGGGCGGTGGCTGTTCTGGCCCCGGAGGCCCGGCATCGACGTTCCCGCGGCCGATGCCGCGGAGGAGACCCCCACCGAGCGCGAGGGACGCCCGGCTCGTCACTTCGCCGTCGAGCTGGCCACCGGCCGCCCCGTGCTCACCGCCGCCGTATGCGTGGCGTTGCTCGGGCTGGGGGCGACCGGGCTCGCCAAGCTCGACCTCGGCAACCCTGTGATCCGCGGGCTGCCGTCCGACTCTCCTCCGAGGGAGGCCTACGCCCATGCCCGGCAGGGCTTCGCCGCGGGCATCCTCTCGCCCACCGCCGTCCTCCTGGAGGCCACAGGCGTCGTGTCCGAGCGCCGCAACCTGGCCATGCTCCAGCGTCTGGTGGACCGGCAGCCGGGCGTGGCGGAGGTGATCGGGCCGGGCGACCAGCCCAGCCTCCAGGCCTTCGGCGCGGTGCTATCGAAGACCGGAGACGCGGCACGTCTCTTCGTGGTGTTCGGCTCCGATCCGCTCGGCGCGAGAGCGATCAAGAACCTCCGCCGCCTGCAGAGAGCCATGCCGAGGCTGCTGATCGAGTCGGGCCTGTCACCGGCCACGGCCACCTACGCGGGAGATACGGCTCTGGTGGCGGAGACAATCGACGAGACGATCTCCGACATCGGACGGGTGGCTCCCCTGAGCCTGTTCGTGGTCCTGCTGGTGCTGGTGGTGTTTCTGCGCGCGCTGGTTGCGCCGCTGTACCTGCTGGCCACCAGCGTGCTCGCGCTGCTGGCCGCCCTCGGCCTGACCGCGTACGTGTTCCAGGTGCTCCTCGACCAGCAGGGGGTGGCCTACTTCGTGCCCTTCGCCTCGGCCGTCCTGCTGCTCTCGCTGGGGTCGGACTACAACGTGTTCCTCACCGGGCGCATCTGGCAGGAGGCCGCACACAGGCCGCTGCGGGAGGCCGTGAGGGTGGCCGGAGCGCGCGCGGCCACACCGATCACCATCGCCGGGATCGTGCTGGCGGGCTCGTTCGCGCTGCTGTTCCTGGTGCCCATCCGGCCCTTCCAGCAGCTCGGCTTCGCGGTGGCTGCTGGCCTACTTATCGACGCCTTCGTTGTGCGGACCCTGCTCGTGCCCGCGCTGATAGTGCTGGTCGGGCCGCTGGGAGGTTGGCCCAGCCGTCGCCTGCGCGGACCGCGACCTTGAGCGCCGGCGCGGGTGGCCTTGGCAAAGGGGACGGGACCCTCGCAACAACAGAGGGAGAGACCGCGGCGCGTCGCCTTCGCCCTGTGCGACCCGGGGCCCCCCCGCACTACCCGCTCTCTCTTGCCGGCCGGACGGCGCTCGTGCTGTTGACCGTGATGGGCGCTCCGCTGGGGGTAGACGATACTGTTGGGACTGATGGACTGTGGGGCGTTGATCGCCCGTGTGGATCTTCGCTTCACTCCGCTGGGAACGCATCTCGGCAACACGGGTCGTGAGACGCGGCGGGCGGAGGCCGGTTGGTGGGCTCCCCCGGCTTTTCCCGCTTCGGGTGACAATCTCTGAGCATTCCCATGGCACGCCTGCTTATTCCCGTCGACGATCCCCGCGCCTCTCCTGTGAGGGAGGCTGACCGAATTCCAGGTTTCGGACCGAGAGACGGTGTGGCACCTTTTGCGCGGGAATGAGGGATCGGCTGTGCTGGCCGACTTTCGACGGTTGGGCATGCACCCCTTGGTACGGATCGTGGACGGCTGATGCTGCTGGCGATTTTGATCTTTGCGGTCGCCCTGGCGGTGATCGCGAGCGAGCGGGTGGATCGCACCAAGATCGCGTTGCTTGGAGCCGGTCTGGTGGTGGTTACCCAGACGATCGAGCAGGAGCAGGCGATCGAGGCGATCGACTTCAACACGATCGGGCTGCTGGCGGGGATGATGTTGATGGTCAAGCTGACCGAGACGACCGGGGTCTACACCTATCTCGCGATCCGGGCCGGCCAGTTCTCCCGCGGGCGCCCACTGGCGGTGGTGGCGTCGCTGGCCGTGACGACGGCGGTGTTGTCGGCGTTTCTCGACAACCTCACGACGGTGCTGCTGATCGTGCCGATCACGTTTCTGCTGGCCGACGCGCTGGACATCGACCCCGTGCCGCTGGTGATCATCGAGATCATCGTGTCGAACATCGGCGGCACCGCGACGCTGATCGGCGACCCGCCGAACATCATCATCGCCGGCGCGACGGACCTGTCCTTTCTGGCCTTCATCACCAATCTGGCGCCGATCGCGTTCATCGCGTTCGTGGTGGTCACGGGCATGCTCTATCTCGCCTACCGGGGTCGGCTGCAGATCGACCAGGAATCCCGGGAGCGGGTGATGGACCTCGATGCCGACGGGGCGATCGAGGACCGCGCTGAGCTCAAGCGCACGGTGCCGATTCTGATCGGGACGATCCTGCTCTTCTTCGGGCACAAGGCGGTAGGCCTCGAACCCGCCACGGTGGCGCTGTCGGGCGCCACGGTCATGCTCCTCGTGACCCGCCAGAAGCTCGAAGAGGCCCTCGCCGGCATCGAGTGGCCCACCCTGTTCTTCTTCCTCGGCCTGTTCGTGATGGTCGGCGCGCTGGAGGAGACCGGGGCGATCAAGGAGGTGGCCGACGGCATCGGCGACGTCACCGGCGGCGACCGCACGGCCGAGCTGCTGGGCATCACGTGGGTCTCGGCGATCGGCTCCGGGATCGTGGACAACATCCCCTTCACCGCGACCATGATCCCCGTGGTCGAGCAGCTGCAGGCCGGTAACGAGGGAGACGACGCCTACTGGTGGGCCCTGGCGCTCGGGGCCTGCTTCGGGGGCAACTTCACCCTGATCGCCGCGGCCGCGAATGTCGCTGCTGCGGGTATGGCGAGCCGGGCCGGCCAGCCCATCGGCTTCGTCACGTTCTTGAAGGCGGGCGTTCCCGCCACGCTGGTCTCGATGGCGCTCGCCACGGCCTACATCGCGATTCGTTACCTGTGAGAGTGAGCCGCCCATGAGCCCGCGCCGCCTGACCGAGTCGCTCGTCCGCAAGGCGCCCCACGTGAAGGTCGACGCCCCGATCGCCGAAGCGCTGCGGGCGATCCTCGACAGCAACCTCCCGGCCGTGCCTGTCGTGGACGCGGAGGGGCGCTTGGCTGGCGTGTTCGGCGAACGCGAGTTCATCGAGGCGCTGTTTCCCGGCTACCTCGGTCAGCTCAAGTCCGCGAGCTTCGTTCGTAGGGCGCTCGACGACGCGCTCGAAAAGCGCGCCACGTGCGGCCGAGAGCCGGTATCGGAGCACATGCTCACCGAGCACATCGACGTCCCCAGCGACGCCTCCGACGCCCAGATCGCCGAGACCTTCTTCCACCACCGCGTCCCGCTGCTGCCCGTGGTCGAGGACGGTCTCGTAGTCGGCGTGATAACCCGCCGCGACTTCTTTCACCGGCTCGCCGAGCGGGTCCTCGACGCCGGAGCGTGAGAAGCTGCCCCTGACGGGTGGATCGTGTGAACGCTGCCTTCGACCAATCCAGGGCGGAAGCCGCCACCCCCGCAATGCAGCCGGCTCCCCGGCATTGGTCACTCCTGTGGCGGCTGTTGGCCACCAACGCCACCGTGATCGGCCTGGCGATCTTGTTCCTGTCGCTCTCTCCCGCCACCATCCCTGCGCCGGGGTCGCTGGCCATCGAGAGCGCTCTGGCGCTGACGGCCGGCATCACCGCCATGCTGGTCGCCAACCTCTTCCTGTTACGCCGCGCGCTCGACCCGCTCCGCAAACTGACCGAGTTGATGCGGCATGTGGATCCGCTTACTCCTGGTGAACGAGTGCCGGTCTACGGCCCCGACAGCCTTCCGCTCCGGAGATACAGAAGAGGTTTTCGAGGCCGGCGACGCGTACCGCGCCGCTCTGGGCACACCCCGGTCCTCTTCGCCGGAACCGAGGTGGTCGAGTTCAGCCCGATCGAGGAGCTCGGCCAGACAATGGAGGTCGTGACCAAGAACATGCAGGACACCACCTAAGCCTGACGTGCGGGCTCCACAGATGGGCCACGCGAGGAGTATTCTTTCCTTTGGGTGAGCCGGGAAGTCTGGTCGGCATGGAGTTGGCCATGCGATCACCCTTCCATTCGCCACCCGACGCCGGCCGTCTGAATGGGCGGCGAGGCGATCGTGTGGGGGACACGTCTGTGGCGGAGGCGCTGCTTGGAGCCTCGCACCCGCTGTGTGCGAGCGATTCGCGCGCGACATCGCTGAGGTGCGGACAGCCTTCCGATTAAATATAGCGGTTACGCTATATTTGTTTCGGAATGAACCCGCCAGAGCTCCTATCCGTGGCTGATGCCGCCCACGCGTTGGGGGTTAACGACTCGCGTGTACGCGCGTTGCTCGCCGCTGGACAACTCGATGGTGCGAAGGTCGGCGGCCGCTGGGTCGTTTCGTCGCGTGCCGTTCGGGAGCGCCGCAATTCGTCGCGTGAGCGAGGCCGGCCCTTGATCCAAGCGAACGCCTGGGCGGTGCTGGCTCTGGCCTCCGGCCGGCCAGCGAAGTGGGTCAGCCGCGCTGAGCAGCGCCGGCTTATTCATCTGTTGGAGGGGCGCGGCCTCGATGCTCTGGTGCCGCGTCTGCGCAAGCGCGCCAAGGTCCTGCGCTTCTACGGGCATCCAGGGATCCTGCGCGAGCTCGCCGAAGCCCCCGAGGTGGTCCGTTCAGGCCCAAGTGCTGCACGCCGGCATCGTCTCGGCCTCGTGCCGGGTGAAGAGGTCGATGCGTACGTCTCAGAGAAGCACGTGGCGCGCCTGGTCAAGCGGATAGCGCTTGAGCCGCGCGATGACGGGGCCAACGTGCGCCTGCGGGTGGTGTCGCGCGACCTGTGGCCCTTCGACGAGAAGTTCGCTCCCTTTGCTGCGGTAGCCGTCGACCTCGCCGAGCTACCCGACGCGCGGGCGAAGCGGATCGGTCGCTCGGCCGTTCGGAGGATCGAACGCAGCGGCCGCTGGCGCGACGCCCTAGAAGAGCTGGCTGGTGCGGCCCCAGCGGCCTAACCTGGCCGACATGGCACGTCGGCAAGCAACAAGCGGGACCGGCGCCGCGCAGTCACGCGCGCTGCCGCGCATCGTGCTCGCACCGGCAGACCCTGGAGCCGAGCAGCACTGGCGGAACGCACTGGCGCTGGTTGACGAACTCAACGTTGCGGTCGACGGCGAGTGGACTCTCGTCGGCGGGCTGATGGTGCAGCTGCACGTCAACCGCTACGGCGACGGCAATGCCAGGCCGACCGACGACATCGACGTACTCGGCGACAGTCGCAAGCGCCCGAGTGCGACAGAGCGAATCGCCGAGCTACTCGACGCGCTGAAGTTCAAGCCGAACGATCCGGTCGGCCTCAATATGAAGACCGGCTACCGCTTCGTCCGCGGCGAGGAGATCGTCGATGTTCTCGGAGTCGATGGCACCACCCAACCGCCGAAGACGTTAGGGAAGCTAGAGACCATCCAGGTCAAGGGCGGGACCCAGGCCCTCCAACGAACCGAGACCGTTCTCGTTGTGCTCGGCGGCGAGGAGACCGCCGTTCGCTATCCCGACCTCTTGGGGGCGATCCTCCTGAAGGCACGGGCGATCACCAGTCCGCAGCGCGACCAGGATCGTGAGGATCTCGTCCGGTTGTTGCTGTGCGTCAAGGATCCGCGCGCGATGGCTGACGAGATGAAGAAGAGCGAAACGACGTGGCTCCGCACCGCCGGCAAGCATTTGCGCCTCGACGACGAGGCCGGCGATCTGCGAGCGCTCTTCACCAGCGAGCAGCTCGCGACAGCTCGCGCCGTCTACAACCTGTTGCTGCAGTCTCGAGGTCGATGACGAGGCGCTACAGGGCGGCGACGCCCTAGAGGGTGGGACAGCGATGTTGGTTCCGTCTTATCACCGCTCACAATCTGTGAGGTGACTGAAAAACGCTGATCAATGGACGGGGGGCGCCACAGTCGTGAGGCCATATGAGGGGAACGCTGCCGAGCGTTGTTGCCATTCGTGTTGCCGCGCCCCCCGCGGACCGGCCAGCATGCGGCTGCCCATGACCCCGGTTTTCCCGCTCTGGAGGCACTTCCCGATGCGCCTGGGGTGACTCGAACACCCACCCCGCATAAGCAGGACAAGGCCCTCAACCTTGAGGGCCGCCTGCCAGATCCGTCCGTACCGCCCGTTTGCGGGCACGTTTGTCCGGCAGCGCGGACCCTGTGGACCCGTTGGACGAGACGTTCGTTACCACGGATGTTGCCACGGCGCTCTTCGCGTCACACTCTCAAGGTCAGCGCTCGACGGAGGCCGGCGGTTTGCCACTGGACTCCTGGTTGTGATCCCGGCGGTCGCGGGTTCGAGTCCCGTCGCTCACCCTTCTGAAGTGCCTGTAAATGAGCACAATGATGCAAGGGTGGCACGGGCCGGTCGCATCGCCGAGCTACCAATGAGCTACCAATTCGGTGTACGAACGGGGGCTCCAGCGGTCGGGCTCATAACCCGAAGGTCGCGGGTTCGAATCCCGCCCCCGCTATGTCCCTTTGTGCGACGCGTATGGCCTCCTCCGGGAGGTCTTCCGCGTTCTTGAGGGCTTCTGCTATGGCCTGTGTGATGGTCGCGGAGATCTCAATGCGCCGGTTGACCTTGTCGTATGTGATCTGGAGGCAGAAGGCCTCAAAGACCTGGCGCTTGAGCTCCCTGGGCGCGTCGCTTAGGGCGGCACCCAGATCGGGGAGCCGCGCGAGGAGCGCTGAGGGGTCCTCGGAAGCCCCAGGATCGGCCGCGGCCGGGGTCAGGGCCCGGAGCTCGATCTCGGCGGCTTCCTTGTCTCTGCGGAGCTTCTCGATGCGCTTAGCGATGAGCTGAGGCTCGATCCCCTGCTCGAGCGCCGTGATCTGCTTCCCGATGCGGTCGTCGAGGTCCGCGATTTCCTCGCGTATCCGCTTCTGGGCTCCGTCGGCGTTCTTCGTGGTGGCCTTCTGGTGGGTGCGGAGCTGGCGGGCGAGCTTGTCGAGGCGCATCGGCCCGAAGATCCGCTCGGCGAAGAACTTCTCCACGAGCGGCAGGAGCGCGTCTTCGCGGATCGAGAGCCATTGGCCGTGCCCCTCGATCTGGTCGGCGGCGACTTTGCCGTAGGTGCGCCCGTAGTCGGGCCGAGAGGCCCGACCGGGTGCAGGCTGAACTCGAACATGGTCGCCACCCCGAAGTTGCCGCCGCCGCCGTGCAGCGCCCAGAAGAGGTCGGGGTTCTCGCTGTCGCTCGCGCGGACCTGCCGCGCACCACCGCCGCGCTCGAGCAGCTCACCCGACCGATCGCCGCTGCTCTTTACCCGCGCCGCTACGCGCTGAAGAACCGCGAGCGGCTCAACCGCCTGCTGATGGTCATGCAGCTCCACCTCAACGGCGACGACGACGTTCAGGACTACGCCAAGACGATCCGTGCCTGGCTCGAGGCAAACGGAGGCCGTCCAGTCGGTCGCCGACGCGCGATCGCGGACCCGGTTGGCTCACCTTCACTTCGCTGATCTATAGGCCCAACGAGAAGCGAGGGGGGGGGAGCAGCGCTAGCTGGATACAAGGGCAAGTCGCGGACCACTCGCTGGCTGGCCCGCGCCGGTTCGCTCAGCTCCAGCCCTTGGCCCAGGCCTCGTGGTCGACCTTGTTATCGAACCGCGCGATCTTGCCGTCGCGAACCTCCCAAACGTGCTCGGCCTGGGTGTCGAGTTCGGCACCGCTCTTGTTCTTCCCCTTAAAGCGGGCGGTGACAACGACGGTGTCGCCCTCGTCGCTGGTCTCTTCGACGCTGCACGTGAACTCGTCGAAGTTCTCCGGCACCTTGGCGAACACTTCGTTGGCGACGCTGTCGGGCCCCCTAAAGGTGCCTGACGGAGCATTGCCGCCGCCCGGCTCGATCCACTCGACCTCGGCGTGGAACCGCGCGATCACACCCTCGACGTTGCCGCTGTTGAAGTCGTCGTAGCCGCCACGGACTAGGTCTACGTTCTCCTGGGACATCTGCCGCTCCTCCGCTCGGTATCGGTCGGGACTCTACCCCCGATCCCGCCTGCGCTTGTGGCAAACGCCGGATCGCGTGGCCCCCGGTTGGTTGCGATGCTCACGAGTTCGGTCCCATTTCGGTAAGGCCGTTGTCGCTGGCTTCCGAGAGGGCCGTCGTTCACTTCTGCTTGGCGCCGAATCCGATACCAGGCGAAAAACAAGAGCTATAACGTCAAGCTGGCGGGGAATCGACCGGCATGCCCGCGTCCCGCCACGCCTGAAAACCACCGATGACGTCCGTGGCCGCGACTCCGAACCGGGCCACCGTGGCGGCCGCGAGACTCGACTGGTAGCCCTCGTCGCAGATCAGGATCAGCAGGCGGTCCCGCCGCGCGAAAGCCTCATCGCGGTGCGGGGACTCCGGGTCACAGCGCCACTCGAGGACGTTGCGCGGGATGCAGATCGCTCCCGGGATCAGCCCGTCGCGCGCGCGTTGGGTGTCGGAGCGGATGTCCACCAGCGCCGCTCCCTCACGAGAGTCGGCCCAGGCGGCAACCGGTGGGAGCCGCTTCAGTGCCGCCCGTGCTTCGCCGAGCAACCCGTCGACCGTTTCAAAGCCGTGCTCCGGATCCTTCGCGCTCACGCTC
>DASROS010000131.1:0-3454 GCA_035646775.1 Thermoleophilaceae bacterium | reverse complement strand
CCTACCAGCACCGTCGGCGTAGACACCGTCCAAGTTCGTAGCGGCGGAAGTCGGCGCGACCGCAACCAAGATTCTGTCGATCGCGGCCACGGCGTTCGGGGCTGCGAGCGGGTTGGGGTTCATTCCTTAGACCGAGATAGGAAGGGTTGAGGCGGCGGGCCGGGAGGCAGGCGGGTCGCCTCATCGCTGAGTCGGACCTCTTATAGGCCCTAAGCCTGGATCCACCGCGGGGATGAGCGGGTTCCGTCCGGTGGTGGTCGAAGAATGACCTCCTGAGCAGGCAAGAAGCGACTGTAATGGGCAGTCGCGGCCTGAGCCCAGGAGGTCACCTTCGTGGTGCACGATGACGAGCCGGTCGGATTGGACGGCGTGCAGGTTGCCTTCGACGATGAGCGGGTCGTCTCGGATGCCGGGATCGCTTTGGTCGCGACGCTCGCTGGGCGGCTGGGGATCGAGGGCCTCGTCGAGCGTTTCGTGCGCTTGCGGGGCGATCGGCCGGGCGCGTCGAACGCGGGCCGTAAGGTGATGGCGCTCGTCTACGCGATGGCGCTCGGCGCGGACTCGATCGATGACTGCGACGTGCTGCGGGCGGGCCGCACGCGGCGGCTGCTGGGGGGCTGGCTGCCGGCGCCCTCGACGCTCGGCACGTTCCTGCGCGCTTTCACGTTCGGCCACGTCCGCCAGCTCGACCGCGTGCTCGGCCAGGCGCTCACACGCGCGTGGCGAGCGGGCGCCGGACCGGGCGACGGCCGGCTGGTCGTCGACATCGACAGCTTCGTCGGCGAGGTCCACGGCTACCAGAAGCAGGGCGCCGGGTTCGGCTACACGCGCAAGCGCGGCTACCACCCGATGCTCGCCACCCGCGCCGACAGCGGCGAGGTGCTGCACGTGCGCCTGCGCAAGGGGCAGGCGGCCAGCCCGCGCGGGGTGCTGCGCTTCGCCGACGAGCTGATCGCCCGGATCGGGCGTGCGGGCGCTTCAGGCACCAAGCTCTTGCGGGCCGACTCGGCGTTCTGGAACAAGAAGCTGATCGCGCGCCTCGAGCAGGCCGGCTGGCACTACTCGATCAGCGTGCGGCTGCAGTTCTGGGTCAAGGACGCGATCGAGGCGATCCCCGAGTCAGACTGGCAGCCGCTCGCCGACTACCCCGACGACGGCGAGGCGCAGATCGCCCAGACGATCGTCGGCCCCCAGCGCCTCGTCGTGCGCCGCACCCGGCTCGTCGGTCAGCAGGCCGAACTATGGCCCGACTGGCGCCACTTCGCGTTCCTGACCAACCGCACCGACCGGTTGGAGATCGTCGAGGCAGAGCACCGCCAGCACGCCGTCGTCGAGCTCGCGATCCGCGACCTCAAAGACCAGGCGCTCGCCCACTTCCCCTCCGGACAGTTCGCCGCCAACGCCGCCTGGACAGTGATCGCCTGCCTCGCCCACAACCTGCTCCGCCAGACCACGCTGATCGGGCTGCCCGGCACAACCGTCCGCGCCGCGCGGACGCTGCGCCGCCGGCTGCTTCAGATCCCCGGACGGCTGACGCGCACCGCCCGCCGCTGGACACTCCACCTCCCAGCCCGCTGGCCCTGGCAGGCCGACTTCATCCACGCGCTCGCGCGCATCCGAGCCCTGCCCATGCTCGCCTGAGCGAGCCGCAGCTTCCCACAACGCACACGCAGACCAGCCGCCAGCCGCGGCGCACAGGCCGCTGCCCGCGCACACCCGCAAAGCGCTCCCGGGAAGCGCCCGCAGCCCTCAACAATGACGAAACCGCCCCAAGCCGCGGCCGACCACCCCGTCGAGCCCGCCCGCGACCAAATCAGCCCGCGCCAGGCATCCCCGCGGTGGATCCAGGCTTAGGGTCCGTCGATCAATTACCGCTCGGCTTGATGGTGTAGTTCCACTCGGGGTGGAAGGCGTTGGGTTTGAGGTTGACGGCGGCGAGCTCGGCGTTTGAGACCTTGATTCCTTTGGGGTAGGTGTGTTCGTCGAGGCGAGCGAAGACCTCGAGGCCGGTGCGGGTGGTTGTCGCGTTGATCAGGTCGATGACTACTTGGCGGCTGATCAGTGGCTTGGCGCGCCAGTTCATCGAGATGAAGCTGAACAGGCGGTGCTCGATCTTGTTCCACTTGCTGGTGCCGGGCGGCAGGTGGCAGACGCGGATCTCGAGCCCGGTGTCATCGGCGAGCGCTTGCAGCTCGGTCTTCCACAGGCGCGTGCGGTTCCCGTTCGAGCCGCCGCAGTCGGCGGTGATCGTCAGGCTGGTCGCGTCGGGGTAGCGCTCGTGGCCGAGGTGGCGCCACCAGCCGCGGATCGAGGCGACCGCGAACTGGGCGGTGTCGCTGTCGATCCCGACCGAGACCCAGCCGGCGTCCTCGGCCACGTCGTAGACGCCGTAGGGGTTGACCTTGCCGAGCGCCTTGTCCTTGAAGTCGTGCGTGCGGACCTGCTCGGGCTCGCCCTTTGGGCGTAGCTCCCGGCCGCCGTTCTTGAAGTCTCCGATCAGCTCCTTCTTCTTGGTGTCGACCGAGATCACCGGCCGCCCTTGTTTTAGGGCTGTCGCGACCGTCTCGTTGATGTGGGCGAACTGCGCGTCGCGGTCGGGGTGCTTTGCGCCCTCGCGGGTCTTGGCGTTGGCCTGCAGGCTGTAGCCCAGGCGCCGCAGCAGCGGCGCCACTGACGCGGCGGAGATCTCGTGGCCTTGGCCGCGCAGCTCGGTGGCGAGGTTGCGAAGGCTCTTGGCCGTCCACCGCAACGGCGCCTCGGGGTCGCCGCGCGAGGTGTCGTCAACGAGCCGCTCGAGATCGGCCAGCAGCGTCGGGTCGGTCTCGGTCAAAGGCTTTCGCCCCGCGCCGCGCCGACGCACCCGGCCCGCCTCGGGCCGCTCCTCGCAAGCGAGCTCGCGGCGCCCGCGCCGGATCGTGCTCTCGGCGATCCCCGTCGCACGCGCGACCGCAGCCGTGCCGCCCCGCCCCAGCGAAAGCGCCTCGGCTGCCGCCCAGCGCCGCATGCCACGCTCATCGAGCCCTCCCGCCAGCAACCGGTACTTGTCGCCGATCACGACCTCATCGATCACACCGAGACGGTTCGCCCTACCCGCTCAGCAACCCTTCTGAACCGAGCGTTAATTTATGGGCGAGCCCTTAGCTTGCAAGAAAGGCACACTGCAGTCGTTCAGCTCTGAGACGACCTGGCCGAGTATGTACGCAAGCACGTTTTCGAAGGGCCAACTGAAGCTGGCTTCTCTGTCACGAACAGACACCCAATCGACCCCCGGCGAGCAGTCGTCATCGCTGGCGCGAGCGCGAGCCGCCGGGAAGTTCGTGTACGTCGGGGAGGAAAAGCTCTACCTCCGGGGCGTGACGTACGGAACGTTCCGGGACGCCGACCGCGGAAATTTCCCACAGAGTCGCGTCGTGGCCGCGGACTTTGAAGCGATGGCAGCAGCTGGCGTCAACTC
>DASROS010000130.1:0-4581 GCA_035646775.1 Thermoleophilaceae bacterium | reverse complement strand
CCGGTTTTGGCAGGAGCAGCCGGCGCGGCGGGTGCCGCGGCAGCCTGTCCGGGCATCTGCGCCACCGGCGCGCCCTGGGTCGGGTCGGTCATCGGGCGTCCACCACGATCTGGGTGAGCGTGGCTTCGTCCACGTACCCCTCGAGCAGCTGCGCCTTGCGGTCCCGCCCGACTACCACCACCGCAGGAGCCTGTGCCACACCGAGCCCGGCGGTCACCGCGCGGTAGTTCGCGAGCTTGGCGATGCCGTCGCGGAAGACCTTCACCCCGCGGATGTCGCGGAGGGAGTTCACCGCGGTCCCCGTGGCGTCATCGTCGGCCGCGTTCTGGAAGAAGAAGAGCACCACGACCTTCTTGTTCGCCAGCGCCTTTGCCACGGGCACCGGGAGTCCCACCACCTTCGCCGGCTGGCGCTCGGCCAGGGCCTTCTCGGCGGGCTTGGTTGCGGCCTCGGCCCGCTCGGCGCTCGACTTGGCGCTCTCGCCGGCCTTGGCGTCGCGCTGGTTGGCGCCCTTCGCGCCGCCGGGCTTGCCACCCGCGAAGTTACCCTGTGTGGGACTCGGCGCCGGCGGCGCGACGGCCGCTTGGGATGCGGGCTCGGCAGCCGTGCGCGCACCGCGCGCGGCAAGGAAGGTCGCGGCCATGAGCATCGCTCCCACGAGGGTGAGGAGCAGCGGGCGGGAAACTGCCATACGCGCCCTATCGGACGGGGGTGGACGAATGTTTAGTGGCCTATCGGCCGTCGGCCTGGTACGAGGGCCCCACAGCCTGTCTCATCACCTCTATCGGCGCCTCGCGCGCGGTCCACAGCTCGAGGCTCCGCGCACCCTGGTGCACGAGCACCTCCAGGCCCTCCACCACCCGGCTCCCGGCCGCTGCGGCCCAGGCAGCCAGCGGCGCGGGTCCGTCGCCGTAGACCAGGTCCACCACGGTGGCGGGCGGGTCGATCGCTCCCAGCCCCAGCTCGGCCACGGCCTCCTCCGCGGGGGTCCTGCCGCCCAAGCCCACGCTCGTGCAGTTCACGAGCAGGTCCGCGGGCTCGGCCCGGTCGGCCTTGCGCGCCCCCAGCTCTCCGGCCAGCGCCGCGGCCCGCTCCGGCGTGCGGTTGAGCACCGACACCTCGGCCGCGCCGGCCTGCACCAAGGCCCACACCACGGCGCGCGCGGAGCCCCCGGCCCCCAGCACCAGCGCGCGCTGGCCGTCAGGCGGCTCTCCAAGCGCGTCCAGGAATCCGCCGGCGTCGGTGTTGTCGGCGGCGATGCGGCCATAGCCGAAGGTGAGGGTGTTGGCCGCGCCGATCGCCTGCGCCGCCTGGCTGCGCTCGTGGGCCAGGTCGTGAGCGGCCACCTTGTGCGGCACGGTCACGTTGATCCCGCGGAACCCCGAGCCCTCCAGCGCCACCGCGGCCTCGTCGAAGCGCTCGGGCGCAAGCGGCAGCGGCACGTAGAGCCAGTCCAGGCCGAGGGCGGCCAAGGCCGCGTTGTGCATCGCCGGGGAGCGGCTGTGCTCCACCGGGAAGCCAGCGACTCCGAGAAGCGTCCGAGCCATAGTGCTACAGTATGACGCACAATGGAATCCAAGGTCGGCGTCCGGGAGCTCCGGCAGAACCTGAGCAAGTACCTCGCAAGGGTTAAGGAAGGCGAGGCGCTCGTCGTCACCGAGCGGCGGCGCGTGGTCGCACGGCTCGTCCCGCACCAGGAGGTATCGGGGCCGTACGCGGAGCTCGTCGAGCGCTTCGGTACGACGATGCCGGTGGGACGGCTTGAAGAAACCGCCGCCAGCCTCCCGGAACGACACGCGCCCGCGGGAACCACCGATGCGTTCTTGGACGAAAGCCGCGAGCGACCGGACCACTAGATGGTTGATTCCGAATTGTCGTTGGGCTGCGAGGAGGCGGCACGAAGGGTGCCGAAGTCTGGCGTTGCGATCGCAACGTCGACCAAGGAGGCCTCGTGCGCGCCGACCTCGACACCCTTCTCACGGCAATTTATGTGTTGGTGGATGACTTCCTGCCCGCTCGTAAAGGGCCGGGCAGGCCACCACGAATCAACGACGCTGAGCTGGTCACGCTCGCCGTCGCGCAGGTCTTGCTTGGGCTGCCTAACGACCGCCAGTTCCTCGCGCTGGCGCGCTATCGGCTCGGGCATCTGTTCCCCTATTTGCCCAAGCAGCCCGGCTACAACAAGCGGTTGCGCAAGCTCGTTCCCGAGATCGGGCGCACGATCAGCTACCTCGCTTTCGTCTCGCCGTCCTTCGGTGACGGGCTCAGGCTGCTCGACTCGACCCCGGTTCCCTGTGGCCAGTCGCGCGAGACGACCCGTCGTTCGGAGTTCGCCGGCTATGCCGCCTACGGCTACTGCCGCTCGCATTCCCGCTTCTTCTGGGGTTTTCGGCTCTATCTGCTTTGCGCGGGCGACGGCACCCCGATCGCCTTCGAGCTCGCCGCGGCCAATGTCCCCGAGCGCGACGTTGCGCGCGAGATGCTCGACCGAGTGCCGCTCGACGGCTACAGCGTCATCGCCGACAAAGGCTTCGCCGGCGCTGAATTTGAGGCCTTCATGGCCGCCCGCGGCGCCCGCTTCCTCAGGCCAGACCGAAAAGACGAGCCACCGCGTTTCGGCTCGCTCGGCGCGGTCCGTCAATGGATCGAGTCGGTCTTCTCGACCTGCAAAGGCCAACTCGGCCTCGAGCGTCACGGCGCGCGCACCCTCCCAGGCCTCGGAGCGCGCGTCGGGCTCAGGCTGCTCGCGCTCTCCGCTGCGCTCTGGCACAACCACCAGATCGGTAACCCAGGCCGCCACCTCGCCGCCTACGGCCACTGATTTGGAATCAACCATCTAGCCGGTGGCAGCCGTCTACATCGACACGAGCGCGCTCGGGCGCGTGCTGCTGGGAGAGCCCGGTGCTCAAGCCATCGAGGAGGCGTTGAGTGAGTACGACGAGCACGTTTCGAGTCGAGTCCTTCGCCTCGAGCTCCGTCGGCTCGGCCTTCGAAACGATCTCGTCGACTTCGCCGACCGCCTGATCGCGGATGTCGCGCTGCTTCCCCTCGACGAGTCACGCTTGCGTGCGGCAGAGACCATCCCGCCTGCCGGCGTCGCCAGTCTCGATTCAATCCACCTGGCAGCCGCGGTCGAGCTGGCCGAAGCCGATCTCCTGGACACCGTCATGACCCACGACAAGCGGCTCGCCGACGGTGCGCGTCACCACGGCTTGACGGTGCTGGCTCCGGCTTGATCGATCAGCAGTTGGTCGGCGACTTGCCCCCGCGCCGTGTGCGCTCGCTGTCGTAGCGGTCGCTGTCGCGCTGGAACTGGGCGTCGGTGACCGAGAATGCGTGCTCCCCGCATGTGTTGGGCTTGACCACGAAGTAGATGAACTTCGTGCGCGCCGGACGTGCCGCCGCCTTGATCGCGTCCAGTCCCGGGCTGCCGATGGGACCGGGCGGCAGCCCCGCCTGCGCGCGAGTGTTGTAGGCCGAGGGAATGTCCAGCTCGGACTGCTTCAGCGGCTCGGTCCAGTTGTTGGTGGCGAACCGGATCGTGGCATCGATTCCGAGCGGTATCCCCTGCCGCAGCCGGTTGTAGATCACCGATGCGATCAGCGGCCGCTCCTTGGCCACCTGGGCCTCGCGGTCCACCATCGACGCGATCACCAAGACGTCGTAGGGCGTGAGGTTCTTGCGCCGGGCGAATGCCAGCTCGACTTTGCGGAACTCGCGCTTGAAGGTGCCCACCTGCTGGCTGACCAGGTCCTTGACGGTCTGCCCCCGCTTGAGCTCGTAGGTGGCCGGGAACAGGAAACCCTCCAGGCTGCGCGCGTTGCGCGCGCGGTACTCGCGCGGTTTCAGCAGCCGCGAGCTCCGGGTGGCGCTCAGGTAGTCGCCCTTCACCTGGCTGCCGATGAGCTTGTCCACCTCGCGCCGGGAGCGGCCCTCGGGGATGGTGACCTGCACGGTCTGCTCGCCCGGGGACGCCGATAGCGCATCCATCGCCGCGCCGTAGCTCATCCCTTCCCTGAGGTTGAAGTTGCCCGCCTTGAAGTCGCCGCCGCGACCGGACAGGCTCGCCCGTGCCCTGAAGAAGAAGGCACTGGGCACCACCCCCCGGCGCTCGAGCAGCTGCCCGATGTCCTGCACGGAGGCGCCGCGGGGCACGATCACACCAACTGATCCGTCCCCTTCGCCGGCGAAGGGCTGGAACAGCGAGGCGAGGAACCAGCCGAGGCCCGCCACCAGGAGGACCGCCACACCCAGGGGCACGATCACCCGTGCCCGCCGCCGTCCGCCGGGTGCCTTGTCGCCCCCCGGGCGCGACGGGGGGAATGGCGGTAGCTGTGGACGGCGGGTGCCGCGATCCAGGTCGGGAGGCAGAGGAGGAGGCGCCTGGGGCCTGGCCGGCCTCTGGGGGCTGGCCTCGGCTTCCGGCGCCAAGTCGGGCTCGGGCCCGGGGGGCAGGGCGGGCTCGACGGACTCGCGGAATTCCTGCTCCGGGACGGGCTCGGCCTCAGGCGGCTCGGGGACGGCGGTGAGCTCGGGGTCCGTGGGCGGCTCCGGCTCGCGGAAGACCGGCGGTGCGGGCTC
>DASROS010000129.1:0-23892 GCA_035646775.1 Thermoleophilaceae bacterium | reverse complement strand
TCGGTAATGCTTAGGGCCCGCCTGATCGCCGGCGTCCCCGCAGATTTGATCGGATCGCTGACCGGGCTCACCGAAGGCCGCTTCCCCGTCGCCGCCCGCGCCCGCTACGCCGACGACCTCCAAGAAAAAGAAGCACTCAAGAGGGTCAAGGCCGGCGAGAACGCCGCCAACGTCGTCGCCACCCAAGACGACCGGAGAACCGTCCAGATCTACGCCCAAAAAGGCTCCCCCATAGTCGCCACCAACGACGGCCAAATCAAAAAGATCGGCACCTCAAAACGCCACGGGCGCTACATCGTCCTCCAAGACGTCTACGGCAACCGCTACCACTACACCGGCCTCGGAGAAATTTCGAAGTACTACCCCGTGCCCAAGGAGGACGCCGCCGATCCCAAGGGCATGGCCAAGGCACTCGCCGCCAACGACGAGGACGCCAAGCCGGACTCCGCCGCGTCCGCCGGCCGCCAGCCCGACCTGGACGACTCGGACTCGGGCGATCGCGGCAAGTCCAAGGCCAAGCCCGAGAGCGAGGCCCCGCAGGCCACGATCCCCGTGAAGCAACGGCTGTTCGCCCACCCGAACGCCGAGGGGGCGCGCGAGGCGGGCGGGCTGGAGCAGGTCCTCGACGCCAAGCTGCGCAGCAAGGGAGGCTTCGAGACCTACCGCAACTACTTCTCCAAGGCCTTCGGCGCCGACGCCAAGAACGTGCGCCTGCGCCGCCTCAAGGTGGGCTCGCGCGTGATCGCCGGCACCCAGCTCGGCCGTGTCGGCCGCCCCGTGGCGGGCAAGGCCGCCCATCTGGAGTTCGGCATCCGGCCCGCCGGCCGCGGCGCCCCGCGGATCGACCCCAAGCCCATCCTCGACGGCTGGAAGCTGCTTGAGGCCACCGCCATCTACCGGGCCTCCGGGCGCAACGTGCTCTACGGCCAGGACGGCGCCGACGGCTTCTCGATCGGCCAGATCCTGCTGCTGCCGAAGCCGTTGCTGGAGCGCCGCGTGCTGTCCGACGAGCGCATCGACATCTACGAGGGCGGCCGCGAGGACATCCGCACAGGCCAGATCGACCGGCGCGTGCTCGCCACGATGGCCTACCTCGCCGAGTCGGGCATGCGGCCCACGATCACCAGCCTCAAGTCCGGCCACGGCTTCTTCACCAGCTCGGGCAACGTGTCCCACCACAGCTCGGGCAACGCGATGGACATCGCCGAGATCACGGGCGTGCCGATCATCGGCCACCAGGAGTCCGGCGGCATCACCGAGCAGGCGGTGCGGCGGCTGATGCGCCTCCAGGGCACGATCGCGCCCGACCAGATCATCTCCCTGCTGGACATCGGCGGCGCCACGTTCGCGATGTCCGACCACAACGACCACATCCACGTGGGCTTCCAGCCGCTGTTCGGCAGCAACGGCAAGCTCGGCCGCCAGGCCGTGGCGGTGCTCAAGCCGGGCCAGTGGTCCGACCTTCTCGACCAGCTGCGCAAGATCGAGAACCCGGTCGTGCCGACCAAGGCCTCCAAGTACTCGCTGCCCGCCAAGAAGCGCGCCAGCGACGCTCACGCAGGCGAGTAGCTGGCCGCTCCGGGGGATCCCGGATGAGCGCCGCTCCCGACAGCCTCTTCGGGTTCGTCCAATTCGAGTTCGGGTTTCTGCTCGGACCCGGCGACGGACGGTTCCTCGTGCGCCGCGCGCCAGACGAGGAACCGGAGCGCGTGCTGGTGCTGGCCACGCTGGGTGCGCCCGAGCGCCGGCGCTTCAAGGACCGCAAGGGACGGCAGGTCCGAGAGGCCCAGCCCGAGCCCGTGCCCACCAACAGGGCCACGGTGATCCAGGCGCGCCCGTTCGAGGGCCGGGAGGAGGCCTCGGCGTGGCTCTCCGAGGTCCAGAAGGGCGCCGAGCGAGCCGACTCAGAGCTGGCGTCGGCGGCCGAGGTGATCGCCCGCGCCCTGCACGCCCACCGCGCGGCGCATGCCGACCCCCACGCCCGTGACGTATCCCCCGCCCAGGCGCTCGTGGTCCGCATCGGCTACGGCGACGGGAACGCCGTGGCGGAGGGGCGCTACGAGGAGGCCTGGGAGCTGCCGCGCGAGCGTCGCCGCACGCGCCGCTCAGTGGAGGCGCCCGAGGAGCGCTTCGCCGCTCTCCTCGGGGCCCGGGAGCAGGTGCTGGTCTGCGAGGAGCTGGTGCTGCGGGTGCGCGCCGACCTGAGCGCCGGCCGTGCGCGGGAGGCCGCCCTCAGCGCCCGCGTGGCACTGGAGAGCGTGCTCGCAGAGCTGGGCTCCGACCTGGCCGCGCCCCGCCGGGAGGCGCTGGAATCCGATCGCGCCGCGGTGGCCGATGCGGCCAACGCCGCCCTGCGCGGCGGCGTGAGCCCCGAGCTGGCGGACGCGCTGGCCGAGGCCACGGAGCACATGGAGGCCGCGCTGCGGGCGCGGCGCCTCGAGAGCGCCACCTGAGCGGTCACCGCATCTTTACCGGGGGTTGGAAACCCGGGCCTATCGTCGGCCTCGACAAGCGGTCGAGCCGGCGAGCCCGGATCTTGGCCATCTGGCGATAGGAGGCCGGTGTGGCGGACGCAAAGATCACCCCCATGAAGGCAGGAGTGACACACCTTCCTCGTGGTCTGGGCCGCGACCAGCGGGGGTCCAGGCGGTTCCGGCCCGGCCACCGCCCCCTCTCTCCCCGGGGCGGCGGCCGGGCCTGGATAAACGGCCGCGAGGTCGGCGGCGCCGACCCCCGCTACCGCCACCTCGACTGCTCGTACGACTAGATCGCGGCGAGCAGGGCGTTGAGCTCTGAGACCACGTCGCCGTCGAGCTTCACGGCAGCCTCGCGGTCGTAGGGGGTCTCGCCTGCGGTGACCAGCGCCACGCGGCCGCCGTTGGCCTGCGTCAGCGCCGGCAGGCCCGCCACCGGGTAGACGGTGAGCGACGAGCCGATGCACACCATCAGGTCGGCCTCCGCGGCCAGCGCCTGGGCCTCGGCCATCGCCTCGTCGGGCAACAGCTCGCCGAAGAGCACCACGTCGGGCTTCAGGGGAGCGATGCAGGCCACGCACTCGGGAGCGCCCTCACCCGAGCCCAGGAGCTCCACCACGCGGTCCAGCGCAACGCGTCCGCCGCACTCCATGCAGCGGCTCCACTCGATCGAGCCGTGTACCTCCACTACCCGCTCGCTGCCCGCCATCCGGTGCAGGCGATCGATGTTCTGCGTGATCACGCCGCGCACCAGCCCGCGGCGCTCCAGCTCGGCGACGGCCTCGTGGGCGGCATTGGGCTTGGTGTCGACCAGCGACGCGAAGCGCTGCCCGTAGAACTCCCAGAAGCGGTCGGGATCGCGCCGCCAGGCGTCGATGTGGGCCACCTCCATCGGGTCCACGTTCTCCCACAACCCTGTGCCAGGCGAGCGGAAATCCGGAATCCCGGAAGGCACCGAGATACCGGCACCAGTGAGAACGACGGCCGAAGAAGCATCGGAGAGCAGCTGGGCAAGTTCTGCCGACTGCCTGTGCCCTCCGAAGGCGGGGTATCGACTGCCGACTGCCGACTCAGACGCCACTACTCACCCTTGAACCGCGGCTCGCGCTTGCCGAGAAACGCGCCGATGCCCTCTTTGGCGTCCTCGGAGCCGAACACCTTCGCGAAGGCCTGCTTCTCGGCCTCGATGCCCTCGTCCAGATCCCCGGCGGCCGACACCCGCTTGATCTGCTCGACCGCCAGCGGCGCCTGCTTGGCCAGCTTGCGCGCCCAGGAGAGGGCGGTGTCGAACAGCTCGTGGTCGGGCACCACCGCGTTCGCCAGCCCGAGCCGCAGCGCCTCGTAGGCGCCGATCGGGTCGCCCACGAGGTTGAGCTCGAGCGCCTTGGCCTCGCCCACCAGCCGCGCGAGGCGCTGGGTGCCGCCGAAGCCCGGAATGATCCCCAGGTTGATCTCGGGCTGGCCGAAGGAGGCCGACTCCGCCGCCAGGCGGAAGTCGCACGCCATCGCCAGCTCGCAGCCGCCGCCGAAGGCGATCGAGTTCACGGCCGCGATGGTCACGGTCGAGGACCGCTCCATCGAGCGCATGAAGCCGTGGCCCGAGTCGATCAGCTCCTTGCCCTCCTTGTCGGGCGACATCTTGGTGAACTCCTTGATGTCGGCCCCGGCGGAGAAAGTGAAGATGTTCGAGCTGGCGAACACCACCGCACGAAGCTTGCGGTCGATCTCGCCCCACACCTCGGTGAGCTCCGAGATCACCTGCGGCGAGAGCGGGTTGGCGGGTGGGCGGTTCAGCCACACGATCCCCACGTCCCCGCGGGTCTCCAGGGCGATCGTCTCGCGCGACTGGCCATCGTCAGGGTTGGGGTAGGGGAAGAAGCCCTGGCCGCTTGACTTGCCCAGGCGGCCCTGCGCTACCAGCCGGCGCAGGATCTGCGGCGGCTCGAAGCCCTCGCCCCACTGCGACTCGGCGCGCTGCAGCGCCTCGAGCACGGAGTCCAGGCCCTGCTCGTCGGCGCGGGAGAACGGCCCCGGCAGGATGCCGGCGCCCATCATCATCCCGATCTCGATGTCCTTGGCCGAGGCCTCGCCCTCTTCCAGGACGAGACACGACTCGACGATGGCCTTCAGTGAGAAGCGCTCGACGAGCGTCGAAGTGACTTCGGTCTGATCAGTCGTGCTCATAGAAGCCCTTTCCGGTCTTCTGGCCGAGGTTGCCGTCGGCCACAAGCTGCTTCATCGCGGGCGACACGAAGAAGCGGTCGCCGTAGCTCTCGTGGAGGTGCTCGGCCACGTGCAGGACGGTGTCCAGGCCGAGCAAATCGGTGAGGAAGAAGGGGCCCATGGGAGCCGCCTTGGACTCCTGGATCACCTTGTCGACCTCCTTCACGTCGAGGCCCTCCTCGTGTGTGACCTTCCAGATCTCCGACACGGCGGAGTTCAGGATGCGGTTGACCACGAAGCCGGGGCCCTCCCTGCAGCGGATCGCCGTCTTGCGGATCTGCTGCGCGAAGTTGGCGGTGGCCTGGAGCGTCTCCTCCGAGGTCTCCTCGCCCTCGACCACCTCGATCAGGCGCATCATCGAGGCGGGGTAGAAGAAGTGAAAGCCCACCACCTTTGCCGGGCGCCCGGTGGCGTCGGCCATCTCCGAGATCGACAGCGACGAGGTGTTGGAGGCGAGGATCGCGTGGCCGGGCGTGAGGTCGTCGAGCTCGGCGAACACCGCCTGCTTGATCTGCATCCGCTCGGGCACGGCCTCGATCACGAAGTCCACGTCGCCGAAGCCCTCGTACTCGGTGGTGCCGGTGATGCGGCCGGTGATCTCCTCCAGCTGGCGGTCGGCGTCCGACTGGGAGATCTTCTCCTTGGCCACGAGGCCGCCGAGCTGACCCTGGGTGACGTCGTGGGCCTTCTTCAGGCCGGTGTCCACGAAGCGCTGCTCCACGTCCTTGAGCACGACGGGAACGCCGGCGGAGGCGATCACTTGGGCGATCTCCCCGCCCATCGTGCCGGCGCCGACCACGGCGGCTTTGAATACGTACATGAGTCCTCTCGGTGGCTTGCGCGAGCGACGCGGGAGGCTACCGAAGGCCCGCCTGATCCTGGGCCTCGACGGTGTACCGGCGCACCGTGCGCGCGAGCGCATCGCGCAGGGCGCGGCGGATGAACAGCACGTCGGTGAGCCCGGAGAACGGGCCGGCGTCCACGAGCTCGTAGTCCAGCTGGACGCGCACCGTGGTGTGGCCCTCGGTCGGCGAGGGCTCGAAGACGGCGGTCTGCGTGCCGGCCAGGCGCTGCTCGTAGACCAGGGTCGAGAACCTCCGTGGCTGGTGCTCACGCACCTTCTCGGTCACCCGGCCGCGACCTCCGGGACCGGACTCCCACACCACGCGGGAGTCCACGGACGGCCATTCGCCGCTCTGCTCCACCACCCGCGCGAAGCCCTCCACGAAGCTGGGCCAGCGGCTGAGGTCGCGCCAGAGCTCCGCGGCGGCGTCGGGTTGCAGCGGCACCTCGCCGGCCGCAGCCACGCTGCGTCCCACTACCCGTAGACCTCGCGCACGATCTCGTCGATCGAGTGCGCCACCGACTCCAGGAAGGGGCGCACCTCCTCCACCAGCCGCTCGTACTCCACGCGCCCGGTATCCGTCAGCGAGTAGAACCGCCGCGTGCGGCGCTCCGGGTGCTCCCAGTTTCCCTCGATCAGACCCTGCTCCTCCAGCCGGCGCAACAGCGGGTACATCGTGTTGGGGTTCACCGAGAGCACGCCCTCGGTCATGCCGGCGATGCGCTCCATCAGCTGGTTGCCATAGGAGGGCGTATCCGAGATCAGGTGCAGCACCAGCAGCGGAAGCACCTCGCGGCGGCGAAGCTCTCCGCTGAAGGGGTCCGAGCCCCGGCCCTTGGGGGCGGGCTCGCGGCGCTGCGGCCCGATGCCGCCGACCTGCTCCACCGCCTTGCGGGCGGCCTCGCGGCTGCGATCGGGCTTCGACCTGGTCGCCCGGCTCATGCGGCTGAATCCTGACAGGCGGGTCGGGGGTCAGGCGCCCGTGACCGCTGCGGGTATCTCGTTCTGGAACGCCGACGACGAGGAGGCACGGCTGCTCGAGCTGATCTCACCGCCCGCCTTCGCGAGCTACTTCGAGGAAATCGCCCCGGTGCTGCTGGTGGACGGACCGCCCGACCTCCAGAAGCTGGCCGCCATCCAGGAGCGCTACTCGCTGCAGATGGACATCGACACGATCGTGCCCCTGATGGAGCGCCACGGGCTACGGCAGTAGCCCGTGGGAGGCGAGTCGAAGGATTCGGCGTCCGTGCCGAATCCTTCCCGGCGCTACGCCACGGCGGCTGCGGGCTCCTCGGCGCGGCGGGGCATCAGCACCTCGCGGGCGATCACCAGGCGCTGGATCTGGGACGTGCCCTCGTAGAGCTGCATGATCTTCGCGTCGCGCATGAGCTTCTCGACCGGGTACTCCTTGATGAAGCCGTAGCCGCCGTAGACCTGCACGGCGTCGACAGTGATCTCCATCGCGGAGTCCGCCGCGAAGCGCTTGGCGTGGGAGGAGGCGAGCGTGTTGCTCTTGCCCTGGTCGAGCAGCACTCCCGACTTGTAGACCAGCAGGCGGCCGGCCTCGACCTTGGTCGCCATGTCGGCGATCATGAACTGGATCGCCTGGTGCATCGCGATCGGCACGCCGAACTGCACGCGCTCCTTGGAGTAGTCCGAGGCGAACTCGAAGGCCGCCTGGCCGATGCCCACGGCCATCGCCGACACGCCGGGGCGGGTGCGGTCGAGGGTCATCATCGCGAGCTTGAAGCCCTTGTTCTCCTCGCCGAGGAGGTTGGCGGCGGGGATCTCCACGTCGTTGAACGAGATCGTGGCGGTGTTGGAGGCGCGCTGTCCGAGCTTGTCCTCCTTCTTGTCCACGGTCACGCCGTCGGCGTCGCGCGGGACCACGAAGGCCGAGATGCCGCGGTGGCCGGCCTCCTTGTCGGTCTTGGCGTAGACCGTGTACCAGGAGGCGTGCGAGCCGTTGGTGATGAAGCACTTCGACCCGTTGATCACGTACTTGTCGCCTTGCTTGACGGCCGTGGTCTTCATGCCGGACACGTCGGAGCCGGCGTCGGGCTCGGTGAGACAGAAGGAGGCCAGCTTGGGCTCCTCGGTGAGCATCCCGAGGTACTCCTTCTTGATCTCCTCGGAGCCGCCGAGACCCACGGGGGCGGAGGCGAGGCCGTTGCACATCAGCGAGGTGCCGATGCCTGAGCAGCCCCACCCGAGCTCCTCCTCGATCAGGCAGCCGGTGAAGAAATCCAGGCCCGGTCCGCCGTACTCCTCGGGGATGTGGGAGTTCATGAGTCCCACCTCCCAGGCCTTCTTGACGACCTCCTCGGGCCAGGTGCTGTCCTTGTCGTACTCCCAGGCGACCGGCCGCATCTCCTTCTCGGCGAAGTCGTGCGCGAGCTCGCGGATGTCCTTCTGCTCGTCGGTAAGCGTGAAATCGACCACTGTGCTCCTCGTAGGTCAGCGGCACCCGCGCGGGAAGAGACTGCTTCGGCGGCGCCCGATTGATTCGTCAGTCAACGATGGACCTGGCAAGGGTACCGCACGGCCGGACGCCTCGCCAGTCGCGCGGGAATCAAGAGAAATGAAGGCTTTGGTACCCCCGGGGGTACCAAAGGGTGCAATGTCCCGAGCATGGGCAGAATGTGCATCCGTGTCGGCTCCCGTGGATGTACGGCCCGTGACACCGGCGGACGCCGCATCGCTGGCGCCCCTTCTCGATGAGTTGGGCTACCCGACGGACACCGTAAGGAGCTGCCCGCGGCTAGAAGGCGATCTTGAACACCGCGTAGATGCCGCCACCGATCGCGATCAGCGAGCCCAGCCCCAGCCCCACCTGATCGGGATAGAGGATCGGCCGGCTTGGGGCCATGGTCCGGCGGCGAAGGCGCTGGAGCATGGCGTCACACTCTACGGGGGTGGAGGCAACGTTCGGCACAGTTCTGATCGTGATCGCGCTGGTGGCCATCGTGGTGGCCTGCGTGAGCTACATCGGCAGCGGCGGGATCTACCAGGGGCTCGGCCGCACGGGCATGACCACGCTCGACGAGCCCGACATGCGTCCCGGTCCGGCCCCCGGCACCGCGGCTGCCAACGCAGAGGCCCAGGAGGAGATCCGCCAGATGCTCGAGGCGAAGTCCGACCGCCGCGAGGCCCGCGGCGAGTCCCCGCTGGACATCGACGCCGAGATGGCCGAGCTCCAGGGCTCCCCCACCCCGGTGGACGAGGCGCTGCGCGAGGAGGTGCGCCAGCTGGTGGTGGCGCGAAACGAGCGGCGGATGCGCCGCGGCGATGAGCCGCTGGACGTGGAGTCCGAGGTGGATCGCCAACTGCGCGATCTCACCTCGTAGGCCATCACGGCCCACAAGTAGGCCATCACGGCCCACAAGTAGGCCATTGCGGCCCACAAGTAGGCCATTGCGGCCCACAAGTAGGTCGGAATCATCGATCCTGGATCGGGTATAAGGGCGCATGGCCGACGACCGCCGCTACGAGCTCGAAGAGCTGCTGGTCCGCCCGGGCACCTACTTCAACCCCCAGACCGAGGTGCTGGTGGTGGTCGACGACTCCAACTCGATGGACTCCGAGATCTTCAACCTCGACGAGTTCGAGGGCGCCGACTGGGTGCTGGTCTCCGACGACCTGCCCGTGGACGAGGCCCAGCGCGACGTGCTGCTGGAGGAGTTCCAGGCCACCTGGAGCCCCGGCGACCGCCGCAGCGCACCCGCGCTGGACGACGCGGACACCTCCGACGACGACACCGACACCGACCTCGACGAGGACGATGACGGCGACGCCCAGGTCGACGAAGACGCCGACGTCTAGGCCGTCCGGTCGCAGCGCTTAGTCTGCGGGGCCTTGCGCCCCGTCTACGTCCTAGGCGTCTTCATACCCATCGCGGTCGCGCTGGAGCTCGCACACGCGGATCCCGTGCTGGTGTTCGCCTCCGCGGCGCTGGGCGTGATCCCCACCGCGGCGGTGATGGGCGAGGCCACCGAGCACCTAGCGGCCCAGACCGGGCCCGGCATCGGCGGCCTTCTCAACGTGACCTTCGGCAACGCGCCGGAGCTGATCATCGCCTTCTTTGCGCTCAGGGAGGGCCTGCAGGAGGTGGTCAAGGCCTCGATCGTGGGCTCGATCATCGGCAATGTCCTGCTGGTGCTCGGAGCAGCGATGTTCTTGGGCGGCCTCAAGCGTGACAAGCAGATCTTCAACCGAACGGCCGCCAGCGCCCAGTCGGGGATGCTGCTGCTCGCGATCACCGCGCTGATCCTGCCGGCCGTGTTCCAGCTTGTTCACGGCGGCGGCCTGCCCGGCGTGGCCGAGGACCGGGTGAACTTCGGCTCCGACGTGGAGAAGCTCTCGTTCGGCGTGGCCATCGTGCTGATGCTCAGCTACGCCGCCGGCCTCGTGTTCTCGCTCAAGACCCACCGCAGGGTGTTCAACCCATACGAGGAGGAGGACGAGGAGCAGAAGGGCGGCTGGTCGATGAAGAGGTCCTTCGTGGCGCTGGCCGTGGCAGCCGTACTCGTGGGCGTGATGAGCGAGGTGCTGGTGGGCTCGATCACCGAGGCCTCCGACACCATCGGCCTGTCCCAGTTCTTCGTGGGCGTGTTCGTGGTGGCGATCGTGGGCAACGCCGCCGAGCACTGGGTGGCGGTGCTGGTGGCCACCAAGGACAAGATGGACCTCGCGGTGTCGATCGCCATCGGCTCCAGCGCCCAGATTGCCCTCTTCGTGGCGCCCCTGCTGGTGCTGCTCTCGTTCGTGATCGGTCCGGCGCCGATGGCGCTGGTGTTCAACGGCTACGAGCTGGGCGGCCTGGTGTTCGCGGTGCTGATCGCCAACCAGGTGACAGCCGACGGCGAGTCCAACTGGTTCGAGGGCGTGCAGCTATTGGCTCTGTACGCCGTTCTGGGACTCCTCTTCTACTTCGCCTAGATGCCTGACCGCGCGTTTCTGGAGCGCAGCCTGGCCTTCCTCGACGCCCAGCAGCGCCTGGTGGCCGACCGCGCCGAGGCCGTGGACGGCGGCACCGCACTCGTCACGGAGTCGCTGCCGCGCGTCTGGGACCTGAACGTGCTGGTGGCCGACCCGGATGCCGGCGCCGGCGCCCGCCACCTGGCGGACGAGGCCGACCGCGTCTACGGCCCGGCCGGGCTCGGCTTTCGCAAGGTGGTGGTACGCGACGAGGCGGCCGGCGAGGAGCTGGCCACCGGCTTCGCCGCGCTCGGCTGGACAGTGGAGTCCTCCGCGGTGATGGTGCACTCCGGGCAGGCGCCCGGGCCGGGCGGCGCCCGCGTCGACGAGGTGCCGGCCGCCACGGCCGCCGCAGTGATGGCCGCCTTCCGCCGCGAACGCCCGTTCGGCCGCGACGAGAGCGTGCTCGCCGAGCTCGCCGAGGCCGACGCCCGCTACACCGAGCGCCTGGGCGCGCGGGACTTCGCCGCGCCCGCCGGCGGGCCGTACGGAGCCAGCTGCCGCCTGTACTCGCACGAGGCAACCGCCGAGATCGACGAGGTGGGCGCGCTCACCGAGCACCGTGCCCGGGGCCTGGCGAGCGGGGTGGTGCGCGCCGCGCTGGAGGCGGCCCGCGACGCCGGCCACGACACGGTGTTCCTGCTGGCCGACCGCGACGACTGGCCGCGCGAGTGGTACGGGCGCCTCGGCTTCGAGGAGGTGGGTGCGGTGTTCGAGTTCCTGCTGTTCCCCGCCGGGCAGCCCGGGGCAGCGGCCTAGTTGCAGTCCGCGGCCGTGGCCGCGAAGCCCGAGGCGCGCCGCTGCAGCTCGTTGCGCTCGATCACGCGGTCGAGCACCACGAGCGCCGCCAGCAGGCTGACGACCAGCCAGCCGACAGACCAAGCACCATCTACCGGGAGACGGTATCTGCCGCGTTTCGCGGCGCTCAGCGCAGCAGCTCGGCGCAGCGGGTGAGCGCCTCGGTGTCCCCGGCGGGCGCCTTGTTGAGGCACTCCTCGTAGCCCTGGCTGCTCTCCGACCCGCCGCCGCCCTGGCCGCCTGAGTCCGAGCCGGCGCCCCCAAGGGCGCTGAGGCCGCCGAGCTGCTTGGCGAGGTCGGCGATCGGGCGCGCCTTCGATGGCGCCTCCACGGTCTGGTCGCCGTTCACGTCGGCAAGCTCCACCGAGAAGCGCAGCGAGCCGCCCTCGACGCCACCCGCCTGGGCCCGATCGGCCTCGGGGATCGAGATCTCCAGATTGGCGGACACCCGCCGGATCACGTCGTCGTCCTTACCCACGTAGACGTCGAAGGTGGGCTCCTTCACGGCGGAGGCCAGCTTGTCCAGCTGGGCGGCCGAGAGGGGGTTTGGCGTGCCAGGCGCTACGCCGCCGACCGCCTGGCCCGAGCGCTCGACCGCCCTGTTGAGGTCGGTGAGCATGCGCCGCACGTCCACCTTGGCGGACACGTGCTCTGTCTGGACCCCCGCCACCTCGTCCTCGCCCTCAATGCGCGCGCCGGCCACCCACTCGCGCGGCTTCACCCCCAACTGTGTCAGCGCGCTCTTCTGGTCCTTGCCCCCGGACTGCTGGAGCTGGCGGTTGGCGCGCGCGATGTCCGCACGCGGCTGCTCGTAGAACTCGCCGCCGAACTTCACGAAGGCGCGGTCGCCGGTGGACAGGAAGCCCGTCTGCACGGTCTGACCCGCATCCTGTGCACCCACGCGGACGTCGATGTCGAGCTTGGGCAGGCCGCCCTCTCCGCTCTGGAAAGGTCCCGACGCGTTCAGCCGGATCGGGCCCTCGAGGCCCTGAAGGCCGCGGATCTCCAGCTGGGCGTCCACCTTCAGGTCGGCGCTGGAGATCGACTTGGCGAAGGCGCGGTCGAGGAGGGCCTCGGCGTCGCGCTCGTTGCCCGCGTCGTCGCCTCCGCAGGCGCCGAGGGCGAGTATCGCGGCCATCGCGAGGAGGGCGAGCAGAACCACCCCCGAGGGGCGTCGAAGCGAGGCTCTCGATGGCTTGGACGGCATGGCGGCGCGGGGCACCGCAGCCTAGCGACGGGGGAAGGCTGCGCCGCAACTTCCTCCCCTCGCGCCAATACGATCCGCGGAATGGGCCCGCGGACGATCCTCTACACCGGCAAGGGCGGGGTGGGCAAGACCACCGTGGCCGCCGCCACCGCGCGCCGCTGCGCCGCCGCCGGCCTGCGCACGATGGTGCTCTCCACCGATCCCGCGCACAGCCTCTCTGACGCCCTCGACACGCAGCTCGGGGCCCAGCCCACGCCGGTCGCCGACCGGCTCGACGGCCAAGAGGTGCAGGCCCAGGACGAGATCGAGCGCCACTGGGAGGCGGTGTCGGGCTGGCTCTCCGAGCTGCTGGCCGACCGCGGCGTGGACGCGATCTCGGCCGAGGAGCTGACCGTCCCCCCGGGGATGGACGAGCTGTTCTCGCTGCTGCAGATCAAGGAGCACCACGAATCGGGCTCATACGACGCGATCGTGGTGGACTGCGCCCCCACCGGCGAGACGCTGCGGCTCCTGTCGTTCCCGGATGTCTGCACCTGGTGGCTGGAGAAGGTGTTCCCTGTGCAGGGCCGGATGCTGGCCGCGGCGCGGCCGCTGGCCCGCAGCCTCATACCCGACCTCGCGCTCCCGGGCGACGACGTGTTCGAGGACGTGGAGCGCCTGGCCCGCAATCTGGTGGCGATGAACGGCATCCTGCGCGACCGCGAGCGCACCACCGTGCGGCTGGTGATGAACCCCGACCGGATGGTGGTCAAGGAGGCCATGCGCACGTTCACCTACCTCAACCTGTACGGCTATCTCACCGACGCCGTGGTGGTGAACCGCGTGCTGCCCGAGGAGGCGGCCGACGGCTACTTCGCCGGCTGGCGGGAGCGCCAGCAGGAGCATTTGGACCTTGTGCGCTCGGGCTTCTCGCCCGTGCCGATCCTCACCGCCCCCCACTTCCCGCACGAGGTGGTCGGGCCGGAGGCGCTGGACGAGCTGGGCGAGGCGATCTTCGACGGCCTCGACGCCGCCGGCGTGCTCCACTCGGACCTCGCCCAGGAGCTGTCGGTAGAGAACGGCCGCGCCACGCTGCGCCTGCCGCTCCCGTTCGCCGAAAAGGGGGACGTGAAGCTGCGCAAGATCGGGCTCGAGGTGGTGGTCCGTGTGGGCGTGCAGAAGCGGACTATCATGCTGCCGCCCGCAATGGCGGCCTACGATGCGCGCGGCGCACGCTTCGCCGACGGCGCGCTGGAGGTCACATTCGAGCGGGCGCGCGATGGAGGATCCGCCGAGAACACCACCTGAGGAACCCGTGCCGGAGTTCGGCTGGGGCGACCGCCGCCGCCGCGAGCCGGCCGGCGGGCCGCCGCCTCCGCCCCCACCTCCGCCTCCGGACGGGGACCTCTACGCCGGCACGGGGCCCGACCGGGGGGCCGACAGGGGCACCCCGCCTCCGCCTCCCTCGGGGGCCGGACCGGACTTCTCGGCGCTGTTCGTGCTGCTGGACGCCGTGCGCCGCGCCGCGCCGGCCGAGCTGCAGGAACGCATCTCGGCTTTGATCCGCGAGGCGCTGCTCACGCTGCGCTCGCTGATCGACTGGTACCTGGAGCGCCTCGAGCGCCGCCCGCGCGAGACGCGGGTGGAGGACATCCCGATCGACTGACCCGCCGGGGGGTGGCTAGTCGTCGAGCTTGTCGCGCTCCGGCGGGTGCGCCCGGTCGCCCGCTTCGATGTCCTGGTCGGGATGGGGCGCGCTTGTGCTGGTCGCGCCGGTGGGCGCGTGAGGCTGCTCGCCGAACGGCTCGTCATCCGGGTTGCGCGGCTCCAACGGATCGGGCCGCTTCTCATAGGGATCCGGCCACTCGGTCGGGTCAGGTTCGTCAACCGGGTTGTTCAGCTCGTGATGGGGGTCCCGTTCATCCATGCAGTACCCCTACCCGGGTCGGGCGGCAGCTATACCCTTGTCCCATGGCGAAGACCTGGGTGCTCACGGGCTCACTGGACAACTTCCGTGCCACACGCGAGCGCGGCTTCGAGCTGATCGGCGCGAAGGAGGGGCGCCGCGGGATGGCCGAGCAGATCGAACCCGGCGACGAGATCGTGTTCTACGTGACCGGAGTGCAGGCCTTCGGCGGCACGGTGCGCGTGACCTCGGAGATGTTCGAGGACCGCGACAAGGTGTGGCCGGGCAAGCCGGGCAAGGTGGACCCGTACCCCTGGCGCTTCGAGACCGAGCCGGTCCTGGTGCTCGAGGAGGAGCAGTTCGTGCCCGCGGTGGAGCTGGCCGCGGAGCTCGAGCACGTGCAGAAGTGGCCTGCCGAGCACTGGCACCTGGCCTTTCAGGGCCAGCTGCGCACCGTCTCGGACGCCGACGCCCAGCTGCTCTCCGGACGGCTGCGCGAGGCGGCCGCCGCACCTGTGGTGGGCTGACCCTCCGCCGGGCCTGATCGTGCCGCAGGAGCGCCGCTACACCGTCGAGCAGGCCAACGCGGCCATCCCCTTCGTCCAGGAGCGGATCGACGCCCTCCGGGCGGCGCGGGAGGGCCTCAACGACGAGGAGGCGCGCGCCGCGCTGCACGAGGCCACCGGCGGCAACGGCGGCGGCGGGCCAGGCCGCGTGGTCTCCGAGGCGTTCCTGGCCATGCGCAGCGCGCTGCACGAGCTGCAGGAGATGAGCGTGGTGCTGCGCGACCTCGACCGCGGGCTGGCGGACTTCCCGTCGCTGCGCGATGGCCGGGAGGTCTATCTCTGCTGGGAGGAGGGCGAGGACGAGGTGCGCCACTGGCACGAGCCCGACACCGGCTTCGACGGCCGCCGGCCACTCGAAGACGATGCCTGACGCCGGCCGCCTCGCCGGGGACGCCGGGGACGCCGCGGGCAGCCCGGTGGAGACCTGGCGCAGCCTGAACACCGAGCAGCGCGTGGCCGCCGTTGGCGCGGTCCTGCTGATCGTAAGCACCTTCGGCCCGTTCTCCTTCGTGGAGGCCGCGATCGTGCTCACCGGGCTGTCCGTGCTGTACCTGCTCAGGGCGCGCGCGCACAGACGCGAGTTTCACCTGCCGTCGGGCGACGGCACGGTGATCCTGGCCGCCGGGCTGTGGTCGGCGCTGCTGATCGTGGTGCGGCTGTTCGACCGCCCGCTCGGGCTGAGCGTGCTGGCGCTGGCCTGCGCCGCGATTCTCGCCGCCGCCGGCCTGCGGGAGCGCACCAAGCGTCCAGCCGACGACGTGCCCCCGCGCTCGCGTGCCAGTCCGCGCTCCGGCGAGCCCGCCGAAGCCCCGACCGTGCGGATCGGGTCGGATGACGACCAGACCGTGCGGATGCCTTCGGAAGGTTCGCCGGACCCCCGGTCTCCCCGCTAGTCGCCCTCGCCGGAGGTTAACTGCGCAATGAGGGTCGGCAGGCCGGCGCCAGGCTGCCTGCGGGGCGACTTGACGGTCACTATGTCTGGAAAGGCGCCCCGTGCCGCTCCTACGCCTCGGCTGGCCCGGTCAGTCCGCTACCGAGGCCGGCGTCCGGCGATGGTGACGTGCAGCTTCCACCGGGGCCCCCGACAGCTGGCCGCCAGCACAGCCCTGCGACTCGACCCGCCGCCGCGGATTGCGGATGCCGATCAGGCCGGCCAGCCCGCCCGCCGCGACCAACCCGGCGGCGATGGCCATCGACAGGTGAAACGCGCCCACGGACGAGTCCGCGGCGTCACCGTAGCGCGAGGCCACGATCGGGCCGACGATGGAGATGCCCAGCAGGCCGGCCAGCCGGGCGATCGCGTTGTTCACCCCGCTGGCGATGCCGGCGTTGGACTCGTCGGCACCGGCGAGCACCGTGGAGGTGAGCGGGGCGACGGTCATGGACAGGCCCAGGCCGAACAGCGCCAGCGGGGGCAGCAGGCCGGTCACGTAGTCCAGGTCGGCGTCCAGGGTGGTCATCAGGGCCAGCCCGGCGGCCGCCACCAGGGGGCCCAGGCCCATGAGGAGCCGCGGGCCGTAGCGGTCCGCGAGCGCCCCGAAGCGCGAGGACAGCACGAACATCATCACGGTGATGGGCAGACCCGCGGTGCCCGCGGCCACGGCGCTGTAGCCCGCGGCGTTCTGCAGGAACAGCACCAGGAAGAAGAACAACAGCGAGAGCCCGGCGTACATGGCGAGGGTCTCCACGTTGCCCACGGAGAAGTTGTGGCTGCGAAACAGGCCCAGCGGCAGCATCGGGTGCGAGGCACGGACCTCGAAGGCCAGGAACGAGGCGAGCAGCACGATCCCGCCCACCAGGGGCACGAACACGGTGGGGTCGCCGAAGCCCACCTCGGGCTGGCGGATGAGCCCGAAGGTGAGCCCGGCGAGGCCGAAAGCGCACATCAGGCCCCCGACGATGTCGACCTTCGCCCGCTCTCGTCCTCCGCGGCCCGCGGGCACGTAGCGCGCGATCAGGTACAGCGTGGCCAGCACCAGCGGCACGTTGATGGCGAAGATCCAGCGCCAGGACGCGGCGTCCACCAGCTGCCCCCCGATCACGGGGCCGAGCACGGCGCCGATGGCGGCCCAGGCCGTCCAGGAGCCGACCGCCTTGCCGCGCTCCTCCGGCGTGAAAGCGGCCACGATCACCGCCAGGGCAGCTGGGGTCAGCAGTGCGCCGGCCACCCCCTGCAGGGCCCGTGCCACCACCAGCACCTCGATGGTCGGCGCCGCCGCGCACAGGATCGAAGTCGCTCCGAACCCCAACACGCCGATCGAGAAGACCCGGCGCTCGCCCAGGATGTCCCCCAGCGAGCCCCCGACGAGGATCAGCGACGCCAGCGTGACCAGGTAGGCGTTGGCGGTCCACTGCTGGCCGGCGAAGCCGCCGCCGAGATCCTCCCGTATTGCGGGCAGCGCCACGTTGACCACCGTGGAGTCCACGAGCACGACCGAGGTGCCGAGGATGCAGGCCACCAGCACCATCCGCTTCTCGCGCTCTGAGAGGGCGGAAGCGGGAGCGGTACTCACGAAAACGATTATGCAGGAGGGGCCTCAAGTGCCGGCCTGGTGCTGCCGATACGCCACGAAAGGCCCTTCTCACCGGGTCTATGCGTGCATAGAGACGCGCAGCTCGCAGACCTCCCTCCTGTCGAGCAAAGGCGGCCGGCCCCTCATCCCGGGGCCGGCCGTCGCTCTTTTCAGTCCTCGAAGAAGGCGTAGCCGTACTCGCCGCGCCTACAGGCGAGCTTGGCGATCGCCACCATCCGCTCGTCGTCGTTGTGCTCCACCTGGTCCAGGCACGCGTTCACGCGCCCCGCGGCGCGGCTGCAGAAGGTCTCGGCGATGTAGCGCTCCTGGCCGGAGGGCTCCACCCCGTGCTCCTCGAAGATGGCGGTGGTGCGCGACAGCAGCGCGATCTGGGCGTAGATGTCCGCGCCGGCGTCAGCCAGGCGCTTCTGTTGGAACTGGCGGTTGATCACCTCGCCCTTGTGCTCGCGCAGCAGGCTCTCGGTCACACTCGCCAGGCGCTTGACCTGGTCGGTGAGCGGGTCTGTCAGCGGCTTCAGCGCCTCGTGCCCGCGGGTGATCCGGTCGGGGCGCACCTCGCGCTGGACGCGGCCGGTCACGTACTCGGCCAGCACGCCGATCGACCCCACGGGATCGCTCAGGTTCAGGCCGCCCAGCTCCTTGAGCCGGTCGCCCACCGGCTTCATCGCCGACAGTGCGATGAAGGCGCGCATCACGTCGTTGGCGCCCTCGAAGATCGGGAAGATGCGCGTGTCGCGCAGGATCTTCTCGTAGGGCTCATCGCGCATGTAGCCGGCGCCGCCCTTGAGCTGCAGGCAGCGGTTGGCGGCGTACCAGAGGAACTCGGTGCCCGACACCTTGACCATCGCCGACTCCAGCGAGTAGTCGGGCACGCCCATGTCCACCAGGCCGCAGGTGAGGTAGGCCGTGGACTCCAGGCCGAACAGGTAGGAGACCATCCAGCCGATCTTGTCCTGGACCAGCTCGAAGTCGGCGAGCGGCCGGCCGAACTGCTTGCGCTCCTTAACGTGGTCGATCGTGCGGTCGAGCAGGAACTTCGCCCCGCCGACAGAGCCCGTGCCGAGGCTCATGCGCCCGTTGTTGAGCACGTGCATGGCGATCCTGAAGCCCTCGCCGGGCTCGCCGAGCACGTTCTCAGGCGGCACGAGCACGCCGTTGAAGTGCAGCTCGCGCAGGTCGTTGCCGCGCAGGCCCATGGTGTCGAAGCGCTTGCCGACCTCGAAGCCGTCCATGCCCTTTTCGACGATGAAGGCGGTGTGGCGGCGCTCGCCGTCATGCTCGGTGGCGGCGAAGGTCACGAACACCGAGCCCTTGTCGCCGTTGCCGATGTAGTGCTTCATGCCGTCCAGGCGCCAGGAGCCGTCGGCCTGGCGCTCGGCGCGCGTGTGCATGCCGTGAACGTCGGAGCCCGCCTCGGGCTCGGTGAGCGCGAAGCCGGCCAGCTTGCGCCCGGCTGCCAGGTCGGGCAGATGGCGCGCCTTCTGCTCGTCGGAGCCGAACAGGACGATGCCCTTCATCCCGATCGACTGGTGCACGCCGAGGATCACCGACAGCACCGGGTCGATCTGGGCGAAGACCTCCGAGACGCGGCAGTAGCCGGTCTGGGACAGGCCCTGGCCGCCGTACTCTTCGGGCACGTAGAGGCCCATCACGCCGGCTTCGCCGAGCGCGGCGATCACCTCGTCGCCGATCCAGCGCTCCTCTTCGACGCGCCGCGGGTCGATCATCTCGGCCGCCACCTCACGCGTGGCGGTGCACAGCGCGCGGATGCGTTCCTGCTCGGCGTCGTCGGGCTTGGGGAACGGGAAGACGAGCTCCTCGTGGATCTCGCCGAGGAACAGCGACTTGGCGAACGAGGAGACGCCTTCGACCGGAGGCGTGTCCTGCGTCGTGGTGGCGGCCTCCATGGCCACGATCAGGTCGGGTCGGCCCCGTTCACCTCGGCCACGGGTCGCTCGCCCGCGCCCACGTACTTGGCCGTGGGCCGGATCAGCCGGCCCTCGCGCTTCTGCTCCATGATGTGCGCGGCCCATCCGCCCACGCGCGCGCAGGAGAACAGCGGCGTGAAGAGGTCCGGCGGAACGGCGGCGGAGTCGAGCACAACAGCTGACCAGAACTCCACGTTGGTGGCAAGCACGCGGTCGGGCTTGCGCGCCTGCAGCTCGGCCAGCGCGGCCTTCTCGAGCGCCTCCGCCGCCTCCACGCGCGGGGCGCCGATCTCCTTCGCGGTGCGCCGCAGCACACGCGCGCGCGGGTCCTCGGCGCGGTAGACGCGGTGCCCGAAGCCCATCAGCCGCTCGCCGCGGTCCAGTGCCTCCTTGACCCACGCCTCGGCGTCGCCGTGCTCCTCCACTCCGTCGAGCATGGTGAGCACCCGCGAGGGCGCGCCGCCGTGCAGCGGCCCCGAGAGTGCGCCCACCGCACCCGAGAGGGCGGCGGCCACGTCGGCGCCCGTGGAGGTGATCACGCGCGCCGTGAAGGTGGAGGCGTTCATGCCGTGCTCGGCCGCCGAGATCCAATAGGCGTCGATCGCCTTCACGTGACGCGGGTCGGCCTCGCCGCGCCAGCGGATCAGGAAGCGCTCGGGGATCGACTGCGCCTTGTCGATCTCGGTCTGCGGCACGGGCGGGCGGCCCACTCCGCGGGCCGACTGGGCCACGAAGGACAAGGCCATCACCGACACACGTGCGAGGTCGGCGCGGGCCTGCTCGTCGTCGATGTCGATCACGGCCTGAAGCCCCCACTCCGGGGCGAGCATGGCCATGGCGGCCTGGAGATCCACGCGCGGGTCGCCGGTGCGGACGGTGAGCGGGTGCGGGATGGCGGGCGGCAGACCGGGCTCGAAGGAGCCGTCCACCAGCAGCCCCCAGACCTTCTCGAACGGGACGTGGCCCACCAGGTCTTCGATGTCGACTCCGCGGTAGCGGAGGGCTCCACCTTCCTTGTCGGGCTCTGCGATCTCCGTCGCGAAGGCGACTACGCCCTCGAGACCTGACTGAACCTCAGCTACCTCGGGCATTCGGGCCTCCTTGGAAAACTCCCCGCTGTACGAGGGTCCGAGACTACGGCAGGTAGCGTTGCGGCGGTGGCGAAGGTGTGGCCAGCGGCACCGGAGGAGGCTGCGACGGTGGCCGCCCTGCTCGTGGGCTTTCGCGACTGGATGGGCCGCGACGAGCCCTCCGACGAGAGCCTGCTCCACGGGGTCAGCCGGCTGATCGAGGACCCTCAGACCGAGTACCTGCTCGCCGCGGCCGCCTCAGGCGACCGCCCGGCCGGCGTGTGCCAGCTGCGGTTCCGCTACGGCCTCTGGCACGAAGCCACCGACTGCTGGCTGGAGGACCTCTACGTCTCGGATGACGCCCGCGGCGCCGGCCTCGGCCGGGCGCTGGTGGACGCGGCCGCCGACCGCGCCCGGGTGCGTGGCTGCGCGCGGGTGGAGCTCGACGTGAGCGAGGCGAACCCGGCCGCGTTGGCGCTGTACGAGGCGGGGGGCTTTGCCACCGGAAAGGACCCGGGCACGCGCGATCTGCTGATGCGGCTGCCGCTGTAGCCTCAGATCATGGCCATCCTGCACGATCACGTCGAGGGCTACCTGCGGGCGCTGCGCCCGGACCGCGACCCGGTGATGGCCGAGATGGAGGTGCTGGCCGAGCGCGACTCGGTGCCGATCGTGCACTGGGAGGCCGGCCGCTTCCTTGCCACGCTGTGCCGGGGAACCGACCCGCGCGTGCTCGAGGTGGGCACCGCCATCGGCTACTCGGCGCTGCACATGGCCCAGGCCCTCGAGAACGGAAAGCTCGTCACCCTGGAGATCGACCCGGCCCGCGCCGCCACGGCGCGCAAGTTCCTCGACGATGCCGGCGTGGGTGACCGCGTCGAGATCGTCGAGGGCGACGCCCGCCAGACCATCCCCAACCTCGGGGGTCCGTTCGACCTGCTCTTCATCGACGCCAAGAAGGACCAGTACCGCGAGTACCTGGAGCTGGCCGAGCCGCTGCTGGCCGAGCGTGCCCTGCTCGTGGTGGACAACCTGCTCATGTCGGGCGAGGTGGCCCTGCCCCACGACGCCGACACCTACTGGGCCGACGAGTCGCTCGCGGCCGCGCGCGCGTTCAACTCACAGCTGCTCCAGAGCGAGCGCTGGCTGGGCTCGGTGCTGCCGATCGGCGACGGCGTGGGCTTCGCCGCGCGGTTGTATAGATGACCGATCGACTGAAGCCACTGCTGCTGATCCTCGCCGGCTATCAACTGGCACTCGGCACGTTCATGGTCGTCGCCCCGGGCACCTTCTTCGAGAAGGTCGGCCCCTACGGCGTGCAGAACGACCACTACACCCGCGACGCCGCCACCTTCACCCTGGCGCTGGGCCTGGTGCTGCTGATCGCCGCGTGGCGCCCCGGCTGGCGCGTGGCGGCGATCGCCGGCGCGCTGTTCCAGTACGTGCTGCACTCGATCAACCACCTGGTCGACATAGGCGAGGCCGAGCCCGAGCGGCTCGGCCCGACCAACTTCGTGCTGCTTGCCCTCGGCGCCGCGCTGCTCGGATGGATGTTCGTGGCGGCGACGAGGGCGGGGGACGGGCGATGAGGGTCTTTCTGGCGGGCGCGAGCGGCGCGATCGGCAGGCGCCTGGTGCCCCAGCTGCTGGAGGCTGGACACGAGGTGACCGGCATGACTCGGTCGGCCGAGAGCGCCGAGCGCATCCGGGCATTGGGCGCCGGAGCCGCGGTGTGTGACGTGTTCGACCGCGAGCAACTGGACACCGCGATGCGCGAGGCCGCTCCAGAGGCGGTAATCCACCAGCTCACCGCGCTGCCCGAGGACTTCGACATCCGCAAGATCGACTACGAGCCGACCAACCGCGTGCGCACCGAGGGCACGCGCAACCTGATCGATGCCTCGGTGGCGGCGGGGACCCGGCGCATGGTGGCCCAGAGCATCGCCTTCATGTACGCGCCGGAGGGCGGCACGATCAAGGACGAGGGGGACCGCCCGTTCGCCGACGCTCCCGCTCCCTTCGACTCCGGGGTGAAGGCCACCCTGAACATGGAGGAGCAGGTCACGGGCACGCCGGGCCTGGAGGGTCTCGTGCTGCGCTACGGCCAGTTCTACGGGCCCGGGACGTACTACGCGCACCACGGCAACCTCGCTGAGGAGACGCGCAAGCGCCGCCAGCCGATCGTGGGGGGCGGAACCGGAGTGTTCTCGTTCATCCACGTGGACGACGCGGCCGCGGCCACCGTGGCGGCGATCGAGCGGGGCACGCCGGGTATCTACAACGTGGTGGACGACGACCCAGCCGCCATGCGCGAGTGGGTTCCCGTCTACGCCGAGGCCCTCGGGGCCAAGCCGCCGCTGCGCCTGCCCAAGTGGGTAGGGCGCCTGGCCGCGGGCTCCTTCGCGGTGTCGATGGCCACTGAGCTGCGCGGCGCCTCGAACGCCAAGGCCAAGCGCGAGCTGGGCTGGCAGCCCCGCTATGCGAGCTGGCGCGACGGCTTCCGGGAGGCGCTGGGCTAGGAGGTGCGGGCGCCGGGCGCGCCCTCGTGCTGCTCGCCGGCGGGCTCGCCGTCGTCCACGGGCGGCTCGGGGATGTCGGCCGCGGTCGCCTCCACGGTGGGCTCGTCGGCGATGTCCTCGGCCTCATTGGTGGGATCCTGGCCGGTGTCGGCCTCCTGCGCCGGCTCCATCCGGTCCAGCGCGTCGTCCGCCACGTTGAGCACCTCGTCGGCCAGCTGGCGCATCTCTTCGATCAGGCGGGCGCGCTGCTCCCACATCGCGCGGTTGTCCTGATCGAGCTGCTCCACCCGCTCCTCGGCCTCGCGCACCGTGAGCTCTGCCTCGTGCTCGGCACGCTGGAGACGACCCTCGGCCTGGGAGCGCGAGCGCGCCGCGATCTCCTCTGCCGACTCGTGGGCGCGCTGCAGAATCGAGGCCGTTTCCTGGCCCACCTCGTCGAGTGCGCGCTTGACCGCCGCGTCGCGCGGCTGGGCCTCCTCGAGGCGCTCCACCAGCTGCGCGATCTCCTCGCGCCACGCGTCAACCGCGGCACGGTCGTAGCCGCGCAGGACGATCGCGAACTGGGCGGCACGCACCTTGTCGGCGTGGCTGCGCCGGCGCACCCGACGGATGGGACGGTCGGGCACGGCCCGTGAGATCTCTGTCTGCTGCTCTTCTGGCACGCCCGGGAGGCTAGTCGAAGCGCACTACGGCAACGAAGAACACCGCCGTACCTATGAAAATCAGGGCGATTCCGGCCGCACGCAGGGTCTTCGAGTCGAACAGATGGCCGAGCGTGCCCACCAGGAAACCGGCCCCGAACAGCACGTAAAAGGCCGACAGGAGGCTCTCGAGGTCCTCGGACCCGCCGGGAAAGTTGGACGGCCCT
>DASROS010000128.1:0-39139 GCA_035646775.1 Thermoleophilaceae bacterium | reverse complement strand
GGGCGGGACGGCTCGGACTCGCGGGCGTTTCCGCGCAGCCTGAGCGCGAGTGCCTGTGGGGCCGACACCCTCATGGGCCGCTTAGTGGTCCCCGCCGGCGGACGCAGTCAGGCGCGTCCAGGCGCCGCCGAGCGCGACGGTAATTGAGGCGGGGGCCACTTAGGCGCGACTCGTCTGCAGGCGAGTGGCCTCGCGCATGCGCGCCCAGCCGCCGTAGCGGAGCAGCATCACGAGCAGGCCGACCACTGTGATCGGCACGTAGAGCACGAAGCGCAGGAGCAGCAGGTAGGAGGTGATGGCCGAGCCGGCACCGCCCAGCGCACGGGTGCCGAAGGCCACCGCGGCATCGAAGGTCCCGATCGATCCCGGCGCAGCCGGGATCGCGGCCACGAAGTTGGTGAGCGCCACGAGGTACAGGGCGCCGGTGGTGCTGATGTCCAGCTCCACCGCGCGCGCCACGGCTAGGTAGACGGCGCCCTCGATCAGCCACAGCACCACGGTGCCCGCCAGCAGCGGCACGCCGTCTTTGCCCGCCAGCGCGCGCGACGCGCCGGCGAGGGGGCGGGCGAAGTCGCGCAGGCGCTCCATCGCACCGCGGCTGCGCAGGTAGCTGAACACGCCCACGGCCAGGGCCAGCGCCACGAGCCCGGCACCGGCGATCAGAAGCGGGCTGTCGGTGGGCAGCACGTCGCCGTCGAGCACGCCGTACACGGCGGTCACCAGGATCAGGCTGAGCACGATCACGTCGAGGATGCGCTCGGCCACGATCGTGCCGAGCAGCGTGCGCTTGCCGGCGCCGGTGCGCTGGTCCAGCAGCACCACGCGCAGCGCCTCGCCCGCGCGCGCGGGCAGGACGTTGTTGCCCATGTAGCCCACCGTGGTGAGGCCGTAGCAGTCGCGCCGGCCCGCGTCCACGCCGATCAGGTGGAGGATCCGGTGCCAGCGCTCGGCGCGCACGAATGTGGCGAGCGCGTAGAAGAGTCCGGCCCCGATCATCCAGCTGATGGCCTCGGTGGAGTGCGGCAGCTGCGGGGCCTCCTGGTGGGATGCCCACCAGACCACCGCGGCTAGGGCGATCAGCGAGAAGACTGCCTGGAGTACGGCGAAGCGTCGGTTCATGTCGGTCGGCGCGCTGAGGATACTTCTGCCCGGGCGGCTCTCGCACAAATCCTCTGGGAGCTGCGGGGCCTGGTACGGGAGGTGGTCCTGCCTCGGGCGACGGCGCGACGCCGCCCAGTTTCCGGAAGGTAGCAGTCTGAATCACTACTCTGGCCCCGCCATGGAGTTACGCCACAGCCTGGCCGTCACTTGCTGCGCGCTCGCTCTCGCGGTCGCCGGCTGCGGCGCCTCGAACGATCCGACAAAGCCGGGCTCGGACGGCCCCGACCCCAACGACACGCGCGCCGTGGCCCTTCAGTGCATCACCGAGGAGGAGGGCCTGGAGGCGCAGACCTCGGGCGACAAGTCGATCCAGGTGGGCGGCGAGCCCGGCGGCCCGCGCGTGGAGTTCTTCCTCTCGACGGGCGAGGCGGAGGGCCAGCAGTTCAAGGGCGAGGCCCAGGATGCCGAGCAGGTGGGCGCCGCGCTGGTGTTCGTGAACCAGGGCTCCGAGGAGGAGCTGGCGTCGGTGGAGAAGTGCCTGCAGGACGTGCAGTAGCCGCCCGGTCGGCCGCTCCTTAGGTGCCGCCCATGCTCCGCAGCTGAGAGCCGCCGGACACATCGAACACCTCCACATCGTTGCGCCCGTCGCGCATCGCGCTCTCGGGCACCATCACCGCGATCAGCTCGTCGCCGCCGGTGGCCAGCCGGAAGGTGTTGCCCACCGCGCTGATGCGCCCGTTCACGGCCACGGCGATGTCCTTGTTGGAGCCGCCCGACACGGTGCCCACCACCCATGTGGGCACGAACGGCGTGCTCAGGTCCACGTTGGCGTACTCCGCGTCCGCGGTGAGGTCCACGCGCGCGTCGGAGTCCCCGCTCTGGGTCAGCTCGGAGACGTCGCGGCCCACCAGCTCGGAGTTGTTGCCCACCCGGTACAGCCGCTCGAGCGGGTCGTCGCCGGAGCCGTAGTTGCGGAGCTTCTCCTGGACCTCGGCCTCGCGGTCGCGCTCGAGCTCTGACTTGCTCAGGCGCACGTAGCCCGACAGGTCGCGCTTGAGCATCTTCACCTCGTCGCGCGCCTTCACCTCCGGGCTGAACGCCGACCTGCCGTCCACCTTCTCGGGCAGGCGGATGCCGAGGATGTCGGCGATCGTGGGCGTGATGTCGGTGGTCTCCACCACTCTGTCGTCCACCTTGCCCCTGCGCTGGTTGGGCCGCTTGATGATCAGCGGCACGGGCGAGATCTCGTCGATGTTCTGCCGGTCGACCCTGCGGCGGTCGAAGCGCCCCACGTCGAAGGACGTGCCGTGGTCGGCCGTGATCACGATCAGCGAGCGGTCGTACTGGCCGGTCTCCTTGAGGTGTGAGAGCAGGCGCTGCACCTCGAGGTCGGCGAAGCCCGCCTGCAGCAGGTGCCGCAGCTGGAGCTGGCGCATCTGGCCCTCGTCCTTGTAGGACTGGCGCGAGATCTGGGGCACGGGGTCGCTGGCCGTGCGGCGGTACTGCTTGCCGCTGGGCAGGTACTGCCACGGCACGTGGGGCAGCAGCGCGTGCTTGAAGTTCAGCGCCGGGCGGCCACCTGGCCGGATCGCGTCGATCCAGGCCTCGAAGCGCTTGTTGCGGTTGGAGTTGAGGTTGGCGCGGGTGTTGGGCTGGCCTGGGGCGGATCCGGAGGCCGAGCCGGTGGCGCCGCCGCCTCCGCCGAAATCACCCCAGGTGTCGGACACAGACGGCAGCTCGCGCTCGAGGCCCGGCGGGGAGACCACGTGGGCATAGACCAGGCCGAGGTCGCCGGTGATCGACCCGAGCCGGTCCACAAGCGGCTCCTCGAGGCGGGCGTCCTTGCAGAGGTCGCGCGGGCACACGCTGGTGGCCTCCTCCGAGACGTTCATGCGGTGGCTCTTGCCCAGCAGCGCGAAGATGCTGTTGGGGTGCTCCGAGGAGGTGGGCAGAGTGCCCTTCTCGGGGTAGTCGCCGTCCATGATCGCCGGCACGGCCTTGCTGGTGGAGTCGTAGATCGAGTGCGCGCCGCGGAACCAGGTGGCGTTCTTGCCGAGCGCCGCGAATCCCGGGTAGAGCTTGGCGTCGATGCGGTTGTCGGCATCCATCAGCGAGGTGGTGGGGAACTCGTCGAGGACCACCATCACCACGGGCACCCGCGCGATTCCGCCGATCGACTGGGCGCTGGCCTCGTCGGCGAGCGTGATCTTCGACACGGGGGAGATGAACAGGAACAGCGCGAGGAACACCAGGGGCGCGGGTGTGAGCACGCTGAGAAACGAGCGCACAGGCTCCGCGCGCGCGTAGAGCACCGCGGCTCCCACGCCGAGCGCCAGCGCCACACCGATCAGCAGCGCGTCCGGCGAGCCGATCGGGCCTTTCAGCGCCTGCACGAACACCAGCGCGGCGAGCAGGCCCATGAACGCCACGTGCAGCACGGCGCGCGCCTTCACGGACACCAGCCCCACGAGCACCTCCACGAGCAGCAGCACCGCCGGCGGCACCAGCACCAGCAGCACCGCGAACAGGATGATGTCGCCGGCGGTGGAGCCGCGCGCGGCGAAGAACTCCGGGTTGTCGGAGAGCAGGTCGAACAGCGGCTGGGCCAGCGCGAACGTGGCCAGCACGGCCAGGTGGCCGAACGCCAGCGGGTTGCCCCGCCAGCCGCGGCGAGGGACCTTCTCTTCCTCCCTCGAGGTGGCCGGCGCCTCGGTCGGCGCGGCAGCCTCGCCGGCCATCAGGCCTCGGGGGCCCCGAGATCGATCGGGGCGCCGCTGCCCTTCGGGCGGGCGAAGTACAGCAGGCGGGTGCCCGACGACAGGCGCTCGCGGCGCTCCACATCGAAGAACTCGGCCAGCACGGACTCGAAGTTCTCACGCTCGTAGTCGGGGTGCAGCCCGTCGCGCTTGGGAGCGAGCAGCTTCTTGACCATCGGGTCCTCGCGCGTGGGGAACTCGATCACCAGCGACGTGCCCAGGGAGGCCAGCCAGTCCACGAACTCGCGCACTGGAACGTTGGCGGCGATGGCCACGTGGTGGACGAGCGCCAGCGCGAGCACGAGGTCGGGCTTGCCGCGGTCGGGCAGGGCCTTGCGCTCTGCGCCACGCCAGCCGAGACCCGGCGACGGGTCGGCGAGGTTCATGGTCAGCGTCAGGATCTGCTCGTCGCCGCTATCGCGAAGCGAGCGGTACAGCAGCTCCATCGGGCCCTGGTCGGCGTCCAAAGCCAGCACGTAGCGCGAGCCCTCGGCGGCGATGCGCGAGTAGCGGCCGTTGTTCGCGCCGATGTCCCAGGTGAGGTCCCACTGCTGGGAGGTGGCCACCTCGCGCACGAACTCGTCCTTGCGCTTGGCGTCCTCATCGGAGTAGCTGTTGCGCTCGCCGTAGGCCACCCACACGCCCTGGGGCGGGCTCCACTCGAGCTTTGACACCAGCTTGCGCATCTTGCGCACGTTGGCCTGGATCAGCTCCTTCTTGAAGCCGGCGCGCCTGATCTCCTCCTTGACCTCGCCGCCGCGGTCGGCGTGCTTGGCCTCCAGTCGCGCGTGCATGAACACGTTGAGGAACATGCCCTTGCGGAACCGGTCGCCGGCGGAGGCCAGGCCGCGCATCTGCGCCGGGGGGATGCCGTCGATCGCGCCGCGCAGGAAGGGGTGGAACGGAACGTCCTTGGCCGACTGCAGCAGCAGCGGGTAGAGGTAGAGCATGCAGAACTGGCGGTAGCCGATCCACGGCTCGCCCTCCCGGTAGCGCTCGAACGAGCCCACGTCCACGAACACGGGCTTGGAGCCCTCGAACTGCACGTTGTAGGGCGAGGAGTCCTTGAGGACCATGTCCTCCTCGAGCGCCGCGAGCATGAGATCCAGTTGCAGCAGCGCGGCGTCCTTGAGCATCGAGAAGGTCCACTCGTACGGGTAGGACACGAACGGGATCCGCTCGTGCTTGAGCACCGCGGCGCTCTCCTTGACCAGTCCCTCGGGAAGGCCGTCGCCGTTCTCGAGCAGGTCGGTGGCCACGATGCTGCCCTCGCCGCCGTAGCGCTCCCACAGCTTGCTGGAGCTGAGCGCCTCGAAGTCGGCCAGCCCGTCGGCCGACAGGGAGCGGTACACGCCGTCGCCCGCGTAGAACACGCGGCTCTCGGGGTCGCGGAAGGAGCCGGGCTCCAGTTGCGAGGCGGTCGGGCTCTGCGAGGTCTCGGTGGGGGTAGACATGCGTTATCGCTCGCCCGCAGGGCGCGGGCGACCGATCATGGTAGGGACACGGGCGGCGCGGTGGCGCGCCGCCCGGTTAGGCGGAGTCGGTCTGCTGCCGGCTCTGCGCGGACTCGACCTCAGCCTCCGGCTTGCGGATGTGCAGGAGGACGAGCAGGCGGCCCCAGTAGAGCTTGGCCGTGACTGCTATGGCGCCGACGCCACCGGCAATGGCAGTCATCAGCATGCTGCCGGTGCCGGGATCGAGATACGCGATGAGGTCCATGTTCGGCTAACTCCAGTGAGACGGGATCAAGGAATTGCGGGCAGCCCGGAACGAACACAGGCGCCAGCAGACCCTCGGAGGCTAGCAGAGATTGTTACCCGCTCGTTAGCGGGGGTTCTTCACATTTCCCCCGCTCAGAGCGGGGAACGCTGGCGTCACTGGTCGCGGCTACCCTGTGGGGCCGCGATGAAGCTCATCATCCAGATCCCCTGCTTCAACGAAGCGGACCAGCTCCCCACGACCCTCGCGGACCTGCCGCGCGAGGTGCCGGGCGTGGACGAGGTGGAGTGGCTCGTGATCGACGACGGCTCCACCGACGACACCATCTCGGTGGCCCGCGCCCAAGGCGTGCACCACGTAGTCAAGCTCACGAACAACAAGGGTCTGGCCGCCGCCTTCCAGGCCGGTCTGGACGCGTGCCTGAAGCTCGGCGCCGACGTGATCGTGAACACCGATGCCGACAACCAGTACTACGGCGGTCACATCCCCCGCCTGGTCGAGCCCATTATCGCCGGCAAGGCCGACATGGTGGTGGGCGACCGCGAGACCGACCAGATCGAGCACTTCTCCCCCCTGAAGAAGCGCCTTCAGCGGCTCGGCAGCGCCGTCGTGCGGCGCGCGTCGGGCACCAACGTGCCCGACACCACCTCCGGCTTCCGCGCCTACAACCGCGAGGCCGCCCTGCAGATCCAGGTGGTGTCCAAGTTCACATACACGCTGGAGACGATCATCCAGGCCGGCAAGATGCTCGTGGCCGTCGAGCACGTGCCGATCGCGACCAACGACAAGACGCGCGAGTCGCGGCTGTTCCCGTCGACGTGGGCCTACGTGCGGCGCAACGCCAGCGCGATCTTCCGCGTCTACTCGCTGTACGAGCCGATGCGCGTGTTCTTCATCGCCGCGGCGGCGGTCGCTCTCCCGGCGGCGGTCATCTGGGCGCGCTTCCTCTACTTCTTCTTCTCCGGCGAGGGCCAGGGCCACGTGCAGTCGCTGATCCTCGGGTCGACGCTGATCGTGATTGCGGTGCAGCTGGTGGCGCTCGCCGTGGTGGGCGACATCCTGGCCGGCAGCCGGGTGCTCCAGCAGCGCATGCTCGAGCGCGTGCGGCGCGTTGAGCTGAGCCTGGGCATCGAGCCCTCCCACTACGAGCCCGCCGCCGGTGACGACGGAACGGCGCGCACCACCGGCGCCGCCGCGGGACCCGCCACCGGCAAGCCCGAGGGTGACCCTCCGGTGCCTCGGGCGTCGGAGACGCCGCGCCAGCCGGTGCAGACGTGAGCGCCGGCACGGCGGTCCCCACCGGGAACACGTTCGACAAGTACGGCTCGACCAACCCGGCGGTGCGCCGGCTGATGGCCGGCTTCCACGGCACGCTGGACGAGCTGTGGACAAAGGCCGCGCCCCGGTCCCTGCTCGACGTGGGTTGCGGCGAGGGCGTGCTCACCGAGCAGTGGGCCGAGTCGCTGGGCGACGCCCGCGTGGTGGGCATCGACCTCGACGACGCCAAGCTGCATGCCGAGTGGGAGACCAGGCGGCGGCCGAACCTCGAGTTCCGCACCGAGGAGGCCACCCGCCTCCCGTTCGCCGACGGCGAGTTCGACGTGGCCACCGCGATCGAGGTGCTCGAGCACGTGCCCGACCCCGAGGCCACGGTGGCCGAGATGGCCCGCGTGGCCGAGCGCTGGGTGCTCGTGTCGGTGCCCCGCGAGCCGCTGTGGCGCGGCCTGAACGTGGCCCGCGGCGCCTACTGGCGCACGCTGGGCAACACGCCCGGGCACGTGAACCACTGGTCCAAGCGTTCCTTCGTCCGGATGCTCTCCCGGCTCGGCACGGTCGAGGAGGCGCGCTCGCCGTTCCCGTGGACGATGCTGCTCGTCCGAGTGTGAGCACGGGCCGCGCCGAGGGCGGCTACGGCCGCGGCGCGGCCGTGCTGTCGGTGGGGATCGCGGCCACCGGGCTCACCACCTACGCCTACTTCTCGCTCGCCAGCCACTCACTGTCGGAGGCCGGCTACGGCGGGATCACGCTGCTGTGGTCGGCGGTCTTCATCACCGTCTCGGTGCTCTACCGCCCGGTCGAACAGCTGCTATCGCGAACGATCGCCGAGCGCGATGCCCACGGCACAAGCGGGCGCGAGCACCTGCGGGTGGCGGCGTCGATCCAGCTGGCGCTCGGGGCGGTCTTCGCGGTGGCGGCACTGGCCCTGCGCAGGCCGCTGCAGGACGGCCTCTTCGGCGGCTCGGAGACCCTCTACTGGGTCCTGGTGGTGAGCGTGCTGGCCTACGCCGCGAGCTACTTCGCGCGCGGGTTCCTGGCCGGCTCGCGGCGCTTCGGGCTCTACGGCGGCTTGGTACTGATGGAGGCCGGCTCGCGCCTGATGTTCGCGCTGGCGGTGGCAGTGGGGATCGCCTCGGGGCAGTCGGTGGTGGCGCTCGGCATCGCGGCCGCGCCGTTGCTGTCGCTGGCAGTCGTGCCGTGGGCGCTGTCGCGCCCACGGCAGGCCTCGGATGCGCCGCCCGCGGCCTCGGATGGCGAGGCAGCGTTCACCCTCTCCCACGGCACTGGCTTCGCCGCGGCCGTGCTGGCGATCATGCTCGCCGAGCAGACATTCCTCAACGCCGGGCCGCTGCTGGTCAAGGCCACCGAGGGCGGCGCAGAGGGCGCGGCGCTGGCGGGCTTCACCTTCAACGTGCTACTCATCGCGCGTGCACCGCTGCAGCTCTTCCAAGCAGTGCAGACCTCCATCCTCCCCCACCTCACCCGCCTCGGCGCCCGCGGGGAGACCGACCCGTTCCGGCGCAGCGTGAATGTGACCCTGGCCGCGATCGCCGGGTTCGCCGCACTCGTGGCGGTGGTGATGCTGGCAGTGGGCCCGAGCGTGATGGACCTGGTGTTCGGCGGGAAGTTCGACTACGAGCGCGGCGGGTTGGTGCTTATCTCGGTGGGCATGGGCCTGTACCTGGCCGCCGCCACGCTGAACCAGGCGCTCCTCGCGCACGGGCAGGCCCGGGAAGCCTGCGGCGCATGGCTCGCGGCCGCCGCGGGGTTCGTGGTCTTTCTGCTGCTGCCGGGCTTCGACGACCGCGTGCTGCAGGTGGAGACGGGCTATGTGGGCGGCGCGCTGGTGCTCTGCGTGCTTCTGTACGGCTTGTATCGTCGATCGCAGGCAGCCCCGATGGCGAACGAGAGGAACTGAGATGGCCAAGCACCCCACCGTTGGGGAAGAAGCGCCGGACTTCGAGCTCGAGGGCACCCACGGCAACTTCAAGCTCTCCGACCACCGCGGCGAGAACGTGCTGCTGCTGTTCTACCCCGACGACGAGACCACCGTGTGCACCAAGCAGTTCTCCTCCTACCGCGACAACGCCGAGTCGTTCGGCGCGCTCGGGGTCACGGCCGTGGGGATCTCCGGCAAGGACCTGGAGTCCAAGCGCCAGTTCACCGAGAAGAACGACCTCACCGTGCCGCTGCTGGCCGATCCCGACTTCGAGGTGGCCAAGGCCTACGACGCCTACTCGGGGCTGGCGAAGATGACCAAACGCAGCGCGATCATCATCGACGAGCAGGGCCGCGTGGCCCACCGCCACGACCACGCGATCGGCCTGGACTTCCAGACGGTGGCGGACCTCAAGAAGACGCTCGACGATCTGCCGGCGGCGGCCTAGCGGGCGCGGCCGTGGCCGCGCTCACGATCCCGTCGCGCTTCAACGGCCCGCCCGGATCGGCCAACGGCGGATACACCAGCGGCGCGATCGCCCGGGAGCTCGGGTGGAACGCGGCCGAGGTCTCGCTGCGCGCGCCCCCGCCGCTGGACACCGAACTCGAACTGCTCGAAGCCGAGGACGGCGCCTACAAGCTGATGCACGGCGAGACGGTGGTCGCGGTCGCGAGGCGCCTGAACGAGCTCGACATGGAGGTCCCGGTGTCGGTCACGCCCGCCGAGGCGGCGGAGGCCACCGATCGCGGGTATGAGCGCTGGAGCGCCGAGCACCCGTTCCCGAGCTGCTTCGGCTGCGGGCCCAAGCGCGAACCCGGCGACGGCCTGCGGATCTTCCCGGGCTTCCTTCCCGGAAGCGCGGCTTGCGCGGCGGGGTGGACGCCGCACCAGTGGCTCGCGGGCGGGGAGGGCGTCCTCGCTCCCGAGCTGGCCTGGGCGGCGCTGGACTGCGCCTCCAGCGCCCCGCTGGCCAACTACGGCGAGGGCCCGCCGATGGTGCTCGGGTGCCTGGAGGCCCAGGTGGACGCAGAGGTGAGACCCGGCCACCCCCACGCGGTGGTTTCCTGGCCGATAGCCCGTGACGGCCGCAAGCGCACGGGCGGGGCCGCGCTGCTGGACGAGCACGGCGCGGTGCTCGGGCGCTCCCGCGCGCTGTGGATCGAGCTGAAGTCGGAGTAGGGTGCGCACCGGTGTCGGCGGCCACCAGCACCCACCACCGCACGTGCCCCTTCTGCGAGGCCACCTGCGGCCTGGAGGTTGAGGTCGACGGGCTCGAGGTGAAGTCGGTCCGCGGCGACGAGAAGGACGTGTTCAGCCACGGCTTCCTCTGCCCCAAGGCGACGGGCCTGAAGCACCTGCAGGAGGATCCCGACCGGCTGCGCAGGCCACTGGTGAAGCAGCCCGACGGCAGCTTGGCCGAGGCGTCCTGGGAGGAGGCGCTGAAGGTGGTGGACGCGAGTCTCTCCCCCATCCTGGCCGACGGCGACCGCAACGCCGTGGCCGTGTACGTGGGCAATCCCAGCGCCCACAACCTGTCCTCGCTGCTCTACGGCCCAGTGTGGCTGCGGGCGCTCGGCTCGCGCAACGTGTACAGCGCGAGCTCGGTGGACCAGATGCCCAAGCACATCTCCGCCGGTCTGATGTTCGGCGCGCCGCTGTCGATCCCGGTGCCCGACGTGGACCGCACCGAGCACCTGCTCGTGCTCGGGGCCAACCCGCTGGTGTCCAACGGCAGCCTGCTCACCGCGCCCGACATGCGCGGACGGCTGCACAAGCTGCGCGAACGAGGGGGGAAGCTGGTGGTGGTCGACCCGCGCCGCACCCGCACGGCCGAGGCAGCCGGCGAGCACCACTTCATCCGCCCGGGCACCGACGCCCACCTGCTGCTGAGCATGGTGCACGTGCTGTTCGACGAGGGCCTGACCGACACCGGGGCGCTCGACGGGCACCTGAACGGCGTCGAGGAGGTGGAGCGTCTTGCCCGCGACTTCCCGGCCGAGGCGGCCTCCGGCGCCTGCGGGATCGAGGCGGAGGAGATCAGGCGCATGGCCCGCGAGCTGGCGGCCGCCGAGCGCGCCGCCGTGTACGGCCGGATCGGAACCTGCACGCAGGAGTTCGGCACCTTGGCCAGCTGGCTGGTGGACGTGCTCAACGCACTCACCGGCAACCTCGATCGCGAGGGCGGCGCCATGTTCACCCGCGCCGCGGCCGGCCAGCGCAACTCCGCCGGCGAGCCCGGCAGCGGACGCGGCTTTGCCTTCGGGCGCTGGCACAGTCGGGTGCGCGGGCTGCCCGAGGCGCTCGGCGAGCTGCCCGTGTCCTGCCTTGCCGAGGAGATCGACACCCCAGGCGAGGGTCAGGTGCGTGCTCTGATCACCTCGGCGGGCAACCCGCTGCGCTCCACGCCGAACTCAGAGCGGCTCGAGCGTGCGGTGCAGGGGCTGGACTTCATGCTCTCGATCGACATCTACGTGAACGAGACCACGCGCCACGCCGACGTGATCCTGCCCGCGCCGGCGCCGCTGGAGAAGCCCCACTACGACGTGGCGCTCTACCAGCTGGCCGCGCGCAACGTGGCCAACTACTCGCCGCCGGCCCTGCCGCGCAACGGCGTGCCCGAGGAGTGGGAGACGCTCGGGCGCCTGACTGGGATCGTCTCCGGCCAGGGGCCCGACGCCGACCTCGACGCCCTCGACGACTTGGTGATCATCACGATGCTGCGCCGCGAGCTGGGCGACTCCCACTCACGCATAGCGGGCCGCGCCGAGGCTGAGATCGCAGCCGAGCTGGCCGATCGACGTGGCCCGGAGCGCATCCTGGATCTGCTGCTGCGCACCGGCCCCTACGGCGACGCCTTCGGGGAGGACCCGGACGGGCTCACGCTCGCGCGCCTGGAGGAGAGCCCGCACGGCGTGGACCTTGGCCCGCTCGAGCCGCGCCTTCCGGGCGCGTTGCGCACCGCGTCCGGCCAGGTAGAGCTGGCGCCCGAGCAGATCGTGGTCGACGTGCCGCGGCTGCGCGAGGCCCTCGGGCGCGAGCACAACGGCGGAATGGTGCTGGTGGGTCGCCGCCAGCTGCGCTCGAACAACTCCTGGATGCACAATCTCGGCCCGCTCGTGAAGGGCAAGGACCGCTGCACCGCCCACGTGCACCCGTCCGACGCCGAGCGCCTCGGGCTCACCGACGGCGCTCAGGCGCTGCTGCGCTCGGCCGCGGGCCGGATCGAGGCGCCGGTGGAGATCACCGACGCCGTGATGCCGGGCGTGGTGAGCCTTCCCCACGGCTGGGGCCACGACGCGGCCGGCATGCGGATGGACGTGGCCACCGCGCACGCCGGGGTGAACAGCAACGTGCTGGCCGACGAGTCGGCGGTGGACCCGGTGTCGGGCAACGCGGTGCTGAACGGGATCCCGGTGGAGGTGGGCCCGGCCGGCTAACGCCCATCCGCCATCCCGTCGCGCGGGTCAGATGGGCCGAAGCATCGAGCTTCCGCAGCTGCGGCAGATCACGTTCGCAGTGTCGGACATGCGAGCGATCGTGGAGTGCGCCCCGCAACCGGGGCAGTCCGAGCGAAGCTCGAAACGGTGCAGGCAGTTCACGCAGCGGTAGCGCCCGGGGAGGTTGGTGCCGCGCAGCCAGGGCTCGCCGCACGAGGGGCACTCGGGGCCGAGGTTCACCGTTTGGTCAGCCATGGCCGGCATCTTGGCGGTCGGCGCGGACCCGGCCGCGCAAATAGGCGCCGGCGTCCATCGGGCGACCGCCGGGTGGCTGCACCTCGAGCAGCTCGAGCGCGCCCTGCGCCGTGCCCAGCAGCAGCCGGGCGCCGGCCTCCTCGAGCGAGCCGGCGGGCCGGCCGTCCTCGGCCACTGCGCGGGCACGCCGCACACCCAGGGGCTCTTCGCCCTCCGGCTGCACGAAAGCCCCCACGTGCGGCGTGAACGCGCGCACCGTGCGGGCCAGCTCCGCCGCAGGTCGCGTGGGGTCCAGCCGCCGCTCGGAGCGCTCGATCTTCTCGGCGTAGGTCACGCCCTCCTGCGGCTGTGGCGTGGGCTCGGGCCGCTCGTCCAGCGCCCGGACCAGCAGCTCGCCGCTCAGCTGCGCCAACCGCGGCGCCAGCGAGCCGTAGTCGTCCTCGGGATCGATCGGTTCGGTGCCGCCCAGGTACACCGGACCGGCGTCCAGCTCGGGCACCGGGCGCATGATCGACACGCCGGTCTGAGGGTCGCCGGCCTGTATCGCGCGCTCGACCGGAGCCGCGCCGCGCCAGCGTGGCAGCAGCGACGGGTGCACGTTGAACATCTCGTACTCCGACAGCAGGGGATCGTTGAGGAGCGCGCCGAACGCGCAGATGCACACCGCCTCGGGCCGGGCGGCGGCGATCCGCCCGCGCGCGGCCGCGGCGTTCACGCTCTCCGGCTGGTCGAGCTCGATGCCCAGCTCGCGCGCGGCGTCGGCCACGGGCGGGCTCCGCAGCTTGCGACCCCGACCGCTCGGGCGGTCGGGGCGAGTGACCACGAGGGCCGGCCGGTGATCCGAACGCGCCAGCCGCCGCAGGACGGCGGCGGCGAAGTCCGTGGTGCCGAGGTAGACGGTGCGCACCGACTCAAACTACTGTCAAGGTGGCCGCGCGTCACGCCGACGCACAGTAGGTCGCCCCTGACCTAACCGACCAGGATCACGTGCAGCGTGCGCGGGCCGTGCACGCCCTCCACACGGCTGAGCTCTATGTCCGAGGTGGCCGACGGGCCCGACACGAAGGTGAGCGGGCGGCCGTCGCGCACGGCCGGCTCCAGGCGCTCGATGGCCTCAGGCAGGATGCCCACCACCTGCTCGGCCTCGACCACGCACAGGTGGAGGTCGGGCACGAGCGTGAGGGCGCGCCGCCCCGACTGCGCGGCGCCGTCCAGCACGATCGTCCCCGTCTCCGCGATGGCGACCGCGCAGCCGGTGAGCGCGCCGTCGAGCTCGTCGAGCTGCTCCGTGGAGAGCCCATCGTCCTCCACCAGCTCCGCGCCGTCGGGCTGCCAGCCGGCGGGCAGTCCCGGCGGCGCTCCGATCCGCGCCACCCCGTGCGCGTGGCAGGCGTCGGCGAGAGCCTGCGCGACGGCGCCCTTTTCGACGCGTGCGACGGTGGCCCGGTAGTCGGCCACGCGCTCGGCGAACAGGTCGAGCAGCTCGGCGCCGCCCAACTCCAGGGTCGTGCGATAGGCGGGCTCGGCGCAGGGGTCGGGCGGTGGCTCGGCGCCCGCGATCGCCTGCCGCACCCGCCCGAGCATCTCCTCGCGCGCCGCGCTCACCGTCTGGACCGCCACCACTCGCGGAAGGTCTGGTCGGGCATCAGCGGCAGGTCGCGCGCCGCGGTCCAGCCTGCCAGCGGGCCGGGAAGCGCGCCGATGCGGTCGCGACCGCGCACCAGCGGGCGCTGGGCGAGCCGCCCCGCTCGCTGCAGGGTCTCGTAGCCACGGCGCGAGGAGAACGCGCGGGCCAGCCCCTCCATCGCCCGCCGCTCGGGATCGACCTTGGCCCGCACACCGGGGCGCGAGCGCTGCTCGTCCACCACCTGGCGGCGCAAGTCCACCAGCACGGACGGTATGTCGATCTTCACCGGGCACACCTCGTAACACGCCCCGCACAGGCTGGACGCGTACGGCAGCGAGGACGCGTTCTCCACTCCCACCAGCTGTGGCGTGAGGATCGCGCCGATCGGGCCGGGATAGACCGAGCCATAGCTGTGCCCACCGGTCCGCGAGTACACCGGGCACACGTTCAGGCAGGCGCTGCAGCGGATGCAGCGCAGCGCCTGGCGGCCGGTGGTGTCGGCCAATGCCTGGGTGCGTCCGTTGTCGAGCAGCACCAGGTGGAACTCGCGCGGGCCGTCGCCCTCGGTCACACCGGTCCACAGCGACGTGTACGGGTTCATCCGCTCGCCCGTGGATGAGCGCGGCAGCAGCGCCAGCATCACCTCGAGGTGGCGGAAGGAGGCGAGCACCTTCTCGATCCCCATCACGGTGATCAGCACCTCGGGCAGCGTGGTGCACATGCGCCCGTTGCCCTCGGACTCCACGACGCAGACGGTCCCGGTCTCGGCTACGGCGAAGTTCGCACCGCTCACTCCCACGCGCGCCTCGAGGAACTTTCGCCGCAGGTGGCGGCGGGCCACCTCCGCGAGCGCCGACGGGTCGTCGGTCAGGTCCTCGGCGCCCAACTCGCGCGCGAACACGTCGCGGATCTCGGCCCGGTTCAGGTGAATCGCAGGCACGAGGATGTGCGACGGCACGTCGCCCGCCAGCTGGATGATCAGCTCGGCGAGGTCGGTCTCCACCGCGCCGATCCCGGCGGCCTCCAGCGCCTCGTTCAGGCCGATCTCGTCGGTGGCGATCGACTTGACCTTGACGACCTCGTCGGCCCCCGAGTCCTTCACCAGGCCGGTCACGATCTCGTTGGCCTCACCGCCGTCGCGCGCCCAGTGCACTGTGCCGCCGGCGGCGGTCACCGTCTCCTCCAGCCGCTCGAGCTGCTCGTCGAGCGAGAGCAGCGCGCGGTCCTTGATGGCAGCGCCCGCGTCGCGCAGCTGCTCCCAGTCGGGCAGCTCGGCCACCACCTTCGCGCGCTTGTCGCGGATCGTGGTGGTGGCGTGGCCGAGGTTGCGCCGCATCTGGCTGTCGTCGAGGGCTTCGCGCGCGGCGTCCGGGAACGGGCGCTCGGGCATGGCGCCCGGCGCCACCACCCGCACGCGCGGCATCGCGGGGCTCACGCCGCCTGCTCCTGCTCGGTGGAGGCGAGGATCTCGGCCATGTGCACCGCGCGCACACCGGTTCGCTGCCGGCTCAGCGCGCCCCCGATTTGCATCAGGCACGAGTTGTCGGCGGCGGTGACCACTTCGGCGCCGGTGTCGAGCACGGCCTTCACCTTGGAGGCCAGCATCGCGATCGAGGTGTCGGCGTTCTTCACGGCGAAGGTGCCGCCGAAGCCGCAGCACTCGGTGGCGTCGGGCAGCTCGACCAGGTCGATCCCCCCCACCGCGCGCAGCAGGCGCAGCGGGGCGTCGCCCAGCCCCAGGCCCCTCAGGCCGTGGCAGGTGGGGTGGTACGTCACGCGGTGCGGGTAGTGGGCGCCGACGTCCTCCAGTCCCAGCTCGCCCGTGAGCAGCTCGGTGAGCTCGTAGACGCGGGGCACCAGCTCATCGACCGCGCGCGCGAGCCCGGCGTCGCCCGCCAGCTCGGCCAGCCCCCGGTAGTGGTCGCGCACCATGCCGGTGCAAGAGGCCGACGGGCACACCACGACGTCGGCGCCGTCGAAGGCGTCGACCATCCGGCGCACCAGCGGCACGGCGTCGCGCGCGTACCCGGTGTTGAAGTGCAGCTGCCCGCAGCACGTCTGCTCCTCCGGGAAGTCGACCTCGTGGCCGAGCCGTTCCAGCAGCGCGACCGTGGCCCTCCCGGTGGCCGGGAAGAGCGTGTCGTTGAAGCACGCGATGAACAGCGCTACACGCATCGTGTCTTCCCTCTACCCCTTTCGGCGGTACGCTCGCGCCGCAACAGGGTATGGCTTCCCGCGATACGGGAGTCAGGCGACGGAGGGAGAGGGAATGTACGAGCAGGTCTTCGACCCGGTGAGCAGCTCGTTGGGATTGTCCGCGATCTTCGCGGCGCTGCCGCTGATCACGTTGTTCGTGATGCTGGGCGGCTTCCGCATCACCGCATGGATCTCCGGGCTGGTCTCCCTGGCGGTCGCGATCGTCGTGGCGATCGCGGTCTGGGACGTGCCGGTCGGGCAGTCGCTCGACATGGGCGCCGAAGGCGCTGCCTTCGGCTTCTTCCCGATCCTCTGGATCGTGATCAACGCGGTCTGGATCTACAACCTGACCGAGAAGACCGGGCATTTCGCGGTGCTGCGGCGCTCGTTCGCGAAGATCTCCGACGACAAGCGGATCCAGGCCGTGATCATCGCGTTTGCCTTCGGTGCGCTGATCGAGGGCCTGGCCGGCTTCGGCACCCCCGTCGCGATCACCACGGTGATGCTGATGGCGCTGGGCTTCTCGCCGATCAAGTCGGCTGCGCTGTCTCTGATCGGCAACACCGCCCCCGTGGCGTTCGGCTCGATTGCCACCCCGATCGTGACCCTCTCGGCGCAGACCGACATCCCGATCGAAGACCTCGGCGCCATGGTCGGGCGCCAGACGCCGTTCCTCGCCCTGATCGTCCCCCTCGTGCTTGTGGGCGTCGTCGACGGCGCCCGCGGCGTTCGCCAGACCTGGCCCGCGGCGGTGGTGGCGGGCGTGAGCTTCGCCATCGCCCAGTTCGTCTGCTCCAACTACATCTCGGTGGAGCTCACCGACATCTTCGGCGCGCTCGTGGCCACCGTAGCCCTTGTGGCCTTCCTGCGCGTCTGGAAGCCCTCCGAGCCGCTGCTGGAGGACGAGTCGGCCCCCGGCGGCCCCCGCCCGGCCATCGCCGGCGCCGAGGGGCACAATCCGGCGCTGGAGCGCAGCGTGCGCCTGCGCGACCAGAAGGAGGACTCGACGCGCGAGAAGCTCGAGGCCTACGCCCCGTACATGATCATCGTCGGCGTCTTCTGCCTGGCCAAGCTGGCCGACCCGATCGAGCAGTTCCTGTTCGAGGTCTCGGGCGGCACGGGCTTCGGCACCGACGACAAGACGGTGAACGGCTTCGACTGGCCGGGCCTGGACGTGATCGGGGCCGACGGCGAGGCGCCGTCCGCCCAGACGTTCGCGTTCTCGTTCTTCGACACGCCGGGCACCGTGGTGCTGTTCTGCGGCCTGCTCACGATGGCCGCGCTGCGGGTCAAGCCCGGCGAGGCGCTGCGCACCTACGTCGAGACGCTCAACCAGCTCAAGCTGGCGATCGTGACCGTGATGGCCGTGCTCGGCCTGGCCTACGTGATGAACCTCACCGGCATGACCACCACACTCGGACGCTGGGTGGCCGGCTCCGGTGACGTGTTCGCCTTCCTGTCGGCGATGGTCGGATGGCTGGGCGTGGCGATCACGGGCTCCGACACGTCATCGAATGCGCTCTTCGGCGCTCTCCAGGTGGAGGCCGCCAAGGAGGCGGGGCTGTCCGACGTTCTGCTGGCGTCGGCCAACAGCTCCGGCGGCGTGCTCGGCAAGATGATCTCGCCCCAGAACCTGGCGATCGCCGCGGCGGCCGTGGGCATGGCCGGCAAGGAGGGCGACATCTTCAGGCGGGTGTTGTTCTGGAGCGTTGCCCTTACGCTGGTCATGTGCGTGATCGTGTACCTGCAGTCGACAGCGGTGCTGTCGTGGATGGTGGTCTAGCCACCGCCACCGCCACCGGCGAGGGCGTGGACATCGACGCCCTCGCCGCCGAGCTGCGCTCGATCTGCGGACCCGAGCACACGCTCACCCACCACGACCAGCTGCGTACGTACGAGTCCGACGGGCTGCTGCAGTACGCGGCCATGCCCGGCGTGGTGGTGCTGCCGAGCACCGGCGAGGAGGTGCGCCGCTGCGTGGAGGCCTGTCACCGCGCCGGCGCGCCGTTCGTGGCGCGCGGGTCGGGCTCGGGGCTCTCGGGCGGAGCGATGCCCGTGGAAGGCGGTGCGCTGATCGCGCTGTCGCGGCTGCGCCGGATCCTCGAGGTTGACCTCGAAAACCAGCGCGTGGTGTGCGAGCCCGGCGTGACGAACATCGCCATCTCCGAGGCCGTGGGGCCATCGCACTTCTACCCGCCCGACCCATCGAGCCAGATCGTGTGTTCGATCGGCGGCAACGTGGCGGAGAACTCCGGCGGCGCGCACTGCTTCAAGTACGGCTTCACCACCAACTACGTGACCGGCCTCGAGGTCGTGCTGCCCGACGGACAGATGATCCAGCTGGGCGGAAAGGGCGTGGACATGCCGGGCCTGGACCTGGTGGGCGTCTTCGTCGGCTCGGAGGGCACGCTGGGCGTGGCCACCAAGATCACCGTGCGGGTGGTGCCCTCGCCCGAGACCACGCGCACGCTGGTCGCCTTCTTCGACTCGACCTCAGAGGCCGGTGAGGTTGTTTCCGCCGTGGTGTCCGAGGGCATCGTGGCCGGGGCGATGGAGATGATGGACAACCTCTCCATCCGCGCCGCCGAGGGCGCCACCGGCGCGGGCTACCCCCAGGACGCGGGGGCGGCGCTGGTGGTCGAGCTCGACGGCTCGGAGACCGAGTGCGAGGCGCGCTTCGACCAAGTGGTGCAGATGTGCGAGAAGGGCGGAGCCTGGAAGGTGCGCGTGGCCCAGGACGAGGCCGAGCGCGCGCTGATCTGGAAGACGCGCAAAGCGGCATTCGCGGCGATGGGCCGGATTGCGCCCAACTACTACGTGCAGGATTCGGTGATCCCGCGCACGCGGATGGCCGAGGTCTTGAGGCGCATCGAGGAACTGGCACAGGAGTACGACCTGCAGGTGGCCAACGTGTTCCACGCCGGCGACGGCAACCTGCATCCGCTCGTCTGTTACGACGGCTCGGTCGAGGGTGAGCCCGCGCGCGCCGAGGAGCTGGCCGGGCTGATCGTGAAGACGTGCGTGGACGCGGGCGGATCGATCACCGGCGAGCACGGCGTGGGCGTGGACAAGAAGGGCTACATGCCGTCGATGTTCGAGGAGGACGACCTCGCGACGTTCCAGCGCCTGCGGTGCGCCTTCGATCCGGACGGCCTCGCCAACCCCGGCAAGGTGATGCCCACGCCGCGGCTGTGCGGCGAGGTGCCGGGGCCGTACCGTGAGCACCCGCTTGAGGCGGCTGGGCTGGCTGAGCGGATGTAAATGAGTCGACAGTCGACAGTCGACACTCGACAGGGACTGGTGGATCGTCTCCGAGCAGCCGGTGATGAGGGTCGGCCCGTGCGCTTCTCCGGAGCGGGGACGAAGCTCAAGTGGGGCTCGCCGGTCGAGGCGGAGCCGCTGGCGGTCGAGGCCTGCGAGATCCATGAGCACAACGCCGGCGACCTCACCGCTGTCGTCGATGCCGCCCTGTCGCTGCACGAGCTGCAGGAGACGCTGGCCGAGGAGGGCCAGATGCTGGCCCTGGATCCGCCGCTCGGAGACGAGGCGCGGGCCACGATCGGCGGCATCGTGGCCGCGTCGGACTCCGGCCCGCTGCGCCACCGCTACGGCTCGGCGCGCGACCTCGTCGTCGGCATGACCGTGGCGCTGTCCGACGGGACCGTCGCGCAATCGGGCGGCAAGGTGATCAAGAACGTGGCGGGCTATGACCTGTCCAAGCTGTTCACCGGCTCCTACGGCACCTTGGGCGCGATCCTCAAGCTCTCGCTGCGCCTGCACCCGCTCTCCCCCGAGAACGCCACTGCGGTCGGGCGCTCCTCCGACCCCGCCGCGCTCGCCGCCGCCGCGCTGGAGCTGAGCCACGCCCGGATCGAGCTGCAGAGCCTGGACGCGCGGTGGGAGGACGGCGCCGGCGCCGTGCTGGCGCGCTTCGGCGGGACGAGGGCCTCCGCCCCGGCCGACGACGCCGCCGAGACCATGAAGCGCCACGGCCTGCAGACCGAGGTGTCCGCCGACGACGCCGAGTGGTGGGGCGACCAACGCGAGGCCCAGCGCTCGGACTCCGGCGTTGTGGTGCGCGTGTCCGGCGTGCAGAGTCAGCTGGCGACCGTGCTGGAGCTGGCCCGGGACCTCGACGCGAGGGTCGTCGGCCGGGCGGGCCTGGGACTGTCCTGGATCACGCTGCCGAACAGCGGCGACCCCGTGCCTACGGTGGATGACCTCCGCCGCGAGCTCGCCCCCTCCCCCTGCGTCGTGCTCGACGCGCCGGACCCGGTCCGGGCGTCGCTGGACGTGTGGGGTCCGCGCGACCCCGGGGCCACGCTCCTCGCGCAACGGGTGAGGGAGCGCTTCGACCCCGCCGGCATCTGCGCCCCCGGCCTGATGGGCCGATGAACGACGGCCCGATCAAGCTCGCCGAGGGTCCGGCCACGGCGAGCGCCTGGGACTCCACCCGCCCGCCGGAGATGGAGCTGATCGACGACTGCGTGCACTGCGGCTTCTGCCTGCCCACGTGCCCCACCTACGTGCTCTGGGGCGAGGAGCCCGACTCGCCGCGCGGCCGGATCGTGCTGATGAAGGCGGGCCACGAGCAGGGCAGCGAGGTCTCTGCGCCGATGGTGCGCCACCTCGACAACTGCCTGGGCTGCATGGCGTGCGTGACCGCCTGCCCGTCCGGCGTGCAGTACGACAAGCTGATCGAGGACACGCGCGCCCAGGTGGAGCGCCACTGGGAGCGCGACGCCGGCGACCGCTGGTTCCGGCGGCTGGTCTTCTCGCTGTTTCCCCATCCGCGCCGCCTGCGGATGCTCTCCCCGTTCCTGCGGGTGGCGAGCGCGCTGGGCCTCGATCGCCTCGGCGCCCGCATGCCGCTGGGCCGGCTGGCTGCGATGGCCTCCCTGGCCCCGCCGCCGGCCCGGCGAATCAACGTGCCCGAGAAGCTGGCCGCCGTCGGCGAGTCGCGCGGCACCGTGGCGCTGCTCCAGGGCTGCGTGCAGCGGGTGTTCTTCGCCCAGGTGAACGCCGCCACCGCGGCGCTGCTGTCGGCCGAGGGCTGGGACGTGCACACGCCCGAGGACCCGCAGTGCTGCGGTGCGCTGGAGCTGCACTCCGGCTCCGCGGACCCGGCACGCGAGCGCGCCAAGGCCACGATCGCCGCGCTCGAGGGCTACGAGCGGGTGGTGACCAACGCGGCGGGCTGCGGCTCGGCGATGAAGGACTACGGCCACGTGCTGCGCGACGACTCCGAGTGGTCGGGCCGCGCGGAGGCCTTCGCCGCGAAGGTGTGCGATGTGAGCGAGCTGCTCACCGAGGGCGAGCCGCGCGCGCAGCGGCGGCCGATGGAGATGAGGGTGGCCTACCACGACGCCTGCCACCTCGCCCACGCCCAGCACGTGCGCGAGCAGCCGCGCGAGCTGCTGCGGTCGGTGCCCGGCCTGGAGATCGCCGAGCCCGAGGGCTGGGAGATCTGCTGCGGCTCGGCCGGGATCTACAACATGGTGCGCCCCGAACCCGCCGCGGAGCTGGGCAGGCGCAAGGCGCAGGCGCTGATCGACACCGGCGTGAGCGTGGTGGCCGCCGCCAACCCCGGCTGCGCGATCCAGATCCAGACCCACGCCCGCAAGCTCGGGCACGAGCTCGAGGTGGTGCACCCCGTCGAGCTGGTGTGGCGCTCGGTGGGAGGAGCGCAGGCCGATCGCAAGGGGAGGAGCGCAGCCTGATCGCCGATCGGGCGAGCACCGGACCCGGCGGTTTCGGGGACGGACTTCCAGAGCAAGGAGAGCGGATGAGCACTGTCGACGTCGCAGGAGTGGAGATCACCGGCCCCGAGGTGGAGCGCTCGGAGGAGGTGCTCACCCCCGATGCGCTGGAGCTGGTGGCGCTGCTGCACCGCGAGCTCGACGGCCGCCGCCGCGAGCTGCTCGCCAAGCGCGAGGAGCGTCAGGCCGAGCTGGACGCGGGCGGCACGATGGACTTCCTGGAGGAGACGCGCGAGGTGCGCGAGGGCAACTGGCAGGTGTCCCCTCCTCCCCCTCCCCCGCTGCGCAAGCGGTGGGTGGAGATCACCGGTCCCACCGACGCCAAGATGGTGATCAACGCCCTGAACTCAGGCTCCAACGGCTTCATGGCCGACTTCGAGGACGCCAACTCGCCCACCTGGGCCAACATGGTGGGCGGCCAGGCCAACCTGATGGACGCGATCCGGGGAACGCTGGAGTTCGACGACGAGGAGCAGGGCAAGGACTACCGGCTCGACGACGAGACCGCCACGCTGCTGGTCCGCCCCCGCGGCTGGCACCTCGTGGAGCGCCACGTGCGGGTGGACGGCGAGCCCGTGGCCGGCGGCCTGTTCGACTTCGGCCTCTACATCCACCACAACGCGCAGGCGCTGCTGGAGCGCGGCAGCGGGCCGTTCTTCTACCTGCCCAAGATTGAGTCCCACCTCGAGGCGCGGATGTGGAACGACGCGTTCAACCTCGCCGAGGACCACCTCGGCCTGGACCGCGGCGCCGCCCGCGGCACCGTGCTGATCGAGACGCTGCCCGCGGCGTTCGAGATGGACGAGATCCTCTACGAGCTGCGCGAGCACTCGGCCGGCCTGAACGCCGGACGCTGGGACTACATCTTCAGCGCCATCAAGCGCTTCCGCCACCGGCCCGAGTACGTGACGCCCGACCGCTCGGCGATGACGATGACCGTGCCCTTCATGCACGCCTACTCCGAGCTGCTGGTGAAGACCTGCCACAAGCGCGGCGCGCACGCGATGGGCGGCATGTCGGCCGTAATCCCTTCTCGGACGGACGAGGAAGCCGCTCAGCGAGCCTTGGATGCGGTGCGCTCGGACAAGCAGCGCGAGGCCGGCGCCGGCTTCGACGGCACCTGGGTGGCCCACCCCGACTCCGTGGAGCCGGCGCTCGACGAGATGAGCAAGGTGATGGGCGACAACGACAACCAGGTCGACAGGCAGCGCGACGACGTCGAAGTGTCCGGCGCCGACCTGCTCGCGCTCGACAAGACCGAGGGCGACATCACCGAGGCCGGCCTGAGCTCCAACGTGAACGTGGGCATCCAGTACATCTCCTCGTGGCTGCGGGGCAACGGCGCCGCGGGCATCTACGGCCTGATGGAGGACGCCGCCACCGCGGAGATCTCACGCTCCCAGGTGTGGCAGTGGATCCGCCACGGCGCCAAGCTGGACGACGGCCGCTCGATCACGCCCGAGCTGGTGTCGGACATCGCCACCTCCGAGCTGGAGAAGATCCGCGCGGAGATCGGCGACGATGAGTGGTTCGAGCGGGAGGGCCGCCCGAAGCTCTCGAGGGAGATCTTCGAGGAGGTCGCGCTGTCGGGCAACGAGAGGTTCGTCGAGTTCCTCACGCTGCCGGCGTACGAGCGCCTCGAGCGCGATTGAGTCCACTAGCCGAACCTGAGAGGATCGCCGCCTCTTCATCCAGCTAGCCACAGGAGCAGCACACATGGCCCAACGCACCAAGGCGGACCGCTCGGCGGCCGCGAGGAAGGCAGCCGCGACTCGCAAGCGCAAGCAGGCCGCCAAGAGCGGCAGCGACGCCAAGTCCAGCGCCAAGACGGCGGCGCGGGCCGCGGTTTCCGCCGCGAAGTCCACGGGCGACGCCGTGAAGTCCGCCGGCAAGGCGGCGGCCACCCGCGCCGGCGTCGGCGACAAGAAGGCCAAAAAGCGCAAGAGGTAGACGGGGTTCGGCCGGCGGTGCCAGCCCCTTTCTGGCGCCGCCGGTTTCCCTAGGCGGCCTGCTCGCCGCGCTCGCGCTCGGCCTCGCGCAGGGCCTTCATGGCCTCGCGCTTCTGGTCGCGCGTGGTGCGGTCGAGGATCAGCACTCCGTCGAGGTGGTCCATCTCGTGCTGAATCACGCGTGCCTCGAGACCCGAGGCCTCGATGAGCCGCCCCTCGCCCTGCTCGTCCAGCGCGCGCACTCGCACGTGGACCGGGCGCTCCACGTCCACGGTGACGCCGGGGATGGAGAGGCAGCCCTCCTCGAGGACCTCCTGCTTCTCGCCGGCCCACTCGAGCTCGGGGTTGGCGAGCACGATCACCGGCGCGGTGGGACCGATCCTGTAGACGAGCAGCCGCTGGGAGATGCCCAGCTGGGGTGCCGCCAGCCCGACGCCGATCGCGTCGTGCATGATGCCCGCCATCCGGTTCACCTGACTCCGCATCGAGTCGTCGAAGCGGTCCACCTCGCCGGCCCGGCTCTTGAGGACGGGGTCGCCGAGGGTGCGGACGAACGACAGCGCGGCCACGCGACGCGCCTCGAGCTCGGGATCCAGCGCGGGCTCGGCGTCCTCTACCTGCTCCTCGCGCTCCTCGAACTCCTGGTCGTACTGCTCGGACATCCAAGCAAGTGTAGGTCGCCTGCAGGGTGGCCGCCACGCCAGGCCGGCGGCCGGGTCCGCGCGCTCGCTCAGCAGCCTTCAGGGCCGCAGGCGGCGCCGTCTGCCACGACCTCGATCGCGGGCCGCGACTCCTCCCACGCGTGCTGGAGCAGCTGCTCGAGCGCCTCGGGCGGCTGGGCGCCCGACGCGCCGAACTTGCGATCGACCACGAAGAAGGGAACGGCGGCGATCCCGAGCGACGAGCCTGTGCGCTCGTCGTCGCGCACCTCCTCGGCGTAGCGCTCAGTGGCCAGCACCTCGCGCACCTCGTCTCCGGGCAGGCCCACCTCCACGGCCAGCGGCTCGAGCGCCGCCGGGTCACCGATGGCAACGCCCTCGGTGAGGTATGCGCGCATCAGGCGCTCCTTGAGCGCGTCCTGGAGCCCACGGGCCTCGGCGAGGTGGAGCAGCCGGTGGGCGTCGAAGGTGTTGCCGCCACGGGCGAGGTCGAAGCGGAAGTCCAGGCCCTCGCCGGCGGCCACGTCGGTCATCCGCTGGTGCATCGCCAGCGCCTCCTCGCGACTCGTGCCGTACTTGTCGGCGAGGTGCTGGGCGTTGTTGCCCTCGCGCTCGCGGGGCGCCTGTGGATCGAGCTCGAAGCTGCGCCAGGACACCTGGACGTCGTCGCTGTGCTCGAACTCCGAGAGGGCGGTCTCGAACCGGCGCTTGCCCACGTAGCACCAGGGGCAGGCAATGTCAGACCAGATCTCGACGTGCATCGAATCGAGGTTAGCGACGGCGATACGCTGTCTTCATGTGCCGAAACATCCGAACGCTCCACAACTTCGAGCCCCCCGCCAACAACGAGGAGATCCGCGCCGCAGCGCTGCAGTACGTGCGCAAGGTAAGCGGCTCCACCAAGCCGTCGCAGGCCAACGCCGAGGCCTTCAACCGCACGGTGGACGAGGTGGCCCACGTGACCGCCCACCTGCTGGAGGACCTGGTGACGGCCGCGCCTACCAAGGACCGCGAGGTCGAAGCCGCCAAGCGCAAGGCGCGGGCGGCGCAGCGCTACGCCGCCTGATCGCAGAATAGGTTTAGTCAACCTACGTTTCGGGGAATACTGGCTCATCCAAAGACGGCCGGCCCAGCTTCAGGGGTCCTGTGACGGACGTCAGGCACATCGCCAGCAAAGGAGTCCGGCCCATGCCTGTCCCGTCCCGCCCCCTCTCCGCCATGCGAGCCCAGGGCGTCGAGTCGCATCTTCGAGCCCGCGTGAAGCGCCTCAAGGCCCGGCCTGAGCCGCTCGGAGTCTGCCGCTCCTGCCGCGCGATCGTGCACTCCGGGGACAGCCTGGCGATGGCGGGCGGGTTCCTCTTTCACGGCGACTGCGCGATCGTTCCGTCCGAAGCGCAGACGGCCTGACCGCTTAGGAGTCCTTCGGCCCCGCTACTGCGGGTCCACGTCGACGGCGAACGCGACCGCCCCGTGCGCCCGGTCGCCCGCCACCGCCTCCACCGCCCGCCTGACCGCGGCGACCACCTCCGCCCTCGCCGGCCCGTCATCGGCCCGGGCGCGGATCACCAGCTGCGCCCGGTCGCGGCCCTGGCGGCGGAACAGCGGCGCGGGGCCGAGCACCGACGCCCCCGGCACGTCGATCGCCGCCCCGATCGCCTCCGCCGCCTCCCCCTCGGGGCCCGGCTCCTCCGAGGAGCACACCACCCGCACCAGGTGCCCGTGCGGGGGGTAGCTGAGGATCGCGCGGCGCGCCAGCTCGCCCTCGAGGAAGCCGTCGCTGTCGTGGCGGGCGGCGTAGGAGAGCGCGCGGGCCGAGGGGTCCAGCGCCTGCACGATCACCCTGCCCCCGCGCTCGCCGCGGCCGCTGCGGCCGGCCAGCTGTGCCACAAGGGCGAAGGTGCGCTCCTCGGCTCTGAAGTCGGGGAACCGCAGCGTGGCGTCGGCGTCCAGCACCAAGCCCAGGGTCACGTCGGGGAAGTCGTGGCCCTTGGCCACCATCTGGGTGCCCACCAGCACTCCCGACTCGGCGCGGTCGAAGCGCTCCAGCGTGGCCGCCACGCCGGCGGAGGCGGCGGTGTCGGTGTCCAGCCGGAACACCGGCAGCGGGGACACGAGCTCGGACAGCTCTGACCCCAGCTGCTCGGTGCCGATGCCGTGGCGGGCCACGGACACCGACCCGCAGTCCGGGCAGTGGCGCGGCACGGCCTCGGCGTGGCCGCAGTGGTGGCAGGACATCCGCGCGGCCCCCCGGTGCAGCACCAGCGTCACATCGCATGACGGGCAGTCCCACGTGCGCCCGCACTCGCCACAGGCGAGGAAGTTCGACCAGCCGCGGCGGTTGAGCAGCACGATCGCCTTCTCGCCGCGGCGGCGGACCTCCTCGAGCGCGTCGCGCGACGCGGGGTGCAGCGGGCCCTGGATCCCCGTCATCCCCACCACCTGGACGGGCGGCAGGCCGCGCCCGTCCACGCGCTCGCGCAGCTCGATTCGGCGGTGGGTCAGCACGGTCTCGGGGCGCGGCGTGGCGCTCCCCGCCAGCAGCACGGCGCCGCAGGCGGCCGCGCGGCGCTCGGCCACCCGGCGGGCGTCGTAGCGGGGGTCGCCCTCCTGCTTGTAGGAACCGTCGTGCTCCTCATCGATCACGATCAGCCCCACGTCGCTCAGCGGAGCGAACACCGCCGAGCGCGGCCCCACGCAGACCTTCGCCGCGCCCGAGCGCAGCCGCGACCACTCGTCGAAGCGCTCACGCGCCGACAGCCGGGAGTGCAGGATCGCCACGGTGTCACCGAAGCGGTCCACGAAGCGGGCGGCCGTCTGGGGCGTGAGGGCGATCTCGGGCACGAGCACGATCGCGGTCCGGCCGCGCTCGAGCGCGGCCTCCACCGCCCGCAGGTAGACCTCGGTCTTGCCCGACCCGGTGACGCCGTGCAGCAGCAGGCGGCGGTCCGAGGAGTCCCTCCCCACCTCCATCGCGGCCACGACCTGAGCCAGAGCGGCCTCCTGGGCGGGAGTGGGGCGGTCGACCCTGTGAAGCGCCCCCACCCGCCGCACCTCGGGCCGGCGCGGGGCCTCGATCGTGCGCTCCAGCGACACCAGCCCGCGCCGCTCCAGGCGGCGGGCACCGGCGTGGTCGCAGCCGGCCGCCTCCGCGAGGGCGCTAACCCGCATCGGCCCTTCCATCAGCGCCTCCAGCGCGGCGCGCTGCCCGCCAGAGAGCCGCTCCGCCCCCGCAAGCGCCTCCTGGCCGGCATCGGTCACCCCGGCCACGAGCGATCGCCGGGCGGCCGTGCGCCGCCCCGTCCCGGTGCCGGTGCCGGGCGGGAGCACGAGCGCCAGCCCGCGCGCGGGCGTGGACACGTACTCCTCGGCCACCCACAGACCGAGCCGCACGAGGTCGGCCGGGACATCGGCCTCCAGGGCCGACACCGGCTCTGCCAGGCGCTCAGGGGGCAGGTCGCTGTCCTCGGCGACCTCCACCACCACGCCGAGGATCCGCCGCGGTCCAAAGGGCACGACAAGCATCGACCCCACCCCCACGCCGTCGTGGGCGTCGCCAAGCAGGTAGTCGAACGGCCCGCGCAGACTACGCGCGGTGGTGAGCGGCTCGACCTTGGCGATCACTAGTGGTTCCTCCTGGAAGTACTGGGCCGCTTTGGCGAGTGGCTGGGCGTGGCCGGCAAGCCCGGGAGCGCAGCCAATGCCAAAGCATTGGCGAGCATCGCGGGCGAAGCCAGGCGTGCCCAGGCGCCGCCAAACGGGTCAGGACTGACAGGAGGGGCCACTAGGCCAAGTTAGGGCGCTGCCCGGACGCCGGTCAGCCGTCGGCGGGTACGAGCAGGCAGGCGTAATGCACTGTGAACGTGCGCTCGGCGGCTCCCGGCGCCACCGAGAACAAGCCCCGGCGCACCGCCGCCTTCGCGAGCGCCTTGCCCCGCGCCGCCGGGCCCTCGCCCCAGAACGTGTGGATCGCGGCGGGGAGTGGGTCCGCCAACTCGCCGGCCACGCTCAGGCCGGCCTGCCCGGCCAGCGCGCGGACGTCCCCCCGCGAGAGACGGTGCAGGTGGCCGAGGTCCTGCCGCGCTCGCTCGGCGGACGGCCGCGACGCCGACCTGTTGTCCTCCAGCGGCACCTCCACCACCACGGCGGAGCAGACCCGGGCGACCTCGGCGAGCAGCGGCACGGGTTCGGGCACGTGCTCGAGCACATGGGAGAGCACGCCGAGGTGAAAGGCGCCGTCGCCGTAGGGCAATGTCGCTCCGTCGAAGCGCTGGACGGAGGCGATCTCGGGCCGCTGCGCCGCCAGCTCCACGGCGCGGGCCGAGATGTCCACGCCCTCCCGGCGCTCCCCCACCCCGCGCGCCGCCAGCGCCGCCAGAAGGCCGCCGTCGCCGCAGCCGACCTCCAGCACGAGGGCGGGTGGCTCGGGCAGCGCCCGCACCAGCTCGGCCACATGGTCGGCCTTGCCCTCCGCGCACAGGGCGCGCCATTCGCCGTACCGCGCGGTGTCGGCGTCGCCCGCGTCGTAGCGTTGCTCGTAGTCCTCGCGCAGCTCGGCCGAGCCGGGATCGGTCACCGCGCGTAGGCTACGCGGCCCCGCCCGATGGGCGGGTTCGACGATGGCCATCGACTTCGAGGCAGAGGGGCTGCTCGACGGCCTCGACGGGCCGGCCCGCAAGGCGCGCCTGGAGCTGCTCGAGAGCCTCCACGGCGACGGCTACGAGCTGGACAGCCTGCGCGAGGCGGCAGACGACGGACGCCTGGCGCTCCTCGCGGTAGAGCGCATCCTAGGCGGGGGGTCACCCACTCGCACGCAGCAGGACATCGCCGAGCGCACCGGGCTGGACATCGAGTTCCTCCAGCGGTTGTGGCGCGCGCTGGGCATGGCATTAGCCGACCCCGACGAGCGCGCGTTCACAGACGCCGACCTGGAGGCAGCCGAACGGGTGAAGGCATTCCGCGAGGCGGGCATGGACGACGATCGCATCCTGGAGATCAGTCGCGTGATGGGACGCTCGATGTACGGCGTGGCCGCGTCCATCGGCGAGGTGTTCCGCGAGACCTACCAGCAGCCGGGCGACGACGAGATGAGCCTTGCCCAGCGCTACGCGGAGGCGGCACGCGCCATGACCCCCATGCTCGGGCCGATGCTCGAGCACGTGCTGCTGCTCCAGCAGCGCAGCCTCATCGACCAGGTGGCGGTGGAGACCACGGTGCTCGCCGGGGGGAAGATGGCCGACTCCGAGGAGGTGGCTGTGTGCTTCGCCGACCTGGTCGACTTCACCAAGCTCGGGGAGAGCGTCGCACCGGCTGAGCTGGGCGCGGTGGCCGACCGGCTGGAGGAGTTGGCGGGCGAGGTGGCCGAGCCCCCGGTGCGGCTGATCAAGACGATCGGCGACGCCGTGATGCTCCAGTCACGCGACACGGACGAGCTGCTGGCGGCCGCGCTGGCGATCGTCGAGGCTGCCGACTCCGAAGGCGAGGGCTTCCCGCAGTTGTGTGCCGGAGTGGCCCGCGGCGAGGCACTCCCCCGGGCCGGCGACTGGTACGGCCGTCCGGTGAACCTGGCCAGCCGCATCACCGATATCGCACGCCCGGGCTCGGTGCTGGTGGACGGCGAGGTGAAGGACGCCGCGCAACGGGGCTTCCGGTTCTCGTTCGCCGGCGGACGGCGGATCAAGGGAGTTGACGGCGAGGTGAAGCTCTACCGGGCGCGGGCGCCGGAGGAGGGCCCGAAGAGCTAGCGCCCGGGCGCAGGCTGCTGCGTGCCCGTGGACGCCCCGGGCGGAGGCGCCAAGACGGTCGAGCCGTCGGGCGAAGACTTCTCGACCACCGGCTCGGTGGGCGCCTTGGCAGAGTCCGTCTCCTCGGCCGGCGGTGCAAGCGCGCCGCCGTGGCCGGTGAAGTCCGCGTCGGTGGGCTCCAGCTCGTCGGACGGGAGGTCGGCGGCGGGCGTCTCGACGGCCTCGTCGTCCGCCAGCGACGGCACGACGGGCTCGGACGGAGATGCCACCGCGGGCACGACCGGGGCGGCCTCGGCCGCAAGGGCGGGCCGTCTGATTACGCGGCTCACGGTGGGCTTAACGGGCGCGGCACGGGTCACGGCCGTCTTCGCGGGCGCCTGCCGGTGTGTGTCCCGCAGCGGAGCGACGGCCGCGCCCGAGGCGCCAACGGCCGCTGTGACCGCCACCACGGCGCCGATCGTCTGGGACGCACTGCCGCCCCCCGCGGCGGCAGCCAGGGTGAGCGTGCCTCCGCCCGCGGAAGCGGCGCCGGCGCCACCGGCCGCCGCGGCGCCCGCCCCGCCGGCGGCGGCGCCCGCTCCTCCGGCGGCGCTCACGTCGCCCAGGCGCAGCAGCGGCAGTGGGATCAGAAGGCCCACGGCGTCGCGCAGCCGGATGCGGGCGCGGCTCACCAGCTGGCGGGCGCCCACGCCGGACACGCCGAGCTCCTCGGCCACCTCGTCGTAGGAACGTCCCTCCAGCTCGCGGCGGACCATCGCCGTGCGCTGGCGCTCGGGCAGCTCGGCGAGCCCGCCCATCACCAGTCTCAGGTGGGCGCGCTGCTCGGCCACCTGGGGTGGCTGGGGCACGCCGTCGTAGTTCTCGGAGATCTCCTCGTGGCTGCGCTCGCGCGCGGCGTTTATCGCCGCGTTGCGCGTGACCCGGTAGAGCCAGGGGCCGAGCACCAGGTCGCGCTCGTCCTCGCACAGAAACAGGTAGAGGCGGGTGAAGGCGTGCTGGACGAGATCCTCGGCCCGGCACGGGTTCACCATGCGTGCGGCGTAACGCTCCAGTGGTCCGCGGTAGCGCTCCACGATCGCCTCGAAGGCGGGCTCGTGTGCCTCGCGGGCGAGCTTGACCAGCCGTTCGTCGCTTTGGAGCTTCAGCGCGGCGGTGGCAAGTCGCATCCCCATGGCTGTACTGCGCTCACACTACGGCAGTGACCGGTGGAACACGACGACGACGACGACGAGCCCGAAGTAGCGAGCGCGGCCGGTGCGACTCGCCTGACACCGGCCGGCACTGCCAAGCAGGCCATAAAGGCCCACAGGGAGGGAACCGCCGGAAGCGCGGGCCATCCAGGCCCTGCGCGCTTGACGTGGCGAGTCGTCCCACGCCACCGAAACAGCGGCGCGGCGGGTATGTGACGGGCCGGCTCGCCTAGGCGGGCGCGGCGGCGCCCTCGCTGAGGCCGGCGGCCTCGCGCAGGGCGTCGGCCTTGTCGGTCCGCTCCCAGGTGAAGTCGGGGTCCTCGCGGCCGAAGTGGCCGTAGGCGGCGGTCTTCTGGTAGATCGGCCGGTGAAGGTCGAGCTCCTTGCGGAACGAGCCCGGGCGCAGGTCGAAATGCTCGTCGATCACTCTGGCGATCTCGGCGCGCGAGATCTTCTCGGTGCCGAAGGTCTCGGCCATCACCGACACGGGGTGCGCCACGCCGATGGCGTAGGCCACCTGAACCTCGCAGCGGTCGGCCAGGCCGGCGGCCACCACGTTCTTGGCCACCCAGCGGGCGGCGTAGGCGGCGGAGCGGTCCACCTTGGACGGGTCCTTACCCGAGAACGCGCCACCGCCGTGACGGGCCATGCCGCCGTAGGTGTCGACGATGATCTTGCGTCCCGTCAGCCCGCAGTCGCCCACGGGGCCGCCGATCACGAACTTGCCGGTGGGGTTGACCAGGAAGTTCGACCTTGTGTAGAGCTCATCCTCGTCGTACATCTCGGCGGGCAGGACGGGCTTGGCCACGTGCTCCCACAGGTCGGCGCGGATGGTGGTGTCGGAGTCCACGTGCTCGGCGTGCTGGGTGGAGATCAGCACCTTCTCGATCGACACGGGCACGCCGTCCTCGTAGCGCACGGTGACCTGGGTCTTGCCGTCGGGGCGCAGGTAGTCCAGCGTCCCGTCGCGGCGCACCTCGGCCAGACGCTGGGCGAGCTTGTGCGCGAGCGAGATCGGCATCGGCATCAGCTCGGGCGTCTCGGTGGTCGCGTAGCCGAACATCATCCCCTGGTCGCCCGCGCCGGCCACGTCGAACTCGTCGTCATCGGTGGGGTCGGTGCGCGACTCAAAGGCCGAGTCCACGCCCTGGGCGATGTCGGGCGACTGCTCGTCGATCGCAGTGATCACGGCGCAGGCGTTGCAGTCGAAGCCGTAGGCCGCGTCGTCGTAGCCGATCCTGCGGATCGTCTCGCGCGCGATCTTGGGCACGTCCACGTAGGCCTCGGTGGTGATCTCACCCGACACGACGACGAGGCCGGTGTTCACCAGCGTCTCGCAGGCCACACGGCTGAGGGGATCCTCGGCCAGCACGGCGTCGAGAATGCCGTCGGAGATCTGGTCGGCCATCTTGTCGGGGTGGCCTTCGGTGACCGACTCTGAGGTGAACAGGAACTCGTTGTCTGAAAGCTGGGGTGTCGTCATGAATCGCGGAAGGGTACAGGGCGCCACCTCGCCGACGGCGTGTCAGCTGGTCTTGAAGTCGATCACCAGCGGAACGCCCTCCAGCCCGAAGCGCTCCCGCAGCTGGTTCTCGAGGAAGTATGCATAGTCGCGCTTGATCAGCGAGCGGTCGTTCACCTGGACGGCGAACCGGGGCGGCGAGGTCTCGTACTGGGCCATGTAGTACATCCGCATCCGCCGCCCGCGGGTGGCCGGCGGCTGGCGGGCGGCCTGGAGGTCGGCCAGGAAGCGGTTGAGCTGCGGGGTGGGCACCCGCTGGGCGGCGCGGTCGGCCAGGCCGAACGCCTCAACCACGAGCCGGGTGAGCCCGCGCCCCGTGGTCGCCGAGACGGCCATCAGCCGGGGGCGCTGGCGCAGCTTCTGGTTCACCCGCGCGCGGGCGTCCTCGAGGTCGGTGTCGGTCTCGTCCCACTTGTTCAGCGCCACGACCGTCGCGCACTTGGAGTGCATCGCCAGATCGGCGATCCGGAAGTCCTCGGTGGTGATGCCCTCGGTTGCGTCGCACAGCACGATCGCCACGTCGGCGCGTTCGGCAGCGCGCTCTGAGCGCAGCTGGGCGTAGTAGTCCACTGTGCCTGCCACCTTGGTGCGGCGGCGAATGCCCGCCGTGTCCACCAGGATCACTGCGCGGCCGTCCACCTCGATGCGCGTGTCGATGGCGTCGCGGGTGGTGCCCGCGAACTCCGCCACGATCACCCTCTCCTCGCCCAGCAGCTTGTTCACCAGCGAGGACTTGCCCACGTTGGGGCGGCCTATCACGGCCAGGCGGGTGGCCTGCTCGGCCTCCTGCTCGGGCACGTCGGCCAGCAGCTCGGCGATGCGGTCCAGCAGGTCGCCGGTGCCCAGCCCGTGAGCGGCCGACACGGGCACCGGGTCGCCCAGGCCAAGCTTGTAGAGCTCGGCCGCGTTGGCGGCCTGCAGGCCGCTGTCGGTCTTGTTGGCGGCCACCACCACGGGCACGCTGGAAGCCCGCAGCTCGGCCGCGAGCTCGGAGTCGCCGGGCCGCAGCCCCGCGGCGGAGTCCACCACGAGCACCGCCACCGCGGCCTCGCCCAGCGCGGCGCGCGCCTGGCGCGCCACCGCGCGCTGGAGATCGGTGTCCTCGTCGATGTCCACGCCACCGGTGTCCACGAGCACGAACGAGCGCCCGTTCCAGTCGGCCTCCACCTCCTTGCGGTCGCGCGTGACGCCCGACTGCTCGTGCACCACGGTCTCGCGGGTACCCGACAGGCGGTTCACCAGCGTGGACTTGCCGGCGTTGGGAAAGCCCACCACCGCGACCCTGGGCAGCGCCGGCACCGTCAGCCCCCGCGAGCGCCGCGAACCAGCTCGGCGATCTGCTCCACTACCTCGTCCACGCTGAGTCCGGTGGTGTCCAGCTGCACGGCGTCGTCGGCCGGACGCAGCGGGGAGTGCTCGCGCTCGGAGTCCTGGGCGTCGCGCAGGGCCTGGTCGCGCTGCACCATCGCGGCGTCGGCGCCCAGCTCCGCCGCGCGGCGCTGGGCCCGCTCTTCGGGACTGGCGGTGAGAAAGACCTTCACCGGCGCCTCGGGCGCCACCACCGTGCCGATGTCGCGGCCCTCGGCCACCCAGTCGCCCGCATCGAGGAGCGCGCGCTGCTTCTTGACCAGTGCCGCTCGGACCTTCTCGTTGGTGGCGATCCGGGAAGCGGCCTCGGACACCTCGGGCGCGCGGATGGCGTCGGTCACGTCGCGGCCGTCGGCCATCACGCGGTCACCGAGCTCGATCTCCAGCTCCTCCGCGCGCTCCGACGCGGCGCCGCCTTCCTCGAGCAGTTTCAGCGCGGCCGCCCGGTACATCGCTCCGGAGTCCAGGTAGGTGAAGCCGAGCGCCCGCGCAGCCGCGCGGGCCACCGTGCTCTTTCCGGCTCCGGCCGGTCCGTCGATCGCCACCACCATTGCGGCGGCAAGGCTACTCGCGGCTATCGCCAGCCGAGGCGTGGCGACTTACCGGACACATAGTCCGGAAAAGCGCCATCGGAGCGTTCAGCGCGACTGCCAGCTGGGCTCGGAGGCGTCGAAGCTGCCGCGTACGTCCTCGATGATGGTCCGCAGGCGCTTGCCGTCGCTCGCGCGGGCCACGACCAGCCCGTCGCGCTTGTAGACCAGCAGGCGCCCGTCGGGCGAGAAGGCCGGGGTGCGGCAGCCGGAGCAGCGGATCACACGACGGATGCCGCTGCCGTCGGCCCGGGCTACATAGATGCCGCCGCGCCGGGCGAACGCGATCGAGCGCCCGCTGGACGACCAGCTGGGCGAGCTGCCGCGCGCGATCAGGTCCACCGGCCCACCGCGCGGGGCCACGCTGTAGATGACGCCGCGGCGCACGAAGGCGATCCGGTCGCGCCGAGACCAGTCGGGCGACCCCGCGCGTTTCGCGATTCGCCGGGCCGCGCCGCCGGACGTGCCACCGGACGTACCGCGCACGTAGAGGTCGCGGCGCGATCCGGTCCGGCCGGTGAACGCCAGCGAGCGGCCGCCTGGGGCATAGGCCGGCTCGCCGTCGTCGTCGGTCACCGCGCCCAGCGAGCGAAAGCCGCTGCGGTCCGAGTTCACCAGCGCGACCGCGGCTCCGGAATCGAACGCCAGCCGGCGCCCGCCCGGGGCCCACGACGGTGAGCGGTACAGGATCGCGCAATCGCCGCTGTCGGGCTGACCCGACTCCGACAGCTGGCAGTCGCGCAGGAAGCGCACGTTGCGCCCGCGGCCGCTGCCCATCGGCGGGAGGGTGATGATCGCGCGGAACACGTCGCCGTTGGCGGCGGCGGCGATGCGTCCGTTGGAGCCGGGGAAGGTCGCGTGCGCGGGCGCGGCGGTCGCGAGCGCGGCGAGCGCGGCCAGGGCCAGGGTGGCGAGGCGTCTCATGGCGGCCGGAACCCTAGAGACCGGCAGATGTTGCGCTCATCCGAGCAGCGCCGCGAGGTCCTGCTCGAACTCGGGGTAGGAGACGGCCGCCACCTCCATGCCCACCACATCCACCCCGTCCTCGGAGGCCAGGCCGGCGATGGCGCCGAGCATCGCGATGCGGTGGTCGCCGCGCGCGTCGATGGTGCCGCCCGCCAGCGGGGTGCCGTCGCCGCGCACGACGAAGCCGTCATCGGTCTCCTCGATGTCCGCCCCGAGCGCCGACAGTCCCTCCACCACAGCCTCGATGCGATCGGACTCCTTGTGGCGCAGCTCCCGGGCGCCGCTCACCACCGTCTCGCCGCTCGCGAACGCGCCCATCAGGGCCACCAGCGTCAGCTCATCGATGGCCAGCGGCACCTCGTCGCCGCCCACCTCGGTGCCCTCCAGCGGCCCGTAGGCCACGTCGAGCTCACCCACCGGCTCCTCGTCGGCGACGGTGCCAGGCTCCTCCAGATCACCCACGATCACCGCCCCCATCCGCTCGGCGATGCGCAGGAAGCCCGTACGGGTCCAGTTCAGGCCCACGTCCTCGATCACCACCCGCGACCCGGGCACCAGGCACGCGGCGGCCACGACAAAGGCGGCCGAGGACGGGTCGCCGGGCACGGTGATCTCGTCGAGCTCCAGCTCGTCGACCTGGAAGACCGTCATCCGCAGGCCGTCGCGCTCGAACGGCACGCGGCAGCGGCGCAGGATGCGCTCGGTGTGGTCGCGGCTCTGGCAGGACTCGCTGAGGGTCGTGCTCCCCGAGGCCAGCATCCCGGCGATCAGCACGCACGACTTCACCTGCGCGCTGGCCACCGGCACGTCGTAGTCGATTCCCTGCAGCTGGGCACCCCGAACCCGCAGCGGGGGCAGTCGGCCGTCGCGCGCCTCGATCCCCGCCCCCATCATCGCCAGCGGCTCCACCACGCGGTCCACCGGCCGGCGGCGGATCGACTCGTCGCCGTCCAGCACCCACTCGCCCCCGGGCTGGCCCGCCAGCCACCCCGGCAGCAGCCGCAGCAGCGTGCCGGAGTTGCCCACGTCCAGCCGGCCCCCGGTGGCCTCCAGCGCGGCGTGCAGGCCCACGCCGCGGATCTGCACCCGGGCGGGGCGATCTTCGTCCTCGATGCCGGCGCCGATCGTGACCAGCGCGTCCAGCGTGGACCGCGTGTCGTCGGAGTCGAGGAAGTTGTGCACCGTGACCGGCTCGTCGCACATCGCGCCGAACAGCGCGGCGCGGTGCGAGATCGACTTGTCCGGCGGGGGCCGGAAGATGCCCTGAAGCGGGCCCGAGGGCTTGAAGCGCTGGGTGCTCACGCGGCGGGGCTCAGGCGACCGGGAAGCCGAGGTCCTCGATCAGCCCGCGCGCGCGGTCAGCCTCGCGCTCGCCGGCGATCCACAGCGTCATCGCACCGGAGCGCATGTCGGGCGCGGGGGCCAGCGCCAGATCGACGATGTTCACACCTGCCTTGCCCAGAGCCAGAGCCACCTCGGCGACGATACCGGGGCGGTTCGGGACGGTGAGGCGAAGCTCTGAGACCTCGCCGCCGGCCAGGTCGGCTTCGAGGAGGCGCCGCCGGTCCTCGGCCGCGGCGTCGTTCCAGGCGGTCACGGCCTCGGGATCGGCGGCGCGCAGCGTGTCCGCCGCCTCGCTCAGCCGCTGCACCGCGGCGTCGATCTCGGCGGCGATCGCCTCGCGGTTGGCCATGTAGATGTCCGTCCACACCTCGGAGTTCGCGCCGGCCACGCGCGTGGCGTCGCGGAAGCTCGGACCCGTGCGAGGCAGCTCGCCGCGCCCGGCTGCCTGAGCCACGAGCACGTTGGCCAGCACGTGGGGCAGGTGGCTCACGGCGGCCAGCAGGCGGTCATGCTCGGCGGCGTCGATGGCCACCGGTCGAGCGCCCAGGGACTTCACGAGCCGGTGCAGCCGCTCGTAGAGGATCCCGGAGGAGCTCTTGGAAGGCGTGAGGTACCAGGCGGCACCCTGGAACAGGTCCGCGCGCGCGTGCTCCACGCCGGCCGTCTCCGCGCCGGCCACGGGGTGGCCGCCCACGAAGCGCTCGTCGGAGAAGCGCTTCACCAGCCCCCCCTTCACCGAGCCCACGTCGGTCACGATGCAGTCCGCCGGCGCCGCGGCCAGGGCCGCGGCGATCTGCTCGGGCAGCGCCCCCACCGGCGCGCAGCAGAAGCAGGCCCCCGCGCCGTCGAGCGCCTCCTCGAGCGAACCCGCCGCGCGATCCAAGGCGCCCAGCCGCACGGCCTTTTCCAGGCGCTCGGGCGAGCGCCCGAAGCCCACCACCTCCGCGCCGCCGGCGTGCTCGCGCGCGGCGAGGCCGATCGACCCTCCGATGAGGCCCACGCCGAGGACGGCGATCTTCACGCGCCGCGCCGCGCGCGCACCGCGCCGGCCAGCCCGTCGAGCACCTCCACGGTGGTGTCCCAATCCATGCACGCGTCGGTGATCGACTGGCCGTAGGTGAGCTCAGCGCCCGAGCCCAGGTCCTGGCGGCCACCCACCAGGAACGACTCGAGCATCATGCCCACGATCGCCGTTGTGCCGGCGGCCACCTGGTCGCCCACGTCCGCGGCCACGCCGGGCTGGCGCAAGGGGTCCTTGCCGCTGTTGTCGTGCGACGCGTCGATCACCACGCGCTCGGACAGGCCCGCGGCACGCAGCTTCTCCATGGCGCTCTCGACCCAGGCGGCGCCGTGGTTGGGCTGGCCGCTGCCGCCGCGCAGGATCACGTGGCAGTCGGGGTTGCCGCGCGTGTGCAGGATCGCGGGCGTGCCGTCGGTGTCCACGCCCGCGAACGCATGGGTGGACGCCGCCGCGCGCACGGCGTCGACGGCCACCTGCACGTTGCCGTCGGTGCGGTTCTTGAAGCCCACCGGCATCGACAGGCCCGAGCCCAGTTGGCGGTGGATCTGGCTCTCCGTAGTGCGCGCGCCGATCGCGCCCCAGACGACGGTGTCCGAGATGTACTGTGGCGTGATCGGGTCCAGAAACTCGCACCCCACCGGCAATCCGAGGCCGAGCACCTCCAGCAGCAGCTCGCGCGCCAGGCGCAGCCCCGTGTTCACGTCGCCGGAGCCATCGAGGTG
>DASROS010000127.1:0-15607 GCA_035646775.1 Thermoleophilaceae bacterium | reverse complement strand
CCCGAGCCGGCGCGGGAATCCGGACGGGGTCGGACAGGGCGCTCACCACGGGGGCGGGCGAGGAGTCCCGCTTGGCCACGTTGTTCACTTCCACCGCACCGGCCGTGACGATCGCCGCGGCGGCCATGCCGGCGGCGGCCTTGGAGACCAGCGCGCTGGCGCCCGCGGAGATCACGCCGCCCGCAGCGGCGGTGCCCCCAGCGCCTGCGGCACCGGTGGCAAGGCCGGCTCCGCCCGCGAGCCCGCCGGCGCCGGAGCCGCCGGCGCCCGAGGCCGCGCCCGTGCCGAAGCCGAGCTTGGCGATGCCGAGCTTCTTGAGGACCACCAGCGGGCCGAGCGGGAAGACCGCCGCGAGGGCCTTGCTGGTGTTGCGCAGCTCGGAGCGGAAGGTGCGGCAGCGCTCGCACGACTTCAAGTGGCGGCGCACGGGGGCGGTGGTCCGGGTGAGCCCCTCGGCTACCTGGCCCAGCTCCATGCGCACCTCCTCGCAGGTGAGCAGCCGCGCCTCGGCCGCCTCGGCCAGGCCCACGCGCGCGCGCACGAGGAGGGACTTCACGCTTGGCACCGTGGTGTCCATCGCCTCGGCGATCTGGTCGTAGGACAGCGCGTCGATCTCGCGCAGCAGCAGCGCGGTGCGCTGGGTCTCGGGCAGGCCCTGGACGTCGGAGACGATCTGGCGGAACTCCTCGCGCCGGTGCACGGTCTCGGCCGTGGTCACGCCGTTGTCCTGCTCGAACACGTCCATCGAGTCCTGGCCGGCGGCGCGCGGCTTGCGCAGGTGGTTCAGCGACCGGTTGCGCGCGATCCGGTAGAGCCAGGGGCGGGCGTTGATCGGGCGGTCGTCGGCCAGCAGCGCGTTGTAGGCCGCGGCGAAGACCTCCTGGAGCACGTCCTCGGCGTCCTCCTGCGAGGCGAGCATGTGGCGGCAGAAGGCCAGCAGCCGAGGCTGGTAGCGCTGCACCAGCGCCTCGAAGGCGCCGCTGTGCCCACCGCGCGTGAGCGCCACGAGCTTCTCGTCGCTCTGCAGTCGCAGCAGCGGCGAGCGGCCGCCCAGTGGCAGCGCGGCCCGGTGTCTTAGTGCAGAAGCTTCCACGCGCGATCCTGGGAAGTAGCTCCCCCGGACGTCAGGACACACTAGCAACGGAGAAGTTGCGCCGGGAGCGCCCTAGACTCGCCTTGCCCGGGTGCCGGAACGGTAGACGGAGGGGTCTTAAAAGCCCTTGCCCTCGAGGCGTGTGGGTTCGAGTCCCACCCCGGGCACTGTGTCCGCTTTCGACGAAGACGACGACTGGGTGGGCGAGCCTCCCGAGGGCAGATACACGCGCGATCGCGCGAAGCCCGACTTCTGGGCGGACAAGAAACCGGTGAGCTTCGTGGCCGCGGGCATCGCCCTGGTGGTCGTGGTGCTCGTGCTGGCTGCGCTGCTGGGCTAGTTGGCGCCTTAACACTGGCTCAACAAACCGTGCCCGTTTCGCAACAAGAAGCCCGACGAGGTTCCCTGGACTGCGCTAGGTTCGTGCCGCTGCGACCAGGGAGGCATCGCACGAAGCGGGCTCGCTAGACCAGAGGGAGAGGGATCTCGAGAGAGATGCGATCGTGAGCGGAATCGGGCGGGTGGCCGGCATCGGCGCAGTGATCGCTGCCGTCGTGCTCGTCGCGTTCGTGCTCTTCGGCGGCGGATCCGGTGGCGGCTACACCGTCACCGCCAAGTTCATCAACGCCGGCCAGCTGGTGAAGGGCAACCCCGTGCAGGCCGGCGGCACGGCGATCGGCACCGTGCAGGACCTCAAGATCACGCCCGACGGCCAGGCGGCGATCAAGCTGAAGATCAAGGACTCCTACGCGCCCCTGCGCGAGGGCACGCGCGCCGCGATCCGCCAGTTCTCCCTGTCGGGGATCGCCAACCGCTACGTGGATCTCACCCTGCCGCCCAACGGCGCCGCCGAGATCAAGGACGGCGGCCGGATCGACATCGCCCGCACCCGTACGGCGGTCGACCTCGACCAGCTCTTCAACACGATCGACCCCGAGACCCGCAAGGCGCTCCAGGACTTCTTCAAGGGACAGGCGCGCCAGTTCGCCAACCGCGGCCAGGACGCCAACGACGCGTTCCAGTACCTCAACCCCGCGTTCTCCACCTCGAGCCGGCTGTTCAACGAGCTCAGCAAGGACCAGCCCACGCTCGAGCGCTTCCTCGTCGACAGCTCGCGGCTGGTGACCGCACTGGCTGAGCGCCGCGACGACCTCTCGGGGCTGATCGGCAACCTCAACGACACCACCCGTGCGCTCGGTAACCAGAAGCTGGCGCTGGCCGAGTCGATCGAGCGGCTGCCTCCGTTCATGCGGCGCGCCAACACGACGTTCGTGAACCTGCGCGCCGCGCTGGACGACGTAGACCCGCTGGTGGACGCCTCCAAGCCGGTGGCCAAGCAGCTGGCGCCGTTCCTCTCGCAGGCGCGCGCGTTCGCCGCCGACGCCGAGCCCACCGTCCGCGACCTGCGGCTCACCGTACGCCGCGCGGGCCGCGACAACGACCTCATCAACTTCCTCGCCACGGTGCCGCCGCTGGCGGACATAGCGGTGGAGACCAAGCGCCGCACGATCGCGCCCGGCAACCGCAAGGTGAGCGTGGGTGAGACCAAGGGCGCCTTCCCGGAGACCGTCGAGGCACTCGATAACGCGTCACCGGTGATCGGCTTCGCGCGGCCCTACACCACGGACTTCTTCGGGTGGTTCGACGATTTCTCCACCACGGGCGGCTTCTTCGACGCCAACGGCGCGATCGGGCGCGGCCAGTTCAGCTTCGCGGAGAACTTCCCGCAGAACGGGTTCGCGCCCCCGAAGACGAGCCAGTTCCGGCGCTGCCCCGGCGGCGCCGACGTGCCCGCGCCGGACGGGTCCAACGTGCTGAGCCAGGCCGAGCAGAACGCGCTCGGCTGCCGCGAGTCCGACCGGGCGGTGCGATGAGGCGGCTGCTCTCAGCCTTCCTCGTGGTGCTCGTGGTCGGCGCGGCCGCCGTGCTCGCGGGCGCCAAGGACGACGGGTCCAAGAGCAAGACCGTGAGGATCGTGTTCGACAACGCGTTCGGCCTCACCGAGGGGGGCGACTTCCGCGTCGGCGGCGTCAAGGCCGGCAAGACCACCAAGTTCAGCGCCACGGACGACTCGCCGCCCAAGGCCGTGGTCACGGCCGAGATCTCAGAGCCCGGCTTCGGGGACTTTCGCTCCGACGCCGCGTGCTCGATCAAGCCGCAGTCGCTGATCGGCGAGTACTACGTGGACTGCCAGCCGGGCAAGTCGAGCGAGAAGCTCAAGGAGGGGGCGAAGGTGCCAGTCGAGCAGACCACCTCGACCATCCCCACCGACCTCATCAACAACGTCCTGCGCCGCCCCTACCGCGAGCGCCTCCGGATGATCATCACCGAGCTGGGCACCGGCCTCGCGGGTCGCCCGGACGACCTCCAGGAGGTCCTCAAGCGCGCCCACCCCGGCCTGCGCGAGACCAGCAAGACGCTGCGGATCCTCGGCAACCAGAACCGGGTGATCGAGAACTTCATCAAGGACTCCGACACAGTGGTGGCCCAGCTGGAGAAGCGCAAACGCGAGGTCACCCGCTGGATCGAGGAGGCGGGCCGGACCGCCGAGATCAGCGCCTCCCGCCGCACCGAGCTGCGCGAGACGTTCAAGAAGCTGCCCGGCTTCCTGGCCGAGCTGCGACCCACGATGGCCTCGCTCGAGGGCCTGGCCGACGAGCAGATCCCGCTGCTGGCCGACGCCCAGGCCGCCGCTCCTGACCTGGACCGCTTCCTCACCAAGCTCGGCCCGTTCTCGGAGGCCTCGCGCCCGGCGATCCGCTCGCTGGGCAAGACCTCCGACGTGGGTAGGCGGGCGTTCGAGCGCGGCGCCGACGAGGTGGCCGAGCTGCGCCGCCTGGCTGCTGACGCGCCGGGCACCGCGCGACCCCTGCGCCAGCTGTTGGAGTCGCTCGACGACCGCCGGCGTGCCATCGACGAGAACTCGCCGGGTGAGAAGGACGCCCGCGGCAAGGTCGACGCCCCGCCTGCCTCCGACCCGAGCCAGAACAACGGCGGCCGCGGCGGCTTCACCGGCTTCGAGTCGCTCTGGAACTACTTCTTCTGGCAGACCCTGAGCATCAACGGCTACGACGACCTCGGCCACGTGCTGCGCCTGGGCCTGACCGTGACCAAGTGCTCCGAGTACGAGAACCGGTCGCCGATGCGGGCCTCGGGCGAGGAGAAGGCCGAGATCGAGGCGCACCAGCGCGACTGCAACCAGTGGCTCGGCCCGCACCAGCCCGGCATCAACGCGCCCGACCCCAGCGTCGGCGGCTCCGCCGCGAGCATCGCCCGTGAGGCCGGAAGGCCCGCGCGCAAGGTGGGCGAGCGCCGCGGCACCGGCCAGCCGGAGGCCGGCGCGCTGCCCGGACAGCGCGACATCTCCAAGCCGCAGGTGACCCTGCCCCCGGGCCTCACCGACCTGCTCAACCGCGTGCCCGAGCTCCCGGGCGCCACCAAGGACAAGACCGGTGAGGCGCGCGACCAGGTTCCCGTGCAGCCCGGCGAGCCCAGCGCCGACCAGCTCCTCGACTACCTCCTCGCGCCATGAGCCGCCGCGGTTCAACAGCGAGCCTGGTGGCCAGCCCCGTGCTCGTGGGCGCCGTCACCGTGCTGGTGACGATCATCGCCGTCTTCATCGCCTACAACGCGAACGCGGGCCTGCCGTTCGTGCCCACCTACGACCTCGACGCCGAGATCCCGACCGGCAACAAGCTCGTCAAGGGCAACGAGATCCGCGTGGGAGGCTTCCGCGTGGGCGTGGTCGCCGACATCGTGCCCAGGCGCATCGGCGGCCGCTCGGCGGCCGTGATCTCGATGACGCTCGACAAGACCGTCGAGCCGCTGTCCAAGGACACCATCATCGCCGTGCGCCCGCGATCGGCGCTCGGCCTGAAGTACGTGGAGATCACGCCAGGCAAGTCCGGCGAGAGCTACACGACCGGCGACCGCATGCCGCTGGCGCAGGCGCGCGAGGGCCTGGAGCTCGAGGACGTGTTCGACACCTTCCAGCCCGAGACCCGGCGCGACTCCCAGGCCGCCCTCGAGGGCTTCGGCGATGCCTTCGTCGGGCGCGGCAACTCGATCAACTCGGCGATCCAGGCGCTGAACCCGCTGTTCACCCACCTCACGCCGGTGATGCAGAACCTCAACGACCCGGACACCGAGCTGGACCAGTTCTTCCTGCAGATCGGGCGCACCTCGGCGCAGGTGGCGCCGGTGGCCAAGATCCAGGCCGACCTGTTCGCCAACATGGCCACCACCTTCGACGCCATCGGCCGCGACCCGACGGCGCTGCAGCAGACGATCGAGAAGTCGCCCTCCACGATCGACGTGTCGGTGCGGTCCTTCCGCGTCCAACGCCCGTTCCTGGACGACTTCGCCGACCTCTCGCGGCGCCTGCGCCCGGCGGTCAACGAGCTGCCGCGCTCGCTGCCCGCGATCAACCGGGCCTTCGACGTAGGCACTCCCGTCCTCCCGCGCACCGTTGGGCTGAACGAGGACCTCAGCGGCGCCTTCGAGGAGCTCGACGACCTGTTCGCCAACCCGAACACGCTGATGGCCATCCGCGACCTGCGCACCACGCTCGCCGTCACGCGCCCGGCGCTCGAGTTCATCGCCCCGTACCAGACGGTGTGCAGCTACGCGAACTACTTCTTCCACGAGCTCGGCGAGCACCAGTCCCAGGCCGCGCCGGGCGGCACGATCCAGAACCAGGGCGTGAAGACGGTGAACGGCGAGCAGCCGAACACGATCGGCAACACCCAGAACTCGCGAGCGTGGGACATCCCGCCGGCGGGAGCTAACGCGCCCGGCTTCAGCGCGCCGGACGGCCCGTATGGCGCCACCTACCTGGATGAGCCTGCGGGCCGCGCCTTCGTGACGCCCTTCCAGCCCGCGATCGACGCCCAGGGCAACGCCGACTGTCAGAACGGCCAGGTCGGCCTGCCGCGCCGGCTCACCGATCCCTGGGTGCGCAACTTCGGCCGCGGCACGATCTCCGACGGTACTCCCACGAGCAGCAACTTCCCGATCGCGATCAACAACTACCCGGGCCTGTCCGGCGGCACGTACGTGTCGCGTGCCCTCGGGCTCAGGAATTTGCAGGACGTCGACAAGTTGAGGGTCCGATGAGGCGCAAGCGCCGGCATCCCAGGGACCGCGGCATGTCCCGGTTCACCGCGGGCCTGATCGCCGTCGGGCTGATCGCCGTGGCCACGTTCTTCGCGTTCACCAAGAACAACCCGTTCTCGGCCCCCTACAAGCTCACCGCCGTCTTCGAGACCGCCAACAACCTCAAGCCCAACTCGCCGGTGCGGATCGCAGGCGTGGAGGTGGGCAAGGTCAAGAAGGTGGAGCCGCTCACCGGGCGCAACAACGGCGCCGCCCGGGTCGAGATGGAGGTCCTGGAGCCGGGCCTGCCGATCCACGAGGACGCCGAGCTGAAGATCCGCCCACGCGTCTTCTTGGAGGGCAACTTCTTCGTCGACATCCAGCCCGGATCGCCTTCGGCTCCGACGATCCCGGATGGCGGCAAGCCGATCCCGATCAACCAGACCGCCGCGCCCGTCCAGCTCGGTGACGTCCTCTCCGCGCTGCGGTCCGATACCCGCTCCGATCTCCAAGTGTTCCTCAAGGAGTACTCGCAGGGCTTGTCCGGCAAGGGCGCGCGCGGGTTCAACGAGTCGTTGCGCTATGGCGAGTCGGCGTTCAGGAACCTGTCGCTGGCCAACGACGCCACCCTCGGCCAGGAGCCCTCGCGCGACCTCCAGCGCTTGATGAAGGGCCAGGCCAAGACCTTCGCCGCGCTCGTGCGCGACGAGAACGCCCTGAAGGACCTGGTCACCAACTTCAACACCTTCGCCGGCTCCCTGGCGCGCGAGGACGTGGCGCTGGAGGCCTCGATCCCGGCGCTGCGCGACGTTCTGCGGGTGGGCTCGCCGGCACTCCAGTCACTGAACGCTTCGCTGCCCGACCTGCGCCAGTTCTCGGTGGACGCCCTGCCGGGCGTGCGCTCCAGCGGCCCCACGCTGAGGGCGTCACTGCCGTTCATCCGCCAGGCGCGCTTGCTGGTGGGCCCCGACGAGCTGCAGGCCGCCGCCCGCCAGCTGCGGCTACAGATCCCGCGCCTGACCAGGTTCAACCGCCGCTCGGTGGGCCTGTTCGCACAGGGTCGCGCGCTGTCGGCCTGCACCAACAACGTGCTGGTGCCCTTCGTGAACCTGCCCTTCGACGATCCCGACTACGCCGACAACACGGGCACCGTCCTGCAGAAGCTCCAACGCGGCCTGGTCGGCCTGTCGGGCGAGAGCCGCCAGTCCGACGCCAACCAGAGCTACTTCCACACCTCCGCGGCGCCGCTCGCGCCGCAGGTGCGTCCCGCTCCGCCAACGACCTTCGGCCAGGTGCTGCCGCCGCGGCGCCCGGACGTGCCCTGCGAGACGCAGGAGCTGCCCGACCTCCAGGCCCCCGCCGCCAACGTGGCGCCGGACGGCACGCTCACGCCGCGCGCCGACGGCGAGCCGCCCGTCAGCGCCAAGCCCAGCCCGGCCGTTGCCACGGCTGCTTTCGAGGAGGTCCGCGACTCGGTCACTGACTTCATCGACGGCATCATCGCGCGCCGGGCTCGCCTGCTGTCGCGCGGCGGCGGTTCCGACCCCGAGGCAGGACGATGAAGAAGGCGCTCTCGGAGCACCTCGGCGACTTCGTGGCGATCCTCGCCCTGATTCTGCTGGCCGGAGGGATTGGCGTGTTCATCCTGTCCAACCAGCGGCTGCGCTTCCCGCTCGTCGAGGACAAGCCCGTGCAGGTCAAGGTGGAGCTGCCCGACGCCCAGGCCGTCCAGCCGGGGCAGGGGCAGACCGTGCGCACCGCCGGAGTAGAGATCGGCCAGATAGGCAAGGTCGAGCTTCAGGACGGCAAGGCTGTGGTCACGATGGAGCTCGAGCCGAAGTACAAGGGCTACATCAAGCGCGACGCCACCGCGCTGCTGCGCACCAAGACCGGCCTCAAGGACATGTTCATCGAGGTGGACCCAGGGACGGGCAAGCCGTTGCCGGCGAACGGGCGCATCAGTTCTCAGAACACCGCGCCCGACATCGATCCGGACGAGGTCCTGTCGGCCCTCGACGATGACACGCGCGACTACCTCAAGCTGCTGGTTTCCGGCGCCGGCAAGGGACTGGCGGGTCGCGGCAACGACCTCCAGGAGACCTTCGCCCGCCTCGGGCCGCTCAACCGTGACACCGCGCGCGTGACAAGCGCGATCGCGCGGCGGCGCACGAACCTCAAGAACCTGATCAACAAGTACGGGCTGCTGACCAAGGAGGTGTCCACCAAGGACCGCGAGATCGTACGGCTGGTGCGCTCGTCCAACGAGGTCTTCGATGCCCTCGCGGGCGCCGACGCCGAGATCTCCGACGCGGTGCGCCAGCTGCCCGGCTCGCTGCGCCAGACCGAGTCCACCCTGGCCAAGGTCGACACCCTGGGCGACCGCCTCGGCCCTGCGCTGCAGGCTCTGCGCCCGCCCTTCCGCCAGCTGGACGAGACCAACGCCGCGGTGCTCCCGTTCGTGCGCGAAGCCACCCCCCAGATACGCGATCAGATCCGGCCGTTCGCACGGGTGGCGGGTCCGTTCACGCGCGACCTCGGCCTGGCGGCGCGCAACTTCAACAAGGCTGCCCCCGACCTCACCCAATCGTTCGAGAAGCTCAACCGGTTCTTCAACATCGGCGCCTTCAACGCCAACGGCAACGAGAAGCTCGGCGGGGACTTCGCCCGCGACCGCGACCGCGACGAGGGCTATCTGTATTGGCTCGCCTGGGCCGCGCAGAACACCACCGGCCTGTTCGCCACGGCCGACGGCCAGGGCGTGTTCCGCCGCGTGACGCTCGGCTCGGTCAACTGCACCACGGTCACCGCGCTCAACGAGGGCCTCAAGCCCGTGGTGGACCAGCTGGGCGCGCTCGGCCTCTGCTCGCCCTCGGGCACGCCCACCGGCGCGCTGCCCGAGCTTCCGATCCCCAATCTCCCGACGCTCCCGGTGGGGCTCCCCTAGCCATGGTCAAAGAGACCCCCAGCCTCGGTCGGATACTCGCGATGGTCGTGTTCTCGATGTCCTGCGTGGGCATCCTGCTGTTCCTCTGGCTGGCCTTCGGTGGCTCGATCCCGCTGCGGCCCGAGGGCTACCGGATGCAGGTCTCCTTCCCGGAGGCGGCCACGCTGGCCGCCGAGGCCGACGTCCGCATCGCGGGCGTAAACGTGGGCAAGGTCAAGACCAAGGAGCTGGAGAAGGCGGGCGCGCGCACGCTGGCCGAGATCGAGATCAAGGAGCCATACGCGCCCGTGCCGGTGGACTCGCGGGCGATCCTGCGCCAGAAGACGCTGCTCGGCGAGACCTACGTGGAGCTTTCCACCGGCAACGCGGACGGGCCGCCGCTGCCCGACGGTGAGCGGCTGGCGAACGTCAACGTGGAGCCCACGGTGGAGCTCGACGAGATCTTCAAGGCCTTCGACAAGCCCACCCGAACCGCGTTCCAGCAGTGGGTGCGCGAGCTCTCGAAGGCGATCGACAACGGCCGCGGCCAGGACCTCAACGACGCCTTCGGGAACATCGAGGGCTTCGCCGTGGACGGCGCAACGCTGCTCGAGGAGCTGGACCAGCAGCAGATGGCGGTCAAGCGCCTGGTGAAGAACACCGGGCGGGTGTTCGGCGCCATCAACGAGCGCGAGGGCGCGCTGGGCGACCTGATCGTCAACGCGAACAACACCTTCGAGGCCACGGCCTCGCGCGACGAGGCACTTGCGGACATCTTCCAGGTGTTCCCCACCTTCCTGGACGAGTCCAAGGCCACCATGGCCAGGCTGCAGACCTTCTCGACCGACACCCGGCCGCTCGTGAACGCGCTCAAGCCCTCGGCCGACAACCTCGGCCCGACGGTCCGCGACCTGGGTGACCTCGCGCCCGACCTCGAGGGCCTGTTCCGCGACCTGGACCCGCTGATCAAGGCCGGCGACCGCAGCCTGCCCGACCTGGAGCGCGTGCTGAGGGGGGCCGAGCCGGTCTTCCGCGGCCTCAACGTGTTCCTCGACGAGCTCAACCCGATCCTGAGCTATGGCAACTTCCACCAGGCACGGATCGCCGGCTTCATCTCCAACGCGGCGTCGGACATCTCCGGCAACTTCGGCGGTGAGCGCTACCAGACCAACACCGGCCTGATCGAGGGACGCTCGTTCATGAGGTTCGAGAACCGCCCGGACTTCGACCGCGGCAACGCCTACCTGCAGCCGAACGCGCTCAACCGCACGCTGGCCCTGGGCGGCTACGAGAGCATCGACTGCGCGCCCGCGGGCGGGGAGAAGCCCAACCCCGACGACAACCTCGACGAGCCGATTCCGCTCAACAAGAACTCTGGCAAGCGGCCTGTGTGCTTCGTTGCGCCGAAGTCGCTGTACGACGGCACCGTGATCCAGCGCCTGCGCCGGGGCCGCGCGCCCAACAAGTCGGCGCCCCAGGGCGTCGAGGGCACGCGCGACGCCGACCCCAACGACTAGCCGGCCCCCCGCCGCGACTCCCACGGGACTTCCCGGGCAGCCCGGTGGGAGCGCCCGGAAGCCGTGGTGCTCTCCCAGCGCGGTGCCATTCCGCTGAAGGGAAAGCGCGACCCGGTGCCGATCTACGCGGCGTCGGTGCTGGACGAACGTCCTACCCCAGCCACGACGGGCCTCATCGCCGAGGCCTGATGTCCCGAGGGAATGAGGGTGACTGGTTCACGGTCGTCCTCCCGCGCACGGCCCCGGCTGCGAAATCTTCGCTTCACCGTTGTCGTTCTGATCCTGGTAGCGCTCTTTGCGCTCGTCGCCGGCGATCGGATCGCTGGCGTGGCCAGTGCGCGCAAGCCCGACAAGGCGCTCAAGCAGGTCAGGGCGCCCAGGGACGCGAAGCCCGAGTCGGTTCCGGTGGCGGCGCCCGTGGAGGCGCCGAAGCTGCGTGGCGGACATCACCACGACGATCACCATCACGGGGGCCACGACGAGGACGATGACGGGGTCAGCATCCCCAAGCGCAGCCAGTCCACGGAGTCGCCGAGCACCGCTGCGGTGCCCGTCCAGAGCACTCCCGCGCCCACGACCCAGCCCGCCGCTTCGCCCGCCCCTCCCATCCGGCTGACGGGCGACCGTCCCGCCGCCAACCGCAGGCGCACCCGCAGCATCCGGATGGGCACGGGCGGTGGCGAGGCCCGCCGGTCGCGCCCCGTGTCGAGCCCCGGGCGCAGCTCGGTGCTGGGCGCACGCGCGAGCGGGAGCTCGGACGGCGCTCGCCCCACGGGCCTCCGCCTGGCCTCCAGCGAGGACCCGGCGGGCAAGAACACGGCCGGTAGGACGGGTGGGGAGCGGTCCCGCGCCGACGAGCCCGAGAAGGACTCGGCCGGGTCGCCGGTCGTGCGCACCGTCAGGGACATCGTCGAGGTGGTGCCCAAGCCGCTGAAGATCCTGCTGGCAGTGCTCGCCGGCATCTCGGCCCTGTTGGGATGCGGCTACCTGCTCGTGGCCGGCCGCGCGAGGCGGCTGGACCGCCAGCGCGCCGACCTGCTGCAGGAGGTGGGCCTGCTGCAGACCGCTCTACTGCCGCCGGTGCCCGGCACGGTGGGAGCCGTACGCACCTCTGTGGCCTACCGGCCGTCGGACGGACCCGGCGCGGGGGGCGACTTCTACGACGCGCTCACGCTGCCGGGCGGGAAGGCCGCCTTCATCCTCGGCGACGTATCCGGACACGGACGCCAGGCCCTGGGGCGCACCGCGTTCGCGCGCTTCACGCTGCGTGCCTACCTCGAGGCCGGCCTGGAGCCACGCACCGCGCTCCAGGTGGCGGGCCGCGTGATCGACCAGCACCTCGACGGCCATTTCGCCACGGTCGTGATCGCGGTGCACGACCCCTCCGACGGGTCGCTCACCTACGCGTGCGCCGGCCACCCGGCGCCGATCGTGGTGGGACCCACGCGGCCCGAGCCGATCCTGGCAGCGTCGTCGCCGCCGATCGGCCTGCAGCTGCGCACCGGCGTGCGCCAGACCACGCTGCCGCTGCCGCCCGGCTCGGTGGTGTGCCTCTACACGGACGGGCTGGCCGAGTCGCGCACCGAGGACGGCATCCTCGGGCGCCCGCGGCTGGCCGACATCGTGGCTGAGCTGGGCCGCGGCGCCACCGCGGCCGGGCTGTTGAAGGCCGTGGCCAGCGAGGCGCGGCTGGTCACTGACGACATGGCCACCGTGCTGATCAGCCCCACCGCCGGCGTCACCTCGGGCGGCTTCCGCTCCGAGCAGCTGGAGGTGGACGCCGAAGAGGCCGAGAGCGGCCTGGCCGAGCGCTTTCTGGAGGCCTGCGAGGTGCGCACCGCGCGCCTGCGCGAGGCCGCGTCCGAGGCCCGCTCGCTGGCCCGCAGCCACGGCGGCGCCGTGCTGCACGTGCGTTTCGGCCCGCGCGGTGCGCAGGTCGAGGTGCTGCCGCGCAACGTGGAGTCGCTCGAGGCGGCCTCACAGCACTCGGCTGCCACGGCCGGCTGAGCCGCCGTCGCACTCAGCTGGGGTTGGGTCCCACGCGCACGAGCATCTTGCCCGTGTTGTCTCCCTGCAGCAGGCCGATGAAGGCCTCGGGCATGCGCTCGATGCCGTCCACCACGGTCTCGCGGTAGCGCAGCTCGCCGCTGGCCACGTAGCCACCCACCTCCTGGGCGAACTCCGCGTACCGGTCATAGTGGTCGGTCACGATGAAGCCGGTGATCGTCGCGCGGCTCACCAGCAGCGAGGCGAGGTTGCGCGGGCCCGGCGGGGGCTCCTTGAGGTTGTAGGCCGAGACCATCCCGCACAGAGGCACGCGGGCGAAGGTGTTCAGCCGGGTCAGCGCCGCCTCGAGGTGGTCGCCGCCCACGTTGTCGAAGTACACGTCGATCCCGTCTGGGCAGTGCTCGCGCAGCGCCCTGTTCAGGTCCTGCTGCTTGTAGTCGAAGGCGGCGTCGAAGCCGAGCTCATCGGTGAGGAAGGCCACCTTCTCCGGCGAGCCCGCGCTGCCCACCGCGCGCGCCCCGCGCAGCCGGGCCAGCTGGCCCACCACGCTCCCCACAGCACCCGCGGCGGCCGACACGAACACCGTCTCGCCCTGCTTCGGGTTGCCGATCTGGGTGAGGCCGTACCAGGCGGTCAGGCCGGGCATGCCGAGCACACCGAGGGACGTGGACACGGGGGCCAGGTCGGGGTCCACCGGTAGCAGGCCGGAACCGTCGGAGGTGTAGTGCTCGCGCCAGCCGTTCATCGACTGCACCCAGGCGCCCTCCTGGAGGTCGGCGCCGTTGGAGGCCACCACCTGTCCCACCGCGCCGCCCTGGAGCACCTCGCCCACCTGGAACGGGGGCACGTAGGACTTCGCGTCGCGCATCCGCCCGCGCATGTACGGGTCCACCGAGAGATAGCTGTTTCTCACCTGCACCTCGCCCGCGCCCGGCTGGGGCAGCGGCACCTCGGCCAGCTCGAAGTTGTCCGGCACCGGCTCGCCCTCGGGTCGCGAAGCCAGCCTGATTTCCCTCGTGGTGTCGGTCATGACGCGGACGTTATTGGGATAGGCTCGCCGCCCCCATGGCGACGCAGCAGCAGACCACCGCGCTGCACGGCGGGCGGCTCGTGGCCAAGCGCCTCAAGGCCCACGGCGTGACGAAGCTGTTCACGCTCTCCGGTGGGCACCTCTTCTCGATCTTCGACGGTTGCCGTGAGGAGGGCATCGACATCGTGGACGTGCGCCACGAGCAGTCGGCGGCCTTCGCGGCCGAGGGCTGGGCCAAGGCCACGCGCCAGGTGGGCGTGTGCGCCGTGACCGCCGGCCCCGGTGTGACCAACGCCATGAGCGCGCTGGGCTCGGCGCTGCAGAACGGCTCGCCGCTCGTGGCGCTCGGCGGCCGCGCCCCGGCCATGCGCTGGGGGCAGGGCGCTCTTCAGGAGATCGACCACGTACCGTTCGTGGCGCCGCTCACCCGCTCGGCCGTCACGGCCGGCTCCACCGCGGAGATCCCGGCGCTGTTCGACGAGGCGATGGCAGCCGCCCTGGGCCCGCCCTCGGGACCGGCCTTCGTGGACTTCCCGCTCGACGTGGTCTTCCAGGAGGCCGAGGTGGACGCCGACGCCGCACCGTCGCTGCCGGACCCGCTCGAGTTGTCCGCCGCGGACGGCACCGAGCGCGCGATCGAGCTGCTGCGCGGCGCCGAGCGCCCGGTGATCATGGCCGGGACCGGCCTCTACTGGGCCCACGGCGAGACAGCGTTGCGGGCGCTGGCCGAGGAGCTGTCGGTGCCGGTGTTCGTCAACGGCCTGGGCCGCGGCTGCATGCCCGCCGACCACGAGATGTACTTCTCACGCGCGCGCGGACAGGGCCTCAAGGAGGCCGACGTGGCGCTGGTGGTGGGGGTGCCGATGGACTTCCGCCTGGGCTTCGGGGGCTCGTTCGGTGACGACACCAACATCGTGTTGTTCGACTCCGCGCAGACCGACCGCGAGCCGCCGCGCAAGCCCGACGTTGAGCTCTACGGCGGCATTCCCGCGACGCTGGACGCCCTGCGCGAGGGCGCAGCCGGCGGGCCCGACCGCTCGCCGTGGGTGGGGGCGCTGCGCGAGACCGAGACCGAGAAGCGCTCCGGCGAGCGCGAGGACTTCGCCGACGACCGCGCGCCGCTCCACCCGTTGCGCCTGTACTCAGAGCTGCAGCAGGTGCTGGACCGCGACGCCGTGGTGATCGGCGACGGCGGCGACTTCGTCTCATACGCCGGCCGCGTGATCGAGACCTACGAGCCCGGCTGCTGGATGGATCCGGGCCCGTTCGGCTGCCTGGGCGCCGGGCCGGGCTATGCCCTGGCGGCCAAGCTGGCCAATCCGGACAAACAGGTGTGCCTGCTGCTCGGCGACGGCGCCTTCGGCTTCGCGGGCATGGAGTTCGACACGCTCGTGCGCCACGGCGTGCCCGTGGTCGCGGTGATGGGCAACAACGGGATCTGGGCGCTGGAGAAGCACCCGATGGAGTTCCTCTACGGGTACTCGGTGGCCGCGGAGCTGCAGCCCGAGTGCCGCTACGACCAGGTGGTCGAGGCGCTGGGCGGGCACGGCGAGCTGGTGGAGAAGCCAGCCGACCTCAAGCCTGCGCTGGAGCGCGCCTTCGCGTCGGGCAAGCCCGCGCTGGTGAACGTGCTCACCGACCCCGAGGTCGTCTACCCGCGCAAGTCGAACCTCGCCTAGCGAGGTTTGCCCCCTCAACGAGAAACCGCCCGAACCGAAGTCCGGGCGGTTTCCTTAACGGCCCCATCAGGACGGGCAGGGGTACGTGCCTTGAAAGGGCCTTGCGGTTCGGACGGCGGGAGGCGCCGATACGATGCGGCTTCGCCCGAACCTATGTACCAAGTGGAGTCCCAGCGGGTTTGCCGCACAGAAGCCCCACCCAGCGCTGCCACTATAACCCAGGATCGCGGGGATGGCTAGGGGCGCGCTCTAGGCCAGGTTTGC
>DASROS010000126.1:0-8085 GCA_035646775.1 Thermoleophilaceae bacterium | reverse complement strand
GACGACGGTGTCCGAGATGTACTGTGGCGTGATCGGGTCCAGAAACTCGCACCCCACCGGCAATCCGAGGCCGAGCACCTCCAGCAGCAGCTCGCGCGCCAGGCGCAGCCCCGTGTTCACGTCGCCGGAGCCATCGAGGTGCGGGTCGTTGATCAGGCCCTTCCACCCGATCGTGGTGCGCGGCTTCTCGAAGTACACGCGCATGGCCACGCACAGGTCCTGCTCGTTCTCAGAGGCGTACTTGCTCAACTTGACGGCGTAGTCGCGCGCGGCGTCGGTGTCGTGGACGCTGCACGGGCCCACGACCACCAGCAGGCGGTCGTCGGTGCCGGCGAGGATGTCGGCGACCTCGGACCGTCCCCGCACCACAACCTCCGCCAGCTCGGTCACGAGCGGCAGCTCTTCGAGCAGGTCCCTGGGGGCGATCAGGGGGACTACTCGCTCTATTCGCCTGTCGCTTACGCGATCCAGCTGTCCGCTGTGAATCTCCATTTGGTTCCTCTTGCGAAGCAGCCGGCTCGGCCGGCTGCGCACGATTTCCTCTCAAGCCTGTCAGATGGGTGTTCTCGGGTGGTGAGGCGAAGACCTGCACGCAGGTCGGGGGGAACCTGATCGTGCGCAGCCGGCCGAGCCGGCTGCTTCGCATGTAGGGCGCCCGGGCGGGTGCTTCTCAGCGTTTGGCGGTACGGACCGCCGCGGCCGGACGCCTAGCTAAATCGCCAATAGGTGAAGAGGCCACGCCGAAGGTCGCCCGAGGGGGCGGGGGTGCTGCGGGTCGGCGTGTCGCGGTGCATCGGCATGACTTCTAGCACGGATCGGCAGCCGGCGCGCAGGGCTTGAGGCCTTAGAGCAACGTGTCCAGCGTGGCGAGGAAGCGGTCGTTCTCCCGGCGCGTGCCGTAGGTGACCCGCAGGCGCCCCTCCTCGCCTCCCAGCGCCTTGCCGGCGCGCACGATCACGCCGAGCTCGGCCAGGCCCTTCACGATCGCGTCCTCGTCACGGTCGCCCAGCGCGACCCACGAGAAGTTGGCCTGACTCTCGGTGGTGTCCAGGCCGCGCTCGGCCAGCTCGGACTCCACGTGCACGCGCTCGATCACAGTGTGCTCCACGCGGCGCTCGACCTCGTCCTGGTGCCGGATCGCCTCAGCGGCGGCCGCCTGCGCGATCGCGTTCACCGAGAACGGCTGGCGCACGCGGTCCACGGCGGAGCGGAAGCTCTCGGGCCCGAGCGCGTAGCCGGCGCGCAGGCCGCAGAGGCCGTAGACCTTGGAGAAGGTGCGCAGCAGCACCAGGTTGGGGTGGCGCTCCAGCAGGTCGAGGGAGTCGTCGGGGTCCTGGAGCGTGGAGAACTCCACGTAGGCCTCGTCGAGGATCACGGCCAGATTCCGGGGCAACTCGCCCACGAAGGCGTCGATCTCGTCGACCGGCAGCGCGGTGGCCGTCGGGTTGTTGGGGTTGCAGACGAGCACGAGCCGGGTGGCCGCGGTCACCTCGCGCGCCATCGCCTCGAGGTCGTGGCGCCCGTCGGAGTCCAGCGGCACGGTCACCGCGCGGGCCCCGGACTGCGCCGCCAGGTGCGGGTAGATCGAGAACGACGGCCAGGCGTACACCAGCTCGGCGCCGGGCTCGAGCAGGGCGTCCGCCGCGGCCAGGAGGATCTCGCAGGAGCCGTTGCCCACGGCCACTCGCTCGCTCGAGAGCCCCGTGCGCTCGGCGATCCGCCGCCGCAGCACCGACTTGTCCGGGTCCGGGTAGCGGTTCAGCGTCTCGAGCTGGCCCTGTATCGCCCCCATCACCGGCGGCGACGGGCCCCACGGCGTCTCGTTGGAGGCGAGCTTCACCAGCTCGCCGTCATGGCCGTAGCTGTCGGCCACGGGGTAGACCGGGATCGCCTCCAGCCTGCGGTTGAACTCGATGCCGCTCACTGGGCCCCCTCCAGGTCGCGCCGGAGCGCCACCGCATCGCGCAGGTACACGTGCCGTGCGGGCACATCGGGGTCGGCATAGCAGTGCAGCATCAGCCGGATCACACGCGGGAGCGAACCGGGGACGTCGATCTCGCGGGCGCACAGCAGCGGCACGCCGCTCAGGCCCAAGCGGCGCGCGGCCACAGCCGGGAACTCGGCGTCGAGGTCGGCCGTGCAGGTGAAGATGCAGCTCACCATGTCGGCCGGGTCGAGCTCGTTGCGGCTCATCACCTCGCGCACCAGCTCTTCGGTGCCCTCGAGGATCGAGTCGGCGTCGTTGGCGCCGACGGTGGTCGCGCCCCTGAGCGCTCGCAGCTTCACGGCCGCGGATTGTTCCAGTCGCGGGGTGCGGGCGGACCTGGACTGGGCCCGGGAGTTCGAAAAACGGCGCAGTAGAGGGAGCTGTGAGCAAGCGGCCCCCGGTAATCGCCGAGGGCAGGCCCCATAACCTGACACTCGACCGGTGTCTTGGGAGGTGCTCCACAAATCGTGGCTCTGGCGACCAGAACATGGAGCACTTCTGAAGAAGGCCATCGATTGTCATGTTCTGGGGGTCGAGCGGCCGCTGACACTCCCTTCACTGCGCTGTTGTTGTCGGCACCACGCATCAGCGGCAGGCGTCACAAGCCCGCCGCGGCCCGCAGGCGCTCAACATCGGCGGCGCTCAGCCGGCGCGAGTCCCCGAGGCCCAGCCGGCCGAGGAGCAGCGGCCCGAAGGCCACCCGCTCCAGGGCGGTCACCTTGTGGCCCACGGCCTCGCACATCCGGCGCACCTGGTGCTTGCGCCCCTCGCGCAGCACGATCTCCAGCTCTCCCGACCCGCGCACGCTCACGCTGGCGGGCGCGGTACGCCCATCTTCCAGTGCGACCCCCTCGCGCAGGGCCCGCAGCGAGCGCTCGGACACCCTGGGCGGGCGCACGGTGGCGCGGTAGGTCTTCTCCACCCCGAACCGGGGGTGTGTCAGGCGCTCGGCCAGCTCGCCGTCGTTGGTCAGCAGGATCAGGCCGGTAGTGTCGGCGTCGAGGCGGCCGACGGGGTACAGGCGCCGGTCGGACTCCACGAGGTCGGTCACCACGGAGCGGCCGTGCGTGTCGCGGGCGGTGGACACCACGCCGGCCGGCTTGTTCAGCGCGTGCACCTCGCGCGGCTCGGGCTCCACGCCGCGGCCGTTCACGGCCACCGCGCTGCTCTCGTCCACGTCTCGTGCGGGGTCGGTCACCTGCTCGCCGCCCACCGTCACGTGCCCGTCGGCGATCAAGCGCTCCGCTGCGCGCCGCGAGGCCACGCCCGAGTGCGCGAGGAACTTGGCCAGGCGCAAGGTCAGGCCACGGTGGCGCTGCCGGCCGCCGCCGCTCTTCCCGGACCCTGGTGGCGGTACCAGTCGATGGTGCGCCGCAGGCCGTCCTCGAGGCTGGTGCTGGCCGTGAAGCCGAAGAGCTCGCTGGCCCGGCTGGTGTCCAGCGACCGTCGCGGCTGGCCGTCGGGCTTGGAGGGATCCCACGCCAGCCGGCCATCGAACCCGACCAGCCGCGCGATCAGCTCGGTGAGCTCCCGGATCGTGATCTCACTTGCCGCCCCCACGTTCACTGGCTCAGGCCCATCGAGGCGCTCTGTGGCGGCCACGATCGCCTCCGCGCAGTCGTCCACATACAGGAACTCCCGCGACGCGGCCCCGGTGCCCCAGCAGTCCACCTGCCCCGCACCGGTCAGCCGCGCCTCCTCGCACTTGCGGAGCAACGCCGGGATCACATGGGAGGAGGCCAGGTCGAAGTTGTCTCCCGGCCCGTAGAGGTTCACCGGCATCAGATAGACGCCATTGAGCCCGTACTGCGCGCGGTAGCCCTGCAACATCACCAGCAGCGCCTTCTTGGCCACCCCGTACGGCGCGTTGGTCTCCTCCGGATACCCGTTCCACAACTCCTCCTCGCGAAACGGGACCGGCGTGTGCTTGGGATACGAGCACACCGTCCCAACCTGCACGAACTTCTCCACGCCGCGCTTGCGCGCCTCCTCGATCATGTGCAGGCCCATCGCCATGTTCGCGTAGAAGAACCGGCCCGGGTTGTCGCGATTGGCGCCGATCCCGCCCACCTCGGCCGCCAGGTGGATCACCGTGTCCGGCCGGCCGTCCCCATAGGCCCGCGCCACGGCCTCCGCCTCGGTCAGCTCGTACTCGCTGCGGCGCGGGACGAACACCTCCGCCGCACCCGCCGCCTCCAGCCGCTCGCGCACCTGCACGCCGAGAAAGCCCGAGCCTCCGGTGAGCAGGACCCGCTTGCCGTTCACGTGCGGCTCGGCCATGGGTGCTGAGCGTAGAGGGTCCCCGGGCGTGCTCAGCCCGGGCGCCACCCGCGCGGCGCGCCTTTGCCAGAATGCGCGCCCTGCGCCTGCTCGTCTGCCTAGCCCTCCTCGCCGCGGCAGCCGTGGTGGCTGCCCCCGCGCAGGCCGCCAAGCGCCCCACGGGCAAGGTCGTGCTGCTGGGCCAGAACGGCCGTGCGCTGCCAGGCCCCTACCCGGGCTGGGCCGAACGGGCCAAGGTGCCCACCGTGAGGGGCCGGGTGCGGATCCTGCTCAGCGGCTGCCCCCGGCGGCCCGCGCTCACCGGCTGCGTGTTCACCAAGCGGCGAAGCACTATCTACTTGAGGCGCAGCGCGAAAAACCCGCGGGAGGTGCTCATGCACGAGCTCGGGCACTTATTCGACCTGCGGGTGCTCAACGCCAGGGACCGGCGAGACTTCAAGCGCCTGATCGGCAAGCGCCGCCAGCGGTGGTTCCGGGACGCGAACCCACCGGCCGAGCAGTTTGCCGAGGCCTACGCGCTGTGCGCGCTGCGCAAGCGCATCGACCGCCGGGTCCGGGGCCACTACGGGTTCGTGACCGGGCCGAGCCGCCACCGTGCCAGCTGCGAGATCATCAGGCGCCGGGCACGGCCCGGCGCGCCACCGCCGTCGCCGCCCAAGAACCCGCCGCCGGTTTTCGAGCCACCGCCGCAGTCCCAGCCCCCATCGGGGGAGCTGCAGGAAGAGCCGGGGCTGATCGAGCAGCTCGACGACCTGCTGCCCGGCTGAGCCGGACCCCGGCTGCCAGACTCAACAGCGTGGACCTCGCGCTGCTTGAAAGCACCCTCGAAGAGCTCGGTGAGCCCTCGTTCCGCTGCCGCCAGGTGTGGGAGTGGGCCGCCCGCGGCGCCGGCTCCTACGGCGAGATGACCAACCTGCCGGAGGAGCTGCGCCACGAGCTGGAGCGCCGGGTGCCGCTCTCCAGCCTCGAGCTCGACCACGAGGCGCTTGCCTCCGACGGCACCGAGAAGGCGCTGTTTCGCACCACCGACGGCCGCCCGCTGGAGGCCGTGCTCATGCGCTACCGCGAGGGCCGCCGCTCGCTGTGCCTGTCCAGCCAGTCCGGCTGCCCGCTGACCTGCACCTTCTGCGCCACCGGCTCGATGAAGTTCGGCCGCAACCTCACTGCCTCGGAGATCCTCGACCAGGCGCTTCATTTCCGTAGGAAGGAGGAGGTCGACCACGCCGTGTTCATGGGCATGGGCGAGCCACTGCTCAATCTCGACGCCGTGCTGGGCGCCTGCGAGCGGCTGCCCGACCTCGGCATCCACCCCTCCAGCACCACGATCTCCACCGTGGGCTGGATACCCGGGATCGACCGGCTGGCCGAGCACGACGGTCCCACCATCCGCCTCGCTCTCTCGCTGCATGCGCCCGACGACGTGCTGCGTTCCGAGCTGATGCCGGTGAACGACCGCTACCCCCTGCCCGACGTGCTCGACGCCTGCCGGCGCTGGCACGAGCGGCGCCGGCGCAAGGTGTTCGTGGAGTACCTGATGCTCGCCGGCGTGAACGACCGCTACGAGCAGGCCATCCAGCTGGCGGCTCTGCTGCAGCCCCGCGGCGCGTTCAAGGTGAACCTCATCCCCTACAACCCCACCGACTCGGAGTTCGAGGGATCGAGCCGCGAGGCCATCGACGCCTTCCGGTCTGCTCTGGGCGAGCGCGGCGTGCCCGCCACGGTGCGCCTCACGCGGGGACGCGATATCGACGCGGCGTGTGGGCAGCTGGCTGTTCAGGCGTAGCGCTCGTGCGCGCCTCGGCCGCCAGGTAGGAACCCCCGAGGATCAGCGCGAGACCGGCGAGCGTTGCCAGCGTGAAGTCCTCGCCCAGCAGCGTGACACCGTAGATGACCGCGAACCCCGGCGCCACGTAGGCCACCAGCGACGTCTTGCTCGGGCCGATGTCGGCGATAAGCGTGTAGAACAGGACGAAGGAGATGCCGGTTCCGAACACTCCGAGGGCGCCGAGGGACCCGAACGTCTCGAGGTCGGGAACGCCGGACGGGAAGGTGGCCAATGCGACCGGAAGCGTCATGAGCGCGCTGATGCCCATCGTGACCGTGACGGTGCCGATCGGCATCGTGCCGGAGAAGCGGTAGCGCAGGTAGAAGGCGCCCAGCGCGTAGCCCAGGCTGGCCACCACCACCATCAGGCCGCCGAGCAGGGCGGCCGAGCCGCCATCGAGGTCCACGCCGAGCAGAAGGCCCACGCCCACCACGCCGAGCAACACTCCCACGAGGCCGATGCCGCGGGGGCGATTCTCGCGCTCGAACCGAAACGCGAGCAGGAACGTGTAGATCGGGGCGGTGGCCACGAGGATGCCTGCGAGCGAGGTGGAGATGTCCTGCTGGCCGACCGAGATCAGCATGAACGGGGCCGCCACCTGCAGGAGCGCCAGCAGGAGGAAGGCCCCCTTGCTTTCGCGCAGACCCGAGAGGGCATCCGCCCTCAGGGCAAAGGGCAGCAGTACGAGCGATGCCAGCGCGGTGCGGGCGAACACGACCATCGCCGGCGAGACGTCCTCCAACGCCACCTTTATGAACAGGTAGGAGGCCCCCCACATGGCAGCGAGCAGGAAGAACTGGATCCACGATCGGCGCGTCATCTCCGTCTCCGAATATGGCAGCGCCGGGGCATCAGTTCAAATGATAAATGCCGCAGGTCGAGATAAGCTTGGCTAATGCTGGATGTGCGTCGCATGAAGGTCCTCCGCGAGGTCGCGGCTCGCGGCTCGTTCTCCGCGGCGGCCGAGTCGCTCTCCTTCACCCAGTCCGCCATCTCACAACAGGTGGCGGCGCTGGAACGTGAGACCGGCACCACCCTGCTCGAGCGCGGGGCGCGGGGAGTGCGCCTCACCGACGCCGGCCGCGCGCTGGTAGCGCACACCGAGGCCATCCTCTGTCGGATCGAGGACGCCGAAGAGGAGCTGGCTGCCCTCGCCGGGCTGCGCGGCGGCAGACTCAGGCTGGCCTGCTTCCAGAGCGCGGGTGCCACGCTGGTGCCGCGCGCCGTCGCGGCCTTCCACGAGCGCCACCCCGAGGTGGAGCTGAGCATGGTCGAAGCCGAGCCGATCGAGGCCAAGGAGCTCCTACGCGCCGGCGAGATCGACCTGGCGCTGATCTACGACTACGCGCCCCTCCGGGAATCGCTGCGCGAGTCGTTGGAGACCTTCCACCTGATCGACGACCGGTACGACCTCGTGCTGGCGTCCGACCACCCGCTCGCCGAACGTCGCCGCCTGCGCCTGGCCGATGTGGCGGACGAGCCCTGGATCGCAAGCGGCCGTACCAACGGTTGCCGCGCGATCACCGAGCGCGCGTGCGAGGACGCCGGCTTCGATCTCAAGGTGGCCTTCGAGGCCGACGAGACGATGGCCTCCCAGGCGCTGGTGGCAGCGGGCGTGGGCGTGACGATCTTCCCGCGCCTGGCGCTGCACCCACTCCACCCCGGCGTGGTGGCCCGCTCGCTGGGCAAGGACGCCCCTGTACGGCGGATCTGGGCCGCCCGCCAGGCCGAGGGCTACCGCTCGCCGGCCAGCGAAGCGATGGTGCAGATCCTGTGCGACGTGGCGGAGGAGTTCCGCCAATCCGAGCCGCTGGTCGCCGTGTCCTAGCTCTCCGCCCGTGCCTCGCCGGCTTTCAGCAGCCGGTCGCGCAACTCGCGCTCGTCCTCGGGCGTGGGGTCGAAGCGAGCCACGTCGGGGAGCGTGTCCAACGCCTCCAGGCCGAACAGCTTCTGGAACAGCTCGGTGGTCCGGTAGAGCACGGCCCCGAAGCGC